>JAFLRV010000210.1 GCA_022511245.1 Coprobacter sp.
AAATTTTTCTAACTTTGCAGCGCATGCCGTCCGTCGAAGCCCGGTAGGGGTAAGCGGGAGGGTAGGCAGACATATTTTTTAGAAAGCGTTTACTTCGCTTATTCTTGACATTTCGGAATCTCGCAAATTCTTAATCATCGTCAGGAATCGGCAGCGGTAGATGTCTTCGTGGTATGATTTGCAGACAGGTGGAGTCCGTGTGGTTTCCATACTCTTTATCATACAAGCGTGGGCTTCGACGTTGCTCTTTCGACGATGATGGGCAATGCGAGAGCCTCGAAATGCGGGAGGGCAATAGTACAGACTCTCACGCTTTTTTTGTAATTATACGTCCATAGAGGGTCATGGACAGATAATAATCATGAAACAGATGAAAAAGAGATTACCGTACCGCCTGTGTTGTGCAGGCATGATTTTGGGCCTGACCGGATTGACATTGCTTCCGGGTTGTAAAAATGACGATGAACCGAAACTCCCAGAGGACAACACCCCGCATCACAATACCACATATACGTTTGGGTATAATGTCTATGACCAGATATTCGATTTCGGTACAAATAAAGCAAATCCACAGGTTGCAGCATCTGCGGACTCCGCATCGGTCGACACGGTGTTTTTAAAGGCCAGCGTCGGACAATATGGTATAGATTCTTGGTACTATATAGTTTCAGAAACTACTTTGAAAGAAAAGTTGATTGAACCGGTGCTGAATTCTGTGTCTGAGAAGAATCGTCACAAAATACGTGGTACGGGCACAATGATAAATACAGAAAAACTAGACCCGGAAGCCCGTAAATGGCTGGAAGATTTCGGATTTGAGTTCATAGACCAAGAACGGTGAACATCATATTATTAACGCTATACATAAAAAGAATTATATCATGATTTGAGAAATTTACCGTATCGCCTGTGTTGTGCAGGCATGATTTTGGGCCTGGCCGGATTGACATTGCTCCCGGGGCTATTCATCAAACAAACCGGGCAGAGACATGTGACAGTCTCTGCCCGGTTTTGGTATGGATTCTCCGTCGTGACGGCGGTTTATTTGTTGACCCGGAATTTGTCGATTCCCTCTTTCAGGAAACCTGCCGACTGGCGGGCGGCGGCGATACCGGCGTTGATGTTGGCTTCGGCCGTCTGCGCACCCATTTTTTTCGGGGTGAAGAAATAGCGGCCCTCGAACTTTTCGGCAAACACCGGCGCATTGTCCGGTTTGATGTCCGAAATGTAGCGGAAATCGGCCCGCTCTTCCATCAGTTTTACCAGCTGCTCTTCGTCGACAACCTCCTTGCGGGCGGTGTTGATGAGCACGGCGCCTTTCGGCATCCGGTTCAGCAGGTCGTAGTTAATCGATTTTTTGGTCTCCGGTGTGGCCGGGATGTGCAGCGAGATATACTGGCAGGTGGCATACATCTCGTTGATGTCGGTCAACGCCGTCACTCCTTCGGCCTCGATAACTTCGGCCGGGCAGTAGGGGTCGAAAGCATACACCTCCATGCCGAATCCTTTGGCGATGCGGGCCACGTTGCGGCCTACCTGTCCGAAAGCGTGGATACCCAGTTTCTTTCCTTTCAGTTCCGTCCCGGAGGTTCCGTTATAGCCGTTGCGGGCCATCATCACGGCCATGCCGAATACCAGTTCGGCGACGGCGTTCGAGTTCTGTCCCGGCGTGTTCATGACACATACTCCGTTGGCGGTAGCGGCGGCGAGGTCGATGTTGTCGTAACCCGCTCCGGCCCGGACGGCGATTTTCAGCTTTTTGGCGGCGTTCAGCACCTCCGCATCGAGGATGTCGCTTCTCACGATAACACCGTCGACGTCGGCGATAGCTTCGATAAGTTTGCTTTTCTCTCCGTATTTCTCCAGGAGAATCATTTCGATGCCGGCGTTGTCCAGCTCTTTTTTAATCCCTTCTACGGCAACAGCGGCAAAAGGTTTGTCTGTGGCTACTAATACTTTCATAGTTCTGTCCGAAAAATGTTTTACACCGAATCAATGATTCTTTTTAAATGCTTTCATCGTCTCAACTAAAGCCTCTACGCTCGATTTGGGCATAGCGTTGTAAATCGAGGCACGGAATCCGCCTACCGAGCGGTGGCCTTTGATACCGATCATGCCCTGACTGGCGGCAAACGACGCAAATTCGGCTTCGAGTTCCTTGTATTCGTCGTTCATCACGAAGCAGACGTTCATAATCGAGCGGTCTTCAACGGCAGCCGTTCCTCTGAACAGTTTGTTGCGGTCGATTTCGTCGTACAGGATAGCGGCTTTTTCGATGTTCATCTTTTCGATAACCTTGATGCCG
>JAFLRV010000211.1 GCA_022511245.1 Coprobacter sp.
ACCTGTAACCTTCTGATCCGTAGTCAGATGCTCTATTCAGTTGAGCTACGGAGCCGTTTTGCGATTGCAAAGATAGCAATTTATTTAATTATGCAAGCAATAAATAGGCCCTTTTTATTGCTGAAAATGTGAGTGCCGATTTTTATATGCAATAAATCAGTTATATAGCTGTTGAATTTATTCGATAAACCGGGCATTGTACAGCAGGAATCCCAGTCCGACACCGAAATTCCAGTTGTTGCGGGGATAGCTGTATTTGTTGATATACAGGCTCACGGAGGCAAACGGCAGGTCATAGACCAGCGAGACCTCGCCGAGATATTCGAACGAGTGCATGAACTTGCCGTAATAAGGCTTTTCATCCGGGCCCCGTTTGATGGGATAAAAAGGTGCGAATCCGTAAAATTCGCTGCGCAGCTGCAATTTGCTGGCGATTTTCCAGATGGGCAGGATTCCGGCGGCGATGTATTGTGTCGCCCGCAGCGATTCGTTGAATACCATTTGACTGTGAGGGGTGGGGGTGAATGCCGGAGCCTGAATGATGGTGGCCGTGTAGTTGTCGAAAAACTTTTTGCCCGACAATACGATTTCGGAACGCATGCCGAGCGTGAAATGGGCTGCCGCCTGAAAATAATAGTCGGCACGACTGGTCAGCTGCATCCAGGCGTGGCGGGACTGGTCGGTCGGCCATATCGGTGTTTCGTTGCCGTTGCTGCCGTAATAATATGCTGTTCCGTACAGAACGGAGCCTGTTACCGATATGCGGTTGCCGGATACGGGAAACATAAAATTGTTCAGCGTGTTTTTTTCGATATGCACAGCCCCCTCCAGCAGTTTGTAGCGGCTTTTGTCGGGGTTGGTTCGGCTGTAATCGACATCGTTGGACGGATAATATTTGTCGGTAAGCACCCCGTATCCGCCTGTCAGTTCGATGATTCCGGCAGTCAGCAGCGGGGTTCCCAGTGTCAGTTTCACATACGATTCGGTTTGAGTGATGAATGTAGGGGAGTCATTCCGGTAAAATAATCTGTTGCTTTCAAAATATTTGATTTGGGCGATGGCTCCGGTAAATTTAAGATACAGCGGAATCCGTCCGGGAGGGTCGACCCGTATCGAGCCCGTACCGGCCGAATAAGTAGTGCCGATTTGTCCGTTGACATCGATATCCATAGAATAAAGGCTCAATGTCCGGTATCTGGCTCCCAGATATATCAGATTGGTGCTGCCCGATGAAATGTAACCGCCGATGCCGAATCGGATGTTGTCGTTGATTCTGGCTTGCAGCCGGAGCGTAAAATATCCTGTATCATCATTGTAAACGGCATGCGGCATCAGTTCCGATATTTTGGAATCGGACAGCAGCCGGTAATAGGCCTGTTTGGCCTCTTCTGTCGAGAAGGTGTGTCTTTCGCCGTGTCCCGGAAACTGTTTCCGGATATAATTTTGCTGAAAATGGTTGCCGCCTTTAACCGATACCTGGTCGAATATCAGTTCCGGCACTTGGCTTTTGTATGCCGCCCGCTGTCGGGCAAGGCAAGCCGAATCGGCCGTTCGGGGAATACGGCTTCGAATGGAATCGGCCATATTTTTCGTCTTTTCATATCCGATGCGGTAGATGATGTCGGCTTTGGGAAAGTCCAGCAACCCGAATTCCTTTAAATCGAATTCGATTAATATGCCCTCTTTTTCATCGATGCTGTAATCGGTTTTTTGCATCACCATATTTTCCACCTGTCCCATTAAATTGTCTTCGCCCGGTTTTTTCAAGGCCGATGCGACGTTGCTTCCGATGATGATATCGGGCGCAAAATCTTTTTTCATGATATCGATAGGAAAATTGTTGTAAATCCCTCCGTCATATACAAGAATGCTGTCTATTTCAATCGGTTTGAATACGAACGGAAAACTCATCGAGGCCCTTACCGCATTGCCCAGATCTCCGTTTTGCAGAATAAGCGGCCGTTTGTTGTACACGTCGGAGGCAACCGCCCGGAACGGAACGAACAACCGGTCGAAATCGCCGCAGCATTGGGCGGTGTAGGGTGAAAATATGCTCATAAAGGCGAAATCCATAGGCAATGGATTTATCAGGCTGGGAGGCTGGAAGTGCGATGTGATTTTACTCGATTCCCGGATATTTATATGGAAAGAAGTAAATTCGGGGGTCGGTTTCGGTTTTTTGAAATAATAGATGTAATCCTCTTCCATTG
>JAFLRV010000212.1 GCA_022511245.1 Coprobacter sp.
TGGTAATCAGCGGGATATTGAAGTCGATGGCCGCCCGGCGTATTTTATATCCGTTGTCCAGCTCGGCCTGTGTCAGATTCTTGGGAATATTCACCACAAAATCGATTTCTTTGTTGTGAATCATGTCCAACGCCTGCGGCAGCTGTCCTGTCTCGCTGGGCCAGTACACCCGTGTCGACGGGATGCCGTTGTCGGCCAGAAATTGCTGAGTTCCTCCGGTGGCAAACAATTTGTATCCTTTGTTATGCAGCAGAATGGCCGCATCGAGCATGTCGGTTTTTTGTTTGGTCGCACCGGTCGACAGCAGAATGTTTTTCTGCGGTATGGCATACCCGACGGACAACATCGATTTCAATACGGCTTCGTACGTATCTTCCCCGATACAGCCGACCTCTCCGGTCGAAGCCATATCTACGCCCAACACCGGGTCGGCTTTCTGCAAACGGGAGAACGAGAACTGGGACGCCTTGATTCCGACATAATCCAGGTCGAATTCGTTTTTGTGCGGTTTCTCCACCGGTAATCCCATCATTACTTTCGTGGCCAGTTCGATAAAGTTTATTTTCAATACTTTCGATACGAACGGGAAACTGCGGGAAGCCCGGAGGTTGCACTCGATAACCTTGATATCGTTGTTTTTGGCCAGGAACTGGATGTTGAACGGACCCGATATCTTCAATTCTCCGGCAATCTGTCCGGCAATTTTCTTTATCCGGCGCACGGTTTCGACATACAGTTTCTGAGGCGGGAACTGGATGGTCGCATCGCCCGAATGTACACCCGCAAACTCGATGTGTTCCGATATGGCATACATGATGACCTCTCCGTCACGGGCAACCGCATCCATTTCGATTTCTTTGGCATGCTGTATGAACTCACTGACGACAACCGGATGTTTTTTCGACACATTGGCCGCCAGTTGCAGGAACTGTTTCAATTCCGTGTCGTTGGAGCACACGTTCATCGCAGCGCCCGACAGGACATACGAGGGGCGAACCAAAACCGGATAACCGACTTCGTTGACAAAATCGAAAATATCGTCCAGCGTGCTTAATTCCCTCCAACGGGGCTGGTCTATTCCCAACCGGTCGAGCATAGACGAGAACTTATGCCGGTCTTCGGCATTGTCTATCGACTGGGCCGAAGTTCCCAAGATGTTAACCTGCTGTTCGTCAAGCCGTGTCGCCAGATTATTGGGAATCTGGCCGCCGGTCGACAGAATAACGCCGTGCGGATTCTCCATCTCGATGATGTCCATGACCCGTTCGAAAGTCAGTTCATCGAAATAGAGCCGGTCGCACATGTCATAGTCGGTCGAGACGGTCTCGGGATTGTAGTTAATCATGACCGAACGCCATCCCTCTTTCCGAATGGTATTCAAGGCATTTACGCTGCACCAGTCAAACTCCACCGAACTGCCGATTCGGTAGGCGCCGGAACCCAAAACGATAACAGACCGGCGGTCGCCCAGATAATCGACATCGTTTTCTGTCCCGTTATAGGTCAGATACAGGTAATTGGTTTGTGCCGGATATTCGGCTGCCAGCGTGTCTATCTGTTTGACAACCGGCACGATTCCTTTGGCTTTGCGCAGGTTACGGATATCCATAATGGCGGTTTCGGCATCGGCCATATTCTCTTTCAATATCGCCCGTCCTATCTGGAAATCGGAAAATCCCTGCATTTTGGCTGTCCGCAGCAATTCGTCCGACAGTTCATCAATTCGGTGGAGAGATTCGAGCCGGACAGCAGTCTGGATAATATTGTACAGTTTCTGCAAGAACCATTTGTCGATACGGGTCAGATCGTGGATCTGGTCTACCGTATATCCCTGCCGGAATGCTTTGGATATGACGAATATCCGTTTGTCGGTCGGTTCCCGCAATGCTTTGTCGATGTCCTGGATAACCAGTTCTTTGTTTCCGACAAAACCGTGCATTCCCTGACCGATCATACGCAGACCTTTCTGAATGGCCTCTTCGAATGTACGGCCGATAGCCATTACCTCGCCGACCGATTTCATGCTGGAACCCAATTCCCGGTCTACGCCCTGAAATTTACCCAAGTCCCAGCGGGGAATCTTGCATACGATATAATCCAGCGCCGGTTCGAAGAATGCCGAAGTCGTTTTGGTAACGGAGTTGTTCAGGTCAAACAGGCCGTATCCCAGTCCCAGTTTGGCGGCCACAAAAGCCAGCGG
>JAFLRV010000213.1 GCA_022511245.1 Coprobacter sp.
TTTCTCCGTTCTGGGCGGCGGAGGCTTTCACGGTATGGGCATATTCGTCGATAAAAGCCCACAACTCGGACTGTTGATTTTCCAGAAAATTGTCCCAGCGTTCCCGGTACATATCCATAAAATCGGGTATTTTCTGAATCAGAGCCTTGAAAAAGTTGCATCCGGCCGTGTTTCCGGAGAAAAGCGGATTGGTCGACGGGCGGGCTTCTTCTTCGTAGTTTCCGCCGAAGGTATAGGCCCAGTCGAAATCCCACAATGGACCCATTTTGTATTTTCCGGAGATGCTATCCTTGTGCATATATACACTCTTGGGGTGTCCCGGCTCGCCATTGCCGGTCAGGTTGTACACGAAAAGGTAATCGACAACCGATTCCACATCTATGTAGTCGGTCAGGTTGCGGTTGTTGTTCAGTGCGGTCTCAAAGGCTTGAAAATCGTTTTTCCACCGGCTCCACATCTGGTCGACGGTCTCCTCTACGGTGGGCAGGGCCGCCAGCTCGGCAAAATCGGGGTCTTTCAGCATAACCGGGACCCGGTAATAGTTCGAATAAAATTTATAGGGTTCGTCGTAGTTGGTATCCAGTTCGAAAAGGATGCCTTCGGTCTCTTCTATATTGACGCTGGCCTTGTTGATGCCAATCTTTTCGGTCAGCTGATAGGCTCCTTTATCGACGCCGTTGAGTATAACCCTGACCGGAATGCTGGAATTGACATAGGGGAAGTCCAGCATCTTGCCTACTTTGAAAGCGATGGCGTTACGCAGCAGCGTGGGGTCGATGTAGTTGGCCAGCAGGGCATAATTTTTGGCTTTGGTCAGGCCGCATATCTTCACCTTCTCGGAAAATTTGAGGCGGTAGGGCTTTTTGGGGAACTGCGCCCACGTCGAATTTCCGCGACCTTTTATCGACACGGGGGTAGGTTCTATATCATCGTACAGTCCATACCCTTTCAGTTCGAACGTGGCGGTTACAAAATAATCTTTGCTCTGAATCTCGTTGCCTTTCAGCGGCTCATCGGTGGTTATTATCAGCAGCGGCACGTTGGGTCCGATTTCGACGCTGTCGATTTCGGCCATATCGAAAGATTCCGGTTTTTCTTCGCCGTTTTCGATAAATTCGTAAATCATTTTGGAATAGTTGCCGTTGTCACCTGCATAATAGATGCTTTTTATCGAATCGGAGGGCGCAGTGGTCACCCGTATCTTTCCGTTTTCGGTGCGGAAAACATGAATCCAGCTGTCGGGGACACGCTTTACGGTATCCGGTTTTTCTTCGGTTTCCTGTGCCTGCACGAAAGCGGACGAAAAGAGGAAAAGGGCAAAAAGTAAATATATGCGTTTCATCATTTGACAAGGATTTTAGTGGTTTGACGATTGACCGTGAGGATGTAGAGTCCCGGCCGGAGTTGTGTCAGCGGCACGATGTGCGTATCGGAGGCCGTCGTGTTGTTGTAAATCATTTTTCCCTCTACGGAACAGAAGGTGACTACCGTGTTTTCCGGCAGACGGGTGAGCAGAATGTGGTCGCCCATCTGCGCCACACCAACGGCTTCGGCTTCGGCCGAACTGATGCCTACGGGCGGGTTGGGGTCGACCTCTTCCTGCAAGTCGGGGTTGTGAAACCAGCCGGATATTTCGGCGAAGGGGAATTGGAAATCGTAGGTTCCGCCGGTGGCATACAGCGTCTCTTTGTCGCAGGTTATCTTCAGGTTATCCTTGATGTTGATACAGACCTTGCTGCCGTCCTTTTTGTTTACGATAATGCTTTTGTATGCGGCCGCACTTGCCAACGAAGAGAACGTCAGAAAGCCGGCTGCCAGAAACGTAATGATTTTCATGGGATTTGGATTTATAATTACCGCTGCAAAGGTATAAAAAATGAAATAAAAAAAAACAGACTGTGCTGTTTTTTTACGTCATCGGCCCGCATCCGGCAGATGCGGGCCGACGGGTGTATCTCTGTTCCGGGTATCAATAGAGCCCGAAATTGTTGTTCCGCTGGCTTTCGATATAGTCGATGCGGCCCTGCAGCCAGATTTTCAGATTCCGGATGTGGGTGGGATATATATCGGTGCTTCCTACGCCACGAGGGGGGTAGTACTGATAGTTATAGCCTTCGGTGGGCCATATTTCTCCGTTCTGGGCGGCGGAGGCTTTCACGGTATGGGCAT
>JAFLRV010000214.1 GCA_022511245.1 Coprobacter sp.
TCTTTGTTGACCGTTACCATTACTCGGGAGAGCGAATCAATCTCTTCGGTGAATACGATATATTCGGCCTGTTCCAATATTTTCAGCGCATTGAATGTCGGCAATACCGGATAGCCGTATGTATGGCAGAAGCGGTTCAGATTGAATTCGAACATGGTTCCGGCACCTTCTCCTTCCGGGATTTTCAAAAAATAGGCCAGCGAATCGTAGACCTTCCGGATAAAATCTTTCTCCGGGAACGTGTCGCTGATGCGTTTTTTCAGTTTGCTTTTGTCAGCTTTGGACCAGATTATCACGGCATAGGCCCGTTTCCCGTCACGGCCGGCCCGACCGGCCTCCTGATAATACTCTTCCGGAGAATCGGGCAAATCGAGGTGGATGACCGTCCGCACATCGGGCTTGTCGATACCCATCCCGAACGCATTGGTCGAAACGATGATTCGGCACGCTCCGGTTTTCCATTTCTGCTGTTTCTCATTTTTGATTTCCGAAGATAGTCCGGCATGAAAAAAATCGGCATCGTATCCGCTCCGTTGTAAATCCGAAGCAATCTGTTTGGTCTTTTTACGGTTTCTCACATAAACGATGGATGTTCCCGGCACCCGGTCCAGAATGCGGGTCAGTTGCTGTATTTTATCCTCTCCGAAACGGACAATATACGACAAATTGGGCCGGTCGAAACTTTTCTGAAACAGATTGGGCCGTTTGAAATGCAGTTTTTCCTGAATATCTTCGGCGACTTGGGGCGTAGCCGTTGCCGTCAGGGCCAAAACCGGGATGTCGGGCAAATCTTCCCGAATGTCGGCAATCTGCATATACGAAGGTCTGAAATCGTATCCCCATTGGGAGATACAATGCGCTTCATCGACTACCAGCAGGGCGATTTGCATTATCTTCAGCTTGGCCCGAAACAACTCGGTGTTTAACCTTTCGGGAGAGACATACAGGAACTTATATCCGCCATATATGCAGTTATCCAAAGCAATCAGCGCCTCACGGCGTGACATGCCCGAATGGATATAATTGGCTTTGATTCCTTTTTGTTTCAGATTGTCGACCTGGTCTTTCATCAAAGCGACCAGCGGGGTGACAACCAGACAAATCCCCTCCAACAGCATCGCCGGGACTTGGAAAGTAATCGATTTCCCGCCACCGGTAGGCATCAGGCCCAACGTGTCATTCCCGGCCAATACGGAACAGATGATTTCCTCCTGCAACGGACGGAATTCATCGTATCCCCAATATTGTTTCAATATTTCGTGTATCGACTGCGGCATTGCAACTGTTTCGGGTTATAAAATTAATCATCCTGTCAGCAGAATCGGCATAATCCGTTGATTTTTTTTATCCTTTGAAAACACACCCGGAAATACGGTGAATTATTTCCGGGTGCATGGTTTCTGTCCGTCTTATTACAGAGAGGGGCGAATATCCTTTACCAACAACTGAATGGAGGTATTTCCGTTGTGATTGTTTTCTTCCAGCGTATAACAAACATCGAACGGTTTATGCTCCTTGATATAGGCATGATATTCGTGCATGCCGAACGCAATGCCGTTCATGATATTTTCCGACTTGCTGTCGACCATCTCCAGTTTCAAATGTTCCAGTTCCCGGCCTACCAGTCGGCTGGTACCGTAATCATACGCATTGTATGTGCAAAAGACCGGTTTCGTGTTTCCCGGCCCGAACGGATTGAACTGTTTCAATGTACGGAAAAAGGTTGGGGTTATCTCTTTGAAATCGAGAATGGCATCGATGTCGAGCTGCGGAGCCATTTGCGCCGGCAGGATGTTTTCGGCCACATACTGCTCAAAGCGGTCGATAAATGTCGGAATGTTTTCCTCTCTGAGCGATAACCCGGCGGCATAGGTATGTCCGCCGAAATTTTCCAGCAAATCCCGGCACGATTCAATGGCTTTGTATATATCGAATCCCTGAACCGACCGGGCCGAACCGGTCACCAGCCCGTTCGAATAGGTCAGAACGACAGCGGGACGGCAATACAATTCCGT
>JAFLRV010000215.1 GCA_022511245.1 Coprobacter sp.
TAGAGGACTGCTACGCCGCCGGCGAGTTTGGCCAGCCGTTCCTGCAATTTCTCCCGGTCGTAGTCGGAAGTGGTCGTTTCAATCTGAGCCTTAATCTGGGCTACACGGGAGGCAATGGCGTCTTTGTCGCCGGCTCCGTTTACGATTGTCGAATTTTCTTTGTTTACCGTTACTTTTTCGGCACGGCCCAGCATATCGATGGTAGCGGCTTCCAGTTTCAGTCCCTTTTCTTCGGAGATAACGACACCGCCGGTGAGCACGGCAATATCCTCGAGCATCTCTTTGCGGCGGTCTCCGAATCCCGGAGCCTTGACGGCACATATTTTGAGAGAGCCGCGCAAGCGGTTCACCACCAATGTTGCCAGCGCCTCGCTGTCTACATCTTCGGCAATAATCAGCAACGGACGACCGGTCTGTGCCGTAGCTTCCAACACGGGCAGCAGCTCTTTGAGCGAAGAGATTTTTTTATCGAAAATGAGGATGAACGGATTTTCCATTTCACACTCCATTTTTTCGGTATTGGTCACGAAATAGGGAGAGATATAGCCTCTGTCGAACTGCATACCTTCTACAATCTCCACCGTCGTGTCGGTACCTTTGGCCTCTTCGACCGTGATAACGCCCTCTTTTTTCACTTTCTTCATGGCTTCGGCGATAAGCTGGCCGATTTCTCCGTCGTTGTTGGCCGAGATGCGGGCTACCGATTCGATTTTGGCAAAATCATCGCCCACTTCTTCGGCTTGTGCCTTGATGCCTTCGACCACTTTGGCGACCGCTTTGTCGATACCCCGTTTCAAATCCATCGGATTGGCACCGGCAGCGACATTTTTAAGTCCCACCGCAACAATCGACTGTGCCAGAACGGTAGCCGTCGTCGTTCCGTCACCGGCATCATCTCCGGTTTTGGAGGCCACTTCTTTTACCAGCTGGGCACCCATGTTCTGGAAGGGGTCATCCAGTTCTATCTCTTTGGCGACCGTTACCCCGTCTTTGGTAATATGGGGGGCGCCGAATTTCTTTTCGATAATCACATTGCGACCTTTCGGGCCCAACGTTACTTTCACAGCGTTAGCCAGTTCGTCAACGCCTTTTTTAAGCTCTTCACGGGCTTTGATATCAAATTTAATCTCTTTTGCCATTGTTTTATTTTTTTACAGGGTTATCAGATAATCGCTAAAATGTCAGATTGACGCATGATGAGGTATTTATCGCCCTCCCATTCTATTTCGGTTCCTGCATATTTGCCGTAAAGCACATTGTCGCCGACCTTAACGACCATTTCTTCGTCTTTGGTTCCGTTACCGACTGCCATGATTTCGCCTTTCAACGGTTTTTCTTTTGCAGAATCGGGAATAATGATTCCGCCTATCGTTTTTTCTTCTGCGGGTGCCGGTTTAATCAGCACTCTGTCTGCTAAAGGTTTAATGTTCATTGTTGTGTATTTTTAGTGTTAACAATAATCTGATTCCGATGTTGTGAGAATCATCTGCAAATTAACCAAATTCATGCCAAAAAAAATTTCCGGTCAAAATATGACAAAAAGACAGCCTTATGACAGGCTCACCAAATCAAACTGACAGCATTCCTTATTTATATTTTTTTATAGAAACAGCCCAAATCCGGAAAAGTTCACCGGAGATTTTTCTGCGCTGTCCTGCCCGATTTTTCTCTGTGTCTGTATTTTCTTAACTGAAAAAAGAGTTTTATTTCCCCGAAAAGGATGTATTTTTAACGGAAAAGAACTACCTTTGGAAAAATTTCGGGCCAGATTGAAACAGGTCTAACCAACACGGATTTTTATTATAAGTGATATGGACAACGACAAACAGCTGACATTGGACAAACGATATATCAAGATGGCTCTTATCTGGGCCGAAAATTCGTATTGCGCCCGCCGAAAGGTCGGGGCACTTATCGTCAAAGACAAAATGATTATATCCGACGGATACAACGGGACGCCGGCCGGATTTGAAA
>JAFLRV010000216.1 GCA_022511245.1 Coprobacter sp.
GTGTTTTCGATATTCCATACAAAGGCTCTCAGCCCCAGTGCCGGAGTTTCGGCATCGAGACGATGCAGCAAATCCAGCAAGGGATTTACTTTGGCCTCATCGACCATCGTGATAATGGCGGAGTTCATGCCGGGCCAGGCATGGCTGCCGTAATGCGGTTCGCCTTTGACGGTGCCTCGTCCCTGCAAACTTTCCCAATAGGAAAAGCCCCGACAGTTATTGTGTTCCAGAATACTCATTATTTTCTCGAAATGGGCCTGGTCGAATGTTATAAATATTGCTTTCATCTGTTTCTTGGATTAGAGTTCTTGTTTATCTTTCCGGGCGGCTATACGGGCCAGTTTGCGACGACGGCGCTTGATGCCCCGACCGGCAAATATGCAATATACCACCGGTACGATAATGAGGGTTATCAGGGTCGACACGGAAAGGCCCCATGCAACGGACATACCCATCGAACGCCACATTTCGGAACCTTCGCCCCGCCCAACGGCCAACGGAATCATACCGAACACGGTGGTCAGCGTCGTCATCAGCACGGGACGCAGACGGGATTTTCCGGCGTGTACCACCGCCCGACGGACGGAGAGTCCCCGTTCACGGTTCAATATGGTATAGTCGATGAGCACGATACCGTTCTTGACCACGATACCGGCCAGCATAATCACACCGACAAAGGCCATCACACTCAACGGGGTATGGGTCAATGCCAACCCGATAAACACACCGGTGAGGGCGAACGGCAGCGAGAACATGATGATGAAGGGGTCGGTCAACGACTCGAACTGGGAGGCCAATATGATGAACACCAGTATGACAATCAACGCCATCAACATGGTGAGGTCGCTGAAAATATCCTGCTGGTTTTCGTAGGAACCGCCGAAATCGAGGTCGACACCGGCCGGCAAATCCATTTTGGCAATCTCGGCTTTCACTCCGGCAACGGCTTCTCCCATGACACCATTGGCGTCCAGTATGGCCGATACGGTAACGACTCGTTCCCGGTCTTTCCGTTCTATGGTCGGAGGGGACATCCGTTCGACCACTTTGCCGACTTCCCGTACCCGCACGCCTTGTCCCTGTGCATTGTATATCATAATGTTCTCGATATCGGCTATCGTCTGCCGGTATTCGGGGGCGTAGCGCACTTTGATATCGTACTCGTCGCCGTCTTCCCGGTAATAGGATGCGGTGGCGCCATTGATGCGGTTGCGCAGGTAGGTGGATGCGGTGGCGATGTTCAGTCCGTTCAAGGCCAGTTTTTCCCGGTCGAAATCGACCTGATATTCGGGAACGTAGTCTTTGCGGCTAATGGTGGTGGCAGCGACATCTTTCACGGTGAGCATACGGCGGGACAATTCGGCGGCGACAGCGTCGGTCGCATCGAAATCGAAGCCGTACACCTCGACATCGACGGCGGCCTGTGCGGCCATACCCATCTTACTGCCTCCGGCATTCACCTCATAGGTCTTTATTTCGGGATATTTGGCCAGGTCTTCGCGCATCATGTCGCATATCTGGGTCAATCCCCGTTCACGGTCGCCTACACTGACCAATGCGATATTGAACGAAACGATGTGTGTACCGTTGTTCTGTATGGAACCGAACACGTTGTCGGTATCGGCCTGTCCGACCGTGAAATTGGAGACTCTGATTTCGGGATATTTCTCCCGGAACTCCTTGTCGATGCGGAGGGCCAGTTCACGGGAAATCTCGGTACGGGTACCTACCGGCAACTCTACGGTGACTCCGATACGGGCGTTGTCCTGCGTGGGGAAGAACTCGGTGGGAATGAACCGAATCAGCATCATACTGCCTACAAAAAGCAATACCGCTCCGGCAACTACCGTCTTGCGGTGCAGGACGGCCCACGAAAGGAACCGGTAATACCCGTTGTCCAGTGCATTGAGCGCTTTTTCAATGGGC
>JAFLRV010000217.1 GCA_022511245.1 Coprobacter sp.
ATATTCCACTGAATACCGAACTGCCGGTCCCAAAGGAAATTCTTGTTTATCGAGGCAGGCAGCTGCATACCGGCACCCTCGTCCAAATCCCGCAGCTGCTGCTCGTAATAGTAACGGGAAATATTGGTATTGAATGCGATATTGTTGGGCAGGTAATTCAACCCGAAATCTTTCAGAATCTTAAGGTGCTTCGATTTGCTTTTGATAAACTTGAACGGTGTCCACGGTTTTACATAGGGCGTATAAGAATAACTGAGGTTGCCCCGATGGTCGTATGTGTTTTCAAACAGAGTCGTCGGGTTCTTTTTGCTTTGCCGGTTATACGAATAATTAAGCGTAAAGTTGGCCGGGTCATAGGGCATGGGGGTCTTGCTCTGTATATCGACCCGAAGTCCCGATATACTCAAACTTTCGATGGTGGAACGGTCTATCGAATACTCCTTAATCGAATCTTTTTCTTCCTGAGTAACTGCCGCCTCCAGTGCATCTTTCAGCAAAACATCTTGGTCGAGCGGGTTGTATTTGGGCGTATTTATCTCCTCCGAACGGGAATAGAACAACGGTATCTTCACGTTGGCCTTTTCGGGGAAGAAACGGCCCAAATCGACCATAGTGGACACGTTGTACTGGTAATAGTTCTCCATGCGGCGCTCGGTCAGGCTCTGGTCCAGACCGCCGAAGCCCACCGTCTCGACCTGACCGCCGACATTCAAGGTCGCAACATCGGACAGACTCATGTTCAGGTTGGCTTTGGCCGCCCAGCCTCCGTCCTCATCGAACCCGGAGAGTCTCAGTTCGTTGACCCACACGACAGCATCTTTCTCCGTGGCAGAGTTGTTTCTCACCCCGATAAAAATGGAAGCGACATCGGACAGACTGGGGTTACCCACCACCGACATCTTGTTTTTGGGATGTTCGGGGTCATACATCGTATAGGGGGTAAGATAGCTAACCGTGTTGTCTCCTCTCCGTTTGGCGGCATTCCGTTTGAGTTTCAAATCGGTCAACGCCGACAGGGGGATATCGAACATGTTCTGGGCCGGCCATACGGCATTCTGGTCTTCGGCACTGTAGGTGTTGTATGAGCCCGGAGGTGTCAGGTCGAGCGGAATTTCATATTCGTAATAGTTGCTCCGGTAATCGGCACCTACCCGGATAAACACGGCCAGCTCTCCGTTCTGCAACGCCGATTTGTCGTCAATCAGTTTCTCGGCATGGGTAAACATCTGCAACCGTTTGTAGTTGCGCATGTCTATATTGGTATTCTTGTATATGCCCCGTGCCGCTTTGGAAGGCAGATTCTGCACCTTGAGCGAAATCGCCTGCTCGTTGAGCTGGGTAATCTGCGACTGACCCGGATCGATGATACGGGTAACACCGGGAGGCAAGACATAATTGACCGGTACCTGACCGGCATTCTCTTCGATATTCACCGTCGACACGTCCAGTTCGCCTTCGGCGGGCAGATTGGTATTTCCGTTTCCGGCCGAAAGACTGTAGCTGTACGTGCGCCAGTCGCCCCGTACCAGCTCCATTGTGGCAAACCGGAGGTGGGTTTCCTGTTCGAAGCCGGTCATAAATATACGGGCAAAACGAATCGTGCGGAAGTCCTGTATACTGCCCACATTCTCGCGCGGGGCATGGGTGCTGTTCCGGGAATCGTCTTTCAAAGGTATCTTGAACTGATACCAGGTCACCTCCTCCTGACGGCCGTTGCGAAGTTTCACCGTAGCCGTCCGCTTGTCGGTAATGTAATTGCGTCCCACCTCCAGTTCCGAAGGGGTAATGGAGATTTTATACTGGAAATAGCGTTCATACTCGTTCAACGTATTGTCCTGGTTGATATCCTCCACATCGGGAACGCTCCGGGACGACTGATAGTAACGGTCCGAAGCATCGTCGGGCGACGATGAGTTGCCA
>JAFLRV010000218.1 GCA_022511245.1 Coprobacter sp.
CAGGGCGCAGCAGATGCGTCATCAACTGCACCGACAGCCGTTTCGAAAACGTGGTCTTACCCGAAGAAGACGGACCTGCAATGAGGATGATACGGGCCTCCCCCGCCCTGTTTTTCCGGGCAATTTCATCGGCAAGGGCAGCAATCTTTTTCTCGTGCAGCGCTTCGGTCACATTGATAAGGTCTGTCGCCCGGCCCGAAAGAATCGTCCGGTTAAGATTCCCCACATTCGACAGTCCGGCGATGCGGTTGAACCGCACATACTCCTCGAAAGCCTCCAGCATCTTCGGCTGCGGCTCTATGCCGGCCGGACGCTGCGGACAATCGGCCGAAGGCGGCACCAACAGCAGACCGCCGTCGTAATTCAACAGGTCGAACACCTTCAGATATCCGGTCGAAGGCACCAGACAGCTCTGGTAATAATCGACCCGGTCTCCCAATCGGTAATATACCACATACAACGGGTTCAGCGTCTCCAGCAAGGCGATTTTGTCATCCATCCCCTGCCGGCGGAAAATCTCAACGGCTTCGGCCGCCGGACACACCACCCGCTCAAAAGGCATATCGGCCTCGACAATCGCCCGCATGCGCTGTCTGATGCGGGCGATAACCTCATCCGAGACATCAGGCAGACCGGTCAGACGGCCATAATACCCTTTTGACAGAGAATGTTCGATACGGAGCCGGGTTCCGGGAAACACCTCCTCCACCGCTTTGTACAGGACAAAGCAGAGCGAACGCACATAGGCACCGAATCCCGTTCTGTCCGTAATATCGACAAACTCGACCTGCTTGGGATTGTACAGCCGGAAACTTAAATCTTCCGTCTTATTGTTTACACGGGCACACAAGGGCCGGACCGGATATTCATCACGTATCATCCGGCAGACATCGAGCAGCGATGCCCCTTCCGGCACCTGAACCGGCCGTTGCAGATTGACACAATACACAGTAACCTCTCTCATTATTTTCAGCTTTAAATCAGTTTACCAAAGATACCCAAAACTCCCGTAAAAACAAGAAATCGGACGACAGATTCAGTCCGGAACATATTTTTTTGCCCAAAAGCGGGAAATCCTTTGCAAATCGGAGCTATTTCATTATCTTTGCCGCAACTGACTATGTTAATACATTTATGTCTTATTTAGTTCTTTTTAAACTTCTGGGGTCGCTCGCCCTGCTGATGTTCGGCATGAAAACCATGAGCGAATCCCTGCAAAAAATGGCGGGCCCGCAGTTGCGGCACGTTCTGGGGGCAATGACCACCAACCGTTTTACCGGTATGCTTACCGGTATGTTCGTCACCGCCGCCGTGCAGTCATCTACGGCCACGACACTCATGACAGTATCTTTTGTCAATGCCGGTCTGCTGACACTGATGCAGGCGATATCGGTCATCATGGGAGCCAATATCGGGACGACCCTCACGGCGTGGATTATGTCGCTCGGCTTCTCGTTCAACATCGCCGATTTCGTCTATCCGGCTTTCTTCATCGGTATCATCCTCATCTATCTGAAAAAACGGAGGCTTATCGGAGATTTCCTTTTCGGCATATCGTTCCTGTTTCTCGGACTCGGCACACTGAAAGAGACCGGATTCAATCTCGTTGCCGACCCGGAAGCCAGTCAGGCCATCAGCGACTTCTTCGCCAGATTCAACGCAGCCAGCATCTGGAACTCCCTCTTTTTCCTCCTTATCGGAACCGTTCTTACCCTTTGCGTACAGTCATCGGCCGCCATCATGGCCATCACCATGATACTCTGCTCGACCGGAGTCCTGCACATCGATCA
>JAFLRV010000219.1 GCA_022511245.1 Coprobacter sp.
AGCGTTTCCCCCCATTGGTCACGGGGAACGACCCGGTTGTTCACCGCAGCAGCCACCCCGCTGCCGTCCATCTTCCGTTCTGCCAGCAGGGCCGCCAGCGTCAAGTCATCGCTTACGGGAATCACCTCCCGGTTCAAAATGATTTTTTTCATATAGAAAATTCTTTAAAAAGGTTCAGAATCAGTCGGGCCTCCTCCACCGGGCGGTCCGCATTCAGTATCGTTCCCGACAGAGCGATGCCCCGAATACCGGTCGCCAGCAAATCCGGAATGTCGTTTCGGGTAATGCCGCCGATGGCGACGACCGGAATCGCGATACCCTCTTCCCGGCACCGGGCCAGGATATCGCGGTAGCCCTCCAGCCCCAATACCGGACTCAGATTCTTTTTCGTCGTGGTGAAACGGAACGGCCCCAGCCCGATATAATCGACCCCGTCGGCCGCCAGCCGTTGCACGTCGTCGAACGAGTTGGCCGTGCCGCCGATGATATATTCCGGCCCCAGCAACCGCCGGGCCTCCTTCACCGGCATGTCGTTTTTCCCCAGATGCACCCCGTCGGCACCCGTCTCCCGCACCAGGTCGGCCCGGTCGTCGAGAATCAGCGTGGCCCCGTACCGCCGGCAGACAGGCAGCAACCGCCGGGCCGTCTCTCTGATTACCTCCGTCGACGCCTCTTTCATGCGGAGCTGAATCCACCGGCAGCCGCCCTCAAGCGCCAGCATGGCCGATGCCGTGTAATCGAAAAAGTCGTTGGTATGTGTGATAAACTGAAGCATAATTATTTCGAAAGTTGACGATTGAAATCAAGCAGGAGCCGCATCCGTTTCCGGAGTTCCGCCGGGTCGGCCTGCTCCCACAGATACCCTAACAGCGCCGCTCCGCCGAACCCGAGTCGTTTCACTTCCGGCAGTCTCTCCGGCGTGATGCCGCCCAGTGCGACGGTCGTTTCGCCGATAAGACCCTTTCGGGCGGCCTCGTCCAGCTCTTCGGCCGAAAATCCGGCCCGGTAGCCCGTTTTCGACAAGCTGTCGAACAGCGGACTCAAAAAACGGTAGTCCAGTTTTTCCGGCGTTGCAAGCTCCCCGACCGAGTGGCAGGAGCGTCCCGCATACCCGTCATAACCCGGCGGTCTGGACGGATTCCGCCGGTTCAGGTGAATCCCTTTCACCCCGTACCGGTCGAGCAGTTCGAAGCCGTCGTGCAGCACGATGCGGCCGTGCAGCCGGGACGGTATTTTTTTCAGCAGCCCTTCAATCTCCCGCAGCGAGGCGTGCGGCTTGCGCAGGTGCAGGCAGTCCAGCCCCTCGTCGAGCAGCAGCGGGATATATTCCCCCTCCCGCCCGAAAAAATGTTCCTGTGAGATTCCGATGAGTTGCATTTTTCCGTCGTTTATCGGGTCGTTTTAGCCACTACGGTTACTTTGTCGCCGTTCCCGACAAACACCTGTTTCCACTCCTCCGGAACGATAATCCGGTTGTTGACTGCCACCGAAAAGCCCCCTTCCGTGATGCTTCGGCTGACCATCAGGTCTTTCAGCAGAACCCGGCTTCCGATACAAATTTCCTCGTTGTTCAGATAGACTTTCAGATGGGTGTTTTTGGCATGTCTCATATCTCTGGTCGTTTAATATTCAACGGAAACATCCCGGCAAGCCAGCGGCTCCGGGTCAAAAAAGTGGTTCATCGGCCCGTGCCCCTTTCCTGCCGATTTGTCGGCACCGGCCTGCAGGGCCCGCCA
>JAFLRV010000022.1 GCA_022511245.1 Coprobacter sp.
GCCGTTTGCAAAATCAACATCGACTCCGACAGCCGTCTGGCCATGACCGCCGCCGTTCGCAAAGTATTCGCCGAAAAACCGGCTGAATTCGACCCGCGCAAATATCTCGGTCCGGCTCGCGATGAAATGAAGAAACTCTACACGCACAAAATCATCAACGTATTGGGCAGCAACGACAAAATCGAATGCTAAGATACGGAAACGGATAAAAAACAAATAGGGGAGGTAAACAACCTCCCCTATTTGTTTTGCAAAACAGCCGCAAAAGGGATAACCCCATCTAATTTCGGCTTCTTCATAAAAAACGGGGAGACTCGCATCTCCCCGTTTCCCTTTATTTGAAAATCTTGTATTCTTCTTTTATTTGGCTTCCCAGCCCAATGCACTTGCACCCAATACGGCGGCATCGCTCTCTTTGAGTTCCGAAAGCATGAGTTTTACTTTTCCTTTGTATATCGAAAGGATGTTCCGCTCCATCGCTTCCCGAATCGGTTTCATAATCAACTCGCCCGATTTGGCCAGTCCGCCGAACAGAATAATCGCTTTCGGGCTGGAGAAGGCCACGAAATCGGCCAATGCTTCACCCAAAATCGTTCCGGTATATTCGAATATTTCATTGGCAAGTTTGTCACCGTTGACAGCGGCGTCATATACGTCTTTCGAGGTAATATCCTGAGCGGGTATCCGGCGAAGCAGACTGTCGTCCTTGCATATTTCGAGGAATTCCCGTGCCGTACGGGCCACACCGGTAGCCGATGTGTAGGCTTCCAGACAGCCGGTGCGACCGCAACCGCAAAGGCGTCCGTTGCTGCGGCGAACGATAACGTGACCCAGTTCTCCGGCAAATCCATCGTGACCGTATACCAGCTGACCGTTGACAACGATACCGCTGCCGACACCTGTTCCGAGCGTAATCATGATAAAATCTTTCAGTCCCCGAGCTGCACCGTAGGTCATCTCACCGATAGCTGCGGCATTGGCATCGTTGGTCAGCGACACCGGAATGCCGAAACGGTCGCTCAACATCTGGGCCAAAGGAATGACTCCCCGCCACGGCAAGTTGGGTGCAAATTCAATCGTTCCGTTAAAATAGTTCCCGTTGGGAGCTCCTACACCGATTCCTTTGATTTTGTCCGTCGCATCTTCCTGCTCCAGCAACCGGGAAAGTTCGGTATAGAGGTCGGCAACATAGTCATCAATCTGACTGTACTTCTGTGTCTTTATCGAACCACTGGCAAGAATGGTTCCTCTGGCATCGACAATGCCAAAGACGGTATTGGTTCCACCAATATCAATTCCAACTACATAGGGTTTACTCATGGCCATATTTATTTTTTTTGATTAAGATACAACAAAGATAAGATAATCTTTTTGTCAACCATAAAAATAGCTAAAAAAACATCCTTTTTCGCTAAAAATTTCCGTCGGCCGTCAAAACATGGCGACTACCCGTTTCAGGGCAGCGACAAAAACATCAATCTCTTCCTGCGTATTGTACAGGGCAAAGGAGGCCCGCACCGTGCCTTCGATACCGAAACGCCGCATCAGCGGCTGTGCACAGTGGTGGCCGGTACGCACCGCCACACCGAGCTTGTCGAGCAGCATGCCCATATCGTAGTGATGAATATCTTTTACATTGAAGGAAATGACGGCGCCTTTCTCCCGCGCAGTGCCGTAGATACGCAACCCGTCGATGGCCAGCAGCTGTTCGGTCGCATACCGGAGCAGGAACTGCTCATGTTCTGCAATCCGGGACAAACCTGCCGCCGAAACATAACCGAGCGCTTCGGCCAAAGCGGTCGTACCGATATAATCGGGGGTACCGGCTTCGAATTTATAGGGCAGTTCATTATAGGTCGTATGCTCGAAAGAGACATGAGCAATCATCTCACCGCCGCCTTGATAGGGAGGCATCTGTCCGAGCCATTTCTCTTTCCCGTAAAGCACGCCTATGCCCGTAGGTCCGTAAATCTTGTGGGCAGAGAAGACATAGAAATCGGCATCGAGCGACTGAACGTCGACGGGCAAATGCGGAACGGACTGTGCCCCGTCAATCAGCACCGGCACCTGATGCCGATGGGCAATCCCGACCAGCTCTTTTACCGGATTAACCGTTCCCAGCACATTCGACATGTGACAGACCGAGACAAAACGGGTTCTCTCGTTGAACAGCGACCGGTAAGCCTCCATATCCAGTTCGCCGTTTTCCAGTACCGGAATCACCCGAAGTTTTATTTTGCGGCGATGCTGCAACAGCTGCCAAGGGACGATATTGGCATGATGCTCCATTTCGGAAAGAATCACTTCGTCCCCGTCTTCGAAAAAAGCGCCTCCGAAACTGCTGGCGACCAGATTTATCGCTTCGGTGGTTCCCCGTGTAAATATGATTTCTGCCGGCGACGCGGCATGAATGAATGTCTGTACTTTTCTCCGGGCGGCTTCATGGGCATCGGTAGCCTCCTGACTTAAAAAATGGACACCCCGATGCACGTTGGCATTGGTATGATAATATCCTTCGGTTATCTTGTCTACCACACACACCGGCTTTTGCGTCGTGGCGGCATTGTCGAGATATACCAGCGGTTTCCCGTAAACGGTACGGGAAAGTATCGGAAAGTCTTTTCTTATTTGCTCCGTATTCAACATATCCTGCTATTTACCGGCATACGCCGCATCCGGCACATTTCGCCAGTTCTCCCCGAAACCGCTTTTCGACCAGCTGGCGCAACCGGTCCTTCAAGGCATCGAGACGAACATTTTCTATCACATCGTTCATAAAAGCATACATCAGCAGCATCCGGGCCTCTCCTTCGGAGATTCCCCGTGACCGGAGGTAAAAAAGGGCCTCCTGGTCGAGCTGCCCCACAGTGGCGCCGTGACTGCATTTCACATCGTCGGCATAAATCTCCAGCTGGGGTTTGGTATACATCCGGGCTTCCGGAGTCATGCACAGATTCTTGTTGCTCTGGTAAGCTACCGTTTTCTGTGCATCGGGACGGACAAGGATGCGGCCGCTGAAAGCGCCCCGTGCATCGTCGTCAATGACATATTTGAACAGTTCATTGCTGGTGCAGCCCGGTACGGCATGGTCGATAAAGGTATAGTTGTCGACCGACTCTCCCCGATCGGCAATCGCCATACCGCACAACCCGACTTCGGCCCCTTCGCCGGCCAGCGTCACATGGTAATTGTTGCGGGTAATCCCATTATGCAGGGTTATTCCGTTGACCAGCACATTGGAACCGGCCTCCTGTCTGACAAAAGTCGAAGCGACCCGAATCGTATCCAGAGAGGACTCTTCCATGTCATAAAAATCAAATACACTGTTTGCTCCGGCGTAAATCTCAGTCACCTGCGAAGTCAGGAACCGGGCCTTGTCCATCGTATGGTCACAGACCAGAACTTTGGCCTGAGCACCCTCCTCCAGAACAATCAGCAACCGGCGATTGACCATAAAATCGGTATCGCCCCGCAAAACATGGACCAACTGCAATGGCTTTTCCAACACAACATTGCGGGGGATATAAAGAAAGAATCCGTCCTGCGCCAGCATGGTATTCAAAGCGACCGTTCCGTCTTTGGAAACATCGGCCAACCCGCCGTAATAACGGGCCACCAGTTCGGGACAGGCCAGCGCCATCTCTTTGAGACTGCCGGCCAGCACTCCGTCGGGAAGCGTCAAAGGCCGTTCCTGATACGGATAGAACGTATCGTTGACGATAAAATAGAGCAGCGTGCTCAAATTGGGGACATCGCACCGGAACACTTCGTTCGGATTGACCGGTATCTCCAGCCGGTTCAGATTGAGCCCATAATCCGGCGCATATGCGGCCGGGATATCCGTAAGGGTATAGTTTTCCGACACTGCATCCGGAAATCCGGTTTCGGCAAAAGCCGCCGCAGCCGCCGGCCGCCGGGCATTCAGAACAGGAGCCGACTTGTCGTTGAGCAGCGACACATATTTTTCGTATAATTCGATATATTGTTTTTCTGAACTCATCTTCATGTATAGGACTTTCAGTTACAACAAACCATCTTTTGTCTTATTCCTGATCTACCTCTTTTTTTATCCAGTCATACCCTTTTTCTTCCAGCTCCAGCGCCAAATCGGGACCTCCCGACCTGACAATGCGGCCCTTGTACAAAACGTGTACAAAATCGGGGGCTATATAATCGAGCAGACGCTGATAGTGGGTAATGACAATGGTCGCATTCTGTTCCGACTTCAACCGGTTTACTCCTTCGGCGACCACCCGAAGCGCATCGATATCCAGTCCGCTGTCGGTTTCATCGAGAATCGACAGGCGGGGTTCGAGCATCGCCATCTGGAATATTTCATTCCGTTTTTTCTCTCCGCCGGAAAATCCTTCGTTGACAGAACGGCTGGCCAATTTGTTGTCCAGCTCCACAATGGCCCGCTTCTCACGCATCATACGCAAAAAATCGGTGGCCGAAATGGGTTCTTGCCCCCGATATTTGCGCAGTTCATTGATGGCGGCCCGCATAAAATTCACCATGCTTACGCCGGGAATTTCCACCGGATACTGAAAACTCAGGAACAACCCTTCGTGCGCTCTGTCTTCAGGGGAAAGGGACAATAAATCTTTACCGTAAAACTGAACCGACCCTTGTGTCACTTCATAGGCCGGATTACCGGCAAGGACAGCCGAAAGCGTACTCTTTCCCGACCCGTTGGGACCCATAATGGCATGCACCTCTCCCGGTTTGACGAGCAGGTCGATTCCTTTCAATATCTCTTTGCCGTTTATATCGGCATGAAGGTCTTTTATCTCTAACATCGCAATAGGTTTTGTTTTATTTTTATCCGACAGAGCCTTCGAGCGAAATCTGCAACAATTTCTGCGCCTCGACGGCAAATTCCATCGGCAACTTGTTCATTACTTCCTTTGCATATCCGTTTACAATCAGCCCGACGGCATCTTCTGTAGGAATGCCTCGCTGATTGCAATAGAATATCTGCGCCTCGCTGATTTTGGATGTGGTCGCTTCGTGTTCGACAATAGCGGTATTGTTCCGGATGTCCATATACGGGAAGGTATGCGCCCCGCAGGTCGAACTCAGCAACAGACTGTCGCACTGGGTATAGTTGCGTGCAAAATCGGCTTTTGCCCCCACACGTACCAGTCCCCGATAACTATTTTGGCTGCGGCCGGCCGATATCCCTTTCGACACAATGGTGCTTTTCGTATTTTTCCCGATATGTATCATTTTGGTTCCGGTATCGGCCTGCTGGTGGTTGTTGGTCACTGCCACCGAATAAAATTCACCGACCGAATGGTCTCCGGCCAACACACAGCTGGGGTATTTCCAGGTAATCGCCGAACCGGTCTCCACCTGCGTCCACGACAATTTGGAATGGTCTCCTTTACACAAGCCCCGCTTGGTGACCAGATTGTAAACGCCTCCATTCCCGTTTTTGTCGCCGGGATACCAGTTCTGCACCGTCGAGTATTTTACTTCGGCCCGGTCATGCACCATAATCTCCACAATGGCGGCATGCAACTGGTTTTCGTCGCGTCTCGGAGCGGTGCATCCCTCCAGATAGCTGACATAACTGTCGTCATCGGCCACAATCAGCGTCCGCTCGAACTGACCGGTGTTGGCGGCATTGATACGGAAATAGGTAGAGAGTTCCATCGGACACCGGACTCCTTTGGGAATATAGACGAACGAACCGTCACTGAACACGGCCGAGTTGAGAGCGGCAAAAAAATTGTCCCGGTACGACACGACCGACCCCAGATATTTGCGGACCAAATCGGGATAATCTTTCACCGCTTCGCTGAACGAGCAAAAAATAACGCCCAATTCGGCCAGCTTCTCCCGATATGTCGTCTTTACCGATACGCTGTCCATTACGGCATCCACCGCAATACCGGCATGCATCATCTGCTCTTCCAAAGAGATTCCCAGCTTGTCGAAGGTCTTCAACAGCTCCGGGTCTACCTCATCCAGACTCTTGGGACCGTCTTTCTTCTTGGGGGCTGCATAATAACTGATGGACTGATAATCGATTTCGGGGATGTTCAGGTGTGCCCAGCGGGGCATCTCCAGCGTCGTCCAGTACCGGTAAGCCTGCAACCGGAAATCGAGCAGCCACTCCGGCTCGCCCTTTTTGGCCGAAATCAGACGAATCACCTCTTCATTCAGTCCTACCGGTATGATTTCCGTATCGATATCGGTAACAAAACCGTATTTATAATCTCCGGAAGTAACATCATCCCATATTTGATTCGAATCATCCTGCTTCATAAAAACGTTTTCTCTCTTTTGCAAAAGACATTATTGTAACAACCGTCATCTAAATTTGGTTTCGGATTTCTACCCGTTCACCACCTCCTCCGTAACCAGCGAAAACAGCGTCGGCGCCACCCGTTTTACCGGATAGTAAAAATAAGAATGTTCTTTCTTTTTCCGGCTTAACATACGGGAATCCCGGTCGAGCAGTGCAAAAATATTGATGACGACACTCATGACCAATACATATTTAAACATATTGAACAGTATACCGCCTATCCGGTCGATGATTCCCAGCCGCACAAACTTTACCATACGCAGCAGCAGCCAGGCCAATGTCCACACGGACAGATAAATCACCAGAAACGTCAGCAGCCAGGCCAACGGATGATACACATAGTCGGGCCAGTTGAAGAGCCCCACAAGCAATGTTTCGGTATACCGGCAGAGATAGGAGGCCCCTATAATCGCCAGCAGCAATCCGGTCAACGAACCGATTTGCCGGACAAATCCCCGGATATAACCGTGAACACCGGCAAAACAGAGCAAGACAAATATCAATATATCCAGCAATTGCATTGTTCTATTATCCCTTTATCCTACAAGAAAACACAGGCGTCAAAGAGAACCGCCCGGAGCGGTCTTTGCTCGTCTGTGCTTTCCCGAACATATAAAACATCTCTTTAAAACAGACCTGTTCCGGCCCGATGTCAGAGGGTCTTTTTCACTTCTACTTCTTCGTAGGCTTCGATAAGGTCGCCTACTTTCACATCATTGTAATTGGTAATGTTAAGCCCGCACTCGTATCCGGTCGCCACCTCTTTCACGTCGTCTTTGAAACGTTTCAGCGAGCCCAGTTCGCCACTGTATATGACAATACCGTCCCGAATCAGCCGGATTTTGTTGCTCCGCTTGATTTTTCCCTCTTTCACCATACAGCCGGCAACCGTACCGACCTTCGTAATGCGGAAAGTTTCCCGAACTTCGACGGTAGCGGTAATCTCCTCTTTGATTTCCGGTGAAAGCATACCTTCCATCGCCGATTTTATCTCCTCTATCGCATCGTAGATAATCGAATAGAGGCGAATGTCGACCCCTTCTTTTTCGGCCAGCTTGCGGGCGGCCATAGAGGGACGTACCTGGAACCCGACGATAATGGCATTGGAAGCGGCTGCGAGCGTAACGTCCGATTCGGAAATCTGTCCCACCGCCTTGTGCAGCACATTGACCTGAATCTCTTCGGTAGAGAGTTTGATAAGCGAATCGCCCAACGCTTCCACCGAACCGTCTACGTCTCCTTTTACAATCACATTGAGTTCCTGGAAGTTTCCGATAGCGATACGACGGCCGATATCGTCGAGCGTCAGCAACTTGTGGGTGCGCAAGCCCAGTTCCCTCTGCAGCTGCTCCCGCTTGTTGGCAATCTCTCTCGCTTCCTGCTCCGATTCCATAACATGGAATACATCTCCGGCCTGAGGGGCTCCGTTCAATCCCAGAATGAGAGCGGGCGCTGAAGGTCCGGCTTCCTTTATCCGGGTATTCCGTTCGTTGAACATTGCCTTGACACGGCCGTAATGCGTACCGGCCAGCACAATATCTCCGGCATGGAGTGTACCGTTTTCTACCAGTATGGTCGCTACATAACCCCGTCCTTTGTCCAGCGTCGACTCTATCACCGAGCCGGTAGCCCGGCGGTCGGGATTGGCCTTGAGGTCGAGCAATTCGGCTTCCAGCAGCACTTTTTCCATCAGTTCGGCCACGCCGGTTCCTTTTTTGGCCGAAATCTCCTGCGACTGGTATTTACCGCCCCAGTCTTCGACCAGATAATTCATGTTGGCCAGTTCCTCTTTAATCTTGTCGGGATTGGCCGACGGTTTGTCTATTTTGTTAATCGCAAATACGATGGGAACTCCGGCAGCCGAAGCGTGATTGATTGCCTCTACCGTCTGGGGCATCACATTGTCATCGGCAGCCACGATAATAATGGCAATATCGGTCACTTTCGCACCACGTGCACGCATGGCGGTAAAGGCTTCGTGTCCCGGCGTATCGAGGAACGTAATGCGGCGGCCGTCATCCAGTTTCACATTATAGGCACCGATATGCTGCGTAATGCCGCCGGCTTCTCCGGCAATCACATTGGCGTTGCGGATATAGTCGAGCAGCGAGGTTTTACCGTGATCGACATGTCCCATGACCGTCACAATCGGCGGACGCTGGGAGAGGTCTTCTTCCCGGTCTTCTTCCTCTGCGATGGCTTCGACCACTTCGGCACTGACATATTCGGTCTTGAAGCCGAACTCTTCGGCGACAATATTAATTGTTTCGGCATCGAGACGCTGGTTGATAGAAACCATGATACCGATGCTCATACAGGTAGCAATCACATTATTGACCGGAACATCCATCATCACGGCCAGGTCATTGGCGGTAACGAATTCCGTCAGTTTCAGGATACGGCTTTCTTCCATTTCCTGTTCTGCCTGCTCAGCTGCCCGTGTAGAGATGGCCTCCCGTTTTTCTTTTCTCCATTTGGCCGATTTTTTCTGACCTTTCGTCGTCAGCCGGGCCAACGTTTCCTTTATCTGTTTCTGAACATCTTCTTCGCTAATCTCCGCCTTAATCGGTTTGCGCAGCTTCGGCTTGTTCGCCAGTTTCGACGAAGCGGGGCGGGCTCCCGGATTAACGCCTAAAGATGAACTTTTCTCTATATCTATTTTCTCTTTCTTGATGCGTTTGCGCTTTTTCCGGTCGCCTTCGCTTTCCGTCATCCGGCCTTCGGCATCGGGGCGCTGCATCTTCTTCTGGTCCTGACGCTGTTTCTCTTTGGCTTCGCGCTCTTTGCGTTTTTCCTCCTTGCTTTTCTTTTTGGGGCGGGTCTGCTGATTCAGCGTATCCAAATCAATCTTCCCGACAACATTGATATTCGGCGTCAGTTTAGAGGTGCGGAAAGTAAAGACTTCGGCATCGGCGGCCGGAGTTTCTCCGGCGTCCGATTTGGGTTGTGCCGGGTCCGGTTCATCGTCCCCGAACTCGTCTTCGTCGTCCGTATCGTCAAAAGAATCGTCTTCCTCTGTTTCTGTCTCCGTATCGTCGACCTCGACCAAAATCTCTTTTTCGGACTCTTCTGAAGATTCCTCTTCAGTGGTCTCCGGCTGACGGGCCTCCGGCTCTTCCGATTCCGGCGTGCGTCCGGCAGCGGCAATCTCAGGCTTGCCGAGATTATCCAAATCTATTTTCCCTACCGATTTGATTTTGGGTTTGAATTCTTCGGGAATCGTGGTTTTTATTCCCTGCGGCTCAACCGGTGTCTTTTCTTCCGGCTGTTCCTCATACCCGACAAGAGATACCGTAGCTTTACTTTTCTCCTTGTTGTGGCGACCCTGACTCAAATCATCGGACTCTTTTTTCAGGTTCTTATCTTTGCTGAACTCTTTTTCCAGCAATTCCTGCTGTTCGTCACTAATTTTCGTATTGGGATTGGCCTCGATAGTAAAACCCTTCTTTTGCAGAAAATCGACCGCAGTCTGAATTCCTACATTTAAATCTCTCGCTACTTTATTTAATCTTATTGACATACTGTATTTATTTATTATAAAGAAGAATAATCGGGAAAAACAGATAATTTCTGAAACTGTGCCGCCGACTTCACAGCCAGCGGCCGGTATAGCGGATTATTCTTCAAATTCTGCTTTCAATATACTGATTACTTCGTCAACTGTGCTTTCTTCCAAATCGGCTTTTTCAATCAATACGTCACGGGGGGTTGCCAATACACCTTTCGCCGTAGCGCAACCTATCGCTTTCAGTGCCTCTATTACCCAGCCGTCGATTTCATCTTTGAACTCATCCAGATAAATATCTTCTTCTTCGCCTTCATCGATATCCCGATACACATCAATCGTGTAATCGGTCAACATGCAGGCGAGCTTGATGTTCAACCCGCCTTTGCCGATGGCCAGCGACACCTCTTCGGGTTTGAGGAATACTTCGGCCTTACGCTCCTCTTCGTTCAGCCGGATCGAGGAAATTTTGGCCGGACTCAATGCCCGCTGGATAAACAGGGTGATGTTGTTCGTATAATTGATTACGTCGATATTCTCGTTGCGCAATTCCCGTACAATGCCATGTATACGGGAGCCTTTGACTCCCACACAGGCGCCCACCGGGTCGATGCGGTCGTCATACGACTCTACGGCCACTTTGGCACGTTCGCCCGGAATGCGGGCAATTTTACGAATCAGAATCAATCCGTCATGTATTTCGGGAACTTCCAGTTCAAAAAGTCGCTGCAGGAAAACAGGCGACGTACGGGAAATGATAATCTTGGGATTGTTGTTTTTATTGTCGACACGGGCCACGACAGCTCTTACCGTCTCACCCTTGCGATAGAAATCGGACGGAATCTGTTCCGTCTTGGGCAACAGCAATTCAATTCCTTCGTCATCGAGCAAAAGCATCTCCTTTTTCCAAATCTGATATACTTCCCCGCTGACAATCTCTCCGATTTTGTCTTTGTATTTATTGTATATACTGTCTTTCTGCAATTCCAGAATCTTCGATGCGAGCGTCTGCCGCAGATTCAATATGGCCCGGCGGCCGAAATTTTCGAAAAACACCTCGTCGGTCACCTCTTCGCCCACTTCATAATCTTCATCTATCGTTTTGGCTTCGGACAGTGAAATCTGCAAATTCGTATCGGTCACCTCATCATCGGCAACCACTTCCCGATTTCGCCATATCTCGAAATCGCCTTTATCCGGATTGACGATGACATCGAAATTTTCATCTGTACCGAACATCTTCGACAATACGTTCCGGAACGACTCTTCCAAAACGCTTATCATCGTTGTTTTATCTATGTTCTTCAGCTCTTTAAACTCGGAGAACGTGTCAATCATACTGATTGTTTCCTCTTTTTTGGCCATACTCTTATTTGAATCTGATTAAATATTTTGTATACTTTATTTCATCATAACCGAACGTGAAATCTTCTTCTACCTCGACTTTCCGTTTACTGGTCTCTGTTTTCACCTTTTTGGTCACCGTCACCACAAAGCCATCGTCGGCCGCCGATTTCAGCACCCCCGACAACTTGACGCCGGCTTTGGAAAGCACCTCGACCTCGTTGCCGACATTCTTGCGATACTGCTCGATTACCTTAAACGGAGAGGTAATTCCGGCCGAACCGATTTCCATCTCGTAATCCTCTGCATCTCTGTCCAGCCGGGACTCAAGGAATCGATGCAAGGCGGCGCACCGTTCGATATCAACACCGGTATAATTGTCGATTTCCACCACAATCACATTGCCCGGCTTTACCTGAACATCGACGATGAAACAATCGGTTCCGTCAAGGCCCTCCTGCACCAACTGATATACGACATCTCTTTCTATCATCCGATTCTTCTTTTCAGAGAAAAAAACGAGGGGACAACCTTGCCCCCTCCGTCTGCTCCCTTGTCTGGGTACAAATATACAATTTTTTTGTGTACTTATCCAACTTATACGTTATATTTTATATAGCGCCGGCCGATTTATTCAATGTTATTATACATATTTCATATTATTTAACTACCCATTCACCGGGAACCGAAATGTCCGGAGCTCTTTCCGGAGCTCTTTTTCTTTTCCGTTGCAATAGCGGTTGCACAAATCATGAAAAGAAACGCTGTGATTCATTTCGGTAAGGTGCGCCAGTTCATGACAGATAACATAATCGATAAGGCGGTCGGGCAGAAACATCAGGTAGTAAGACAATGCGATGTTCCGGCGGGAATCGCAACGCCCCAGCCGCTGCCGGCCCGAAGTAATCGAAACCGACCCGTAAGTCAGTCCCAGCGAGGTGGCCAGCTCCTTCAGCCGCACCGGCAAATAGGCTTCGGCCGAACGCTTCACAAACCGCTTCAGTCCTTTTATCATCGCAGCCTGCACATGCGGAGTTTCCATGCGGAATGCCGACGGACAGCCGATATGCAGGCAATTCTCTTTTAACTGAAAAATAAATCGGGGAGAGGGAACATAATGAAAGACGGCTGTAAAAGCACGGGAAACCACAATATCCCCTTCACCGAAAAGCGGGTGGGCGGTTTCAGCTTTCCGCAACATGGCCCGCAGCCGCTCCCGACAGCTATCCAGCACATCGGCAAAACGGCCGGAATCGGTACCAGGCGGGACGGTCGCTGTGATATGTCCGTCTTTAACCCTGAAAACAACATGGCGGGCGGTCGACTTTACGGTCAAAAAAATCGCCCCCAATTCCCGGTCATTCCACTCCTGCCGCTCCATACAGGCCACCATCTGTTACTCCCGCTTGTCGGCACCCCACATCAATTTGTTGCGCAGCGTGTCGATAAAAGAGTGGTTATGCCGTTTAACGACCTGAACCATATAAGGCGCCTTCCGTATCGTCAGCGACTGCGACACATTCATCATCACAGAGCGGCCGTCCAGGCTAAGCAGGAAATTGTGGCTCCGGCTGTCGACTTTCAGCCGAATTTCGGAATGGTCGTTGACGACCAGCGGCCGCACATTCAGGCTGTGGGGCGCCACCGGTGTAATGACCAGATTCGAGGTCTGGGGAAGCAGGACAGGCCCGCCTACACTTAACGAATAGGCCGTCGAACCCGTCGGAGTGGCAACAACCAGACCGTCGGCCTGATAAGTATTCAGGAAAGCCCCGTCCATATCGGTATGTATCGAAATCATCGAAGAGGTATCCCGTTTAAGCACCGCCACCTCATTCAAGGCATACGGCCAGAAACCGGACGGCAGGGAATCGGTTTCCACCTGCAGCAACGACCGCTTTTCCACTTGATACTGTCCTTTAAAAATCTCGTCGATAACCGCCTCCATCTCTTCTTCGGAGATATCGGCCAGGAAACCTAACCGGCCGGTATTGATACCTATAATCGGTATATTTTTGTCCCCCACCCGTTCGGCGGTTTTCAAAAACGTGCCGTCCCCTCCGATGCTCAATGCCATATCGGCATCGAAACGCCGGCCCGATATCAGCCCCGCATGACGGGGATGTATGTCCATTACCGCATTCAGAAATCGGAAAAAATCTTCGCATATCAATATTTCAGCGCCATATCGGGCCAGTTCTTCGAACAACCGGCGGACCTGATTACTCTTCTCTGCCTGAAACAAATTTCCAAAAACCGCAATCTTCATTTTTCTACATTTCAAGATAAAACATTCGCTCCCTCCACCCCGACCGGCGGGTCGCACCGGACATCTGGTACAAAAGTAATTTTTTTGCCGTCATCCTCTGCAAATCCGAATAAATCCTATTACCTTTGCAACATTATCGATACGCAAACGTACGCAAAAATTTTCGTTTATCCTTTTATTTCACGTTGCAAGACAAAAAATAGTGTTAATATTCGAGGTAAACAAGATATTTTTAGTAACATTGCAACCCTTTTCAAACGGCTCGAAAATGACAAAATTAAGTGTAAACATCAACAAAATAGCCACCCTTCGCAACGCCAGAGGAGGCAATACGCCCAATGTCGTCCAAGTCGCCGCCGATTGCGAAACGTTCGGTGCGGACGGCATCACGGTGCATCCTCGTCCGGATGAAAGACACATCCGCTACACCGATGTTTTTACCTTGCGCTCTGTCATAAAAACAGAATTCAATATCGAAGGGTATCCCTCCCGAAAGTTTATCGATCTGGTGTTACGGGTAAAACCCGAACAGGTCACGCTGGTTCCCGATGCACCGGAGGCCATTACATCGAATGCCGGATGGGATACCGAAACTCATTTCGATTTCCTGAGCGAGATTGTCGATGAGTTCAACCGGGCCGGAATACGGACCTCCCTGTTCGTGGGGACCGACATCCCTTTGATTGAAAAAGCGGCCAAAACCGGCGCCGACAGGATAGAATTATACACCGAGCCGTACGCTTCGCTGTACGAAAAGAATCCGCAGCAGGCAGTCGCCCCTTATGTCGAAGCCGCAACCATCGCCCACAAACTGGGACTGGGACTGAATGCCGGTCATGACCTCAACCTGAAGAATCTCCGCTATTTTTACGAAAATATCGGCCACTTGGACGAGGTGTCTATCGGCCACGCCCTCATCTCCGATGCGCTGTATCTGGGATTGCAGGAAACCATCCGCCAATATAAAGCATGCTTGAAACCACAAAATAAATAATCACTCACTATGAAACTATTATCGATTTTAGCCGATGCCAATATGACTTCCCCCGTTTCGTCCGCTGCCGGAAACACGATTCCGGCTGCCGCCGACCTGAACATGTGGGAACTTGCCCTTAAGGGCGGAATTATCATGATTCCGCTGCTGCTGCTTTCCATCCTGGCCATCTACATCTTTATAGAACGCTCGATAGTGATTCGCAAAGCGGCCAAAGAAGACAAAACTTTTATGGAGCGCATCAAGGACTATATCCACGAGGGAGAAATCGATGCGGCGTTAAGTCTTTGCCGAAAGACAGACACCCCCTACTCCCGCCTGATAGAAAAAGGGATTTCCCGGCTGGGCCGCCCGATGAACGATGTGCTGGTGGCCATTGAAAATGTCGGCAATCTGGAAGTGGCCAAACTGGAAAAAGGATTCCCCCTGCTGGCCACTGCCGCCGCCGGTGCTCCCATGATCGGATTCTTGGGGACTGTTTCCGGTATGATACGGGCTTTTTACAATATGGCTGCGGCCGGAACAAGCGCCGACATCACGACCTTGTCGGGCGGTATTTACGAAGCACTGGTAACGACCGTCGCCGGTCTGGTTGTCGGAATCGTAGCTCTTTTCGCATACAACTATTTAGTCTCCAAAGTCGACGGAGTGGTCAACCAGCTCGAAGCCAAGACGATGGAATTTATGGACTTGCTCAACGAACCGGCGAATTAAAAAGCAACGAATCATGGCTTTAAAACGCAGAAACAAAATAGATGCCTCATTCAGCATGGCATCGATGACCGATGTGATTTTTCTCCTGCTCATTTTCTTTATGGTCACATCCACGATTGTGTTCCCGAACGCAATCAAAGTATTGTTACCGCAAAGCAAACAGCAGACGGCCGAAAAACCGCTGACCAAAGTTACCATCGACAAGGAGCTCAACTACTACATTGCTTTCGGGAATGAAAGCGCCCGTTCCATATCGGACATTGAAGAGCTGACCGAATATCTGGCGGCAGCCGGAGAGCAGAGCCCGGAAACCTTCGTCGCCCTGTATGCCGACGAATCGGTTCCCTATCGGGAAATTGTCAAGATACTGAACATCGCCAACGACAACAAACTGAAAATGGTGCTGGCCACCCGGCCTGTCAAAGAGAATTCTCAACCGCTAAACATTTCAGAGTGAAAAAGGTCCCCTCCCATAAAATATACGGTATTCTGGGAACGGCACTTTTTCATGCGGTTCTCATCCTGATACTCTTTTTCATGACCTTTGCCCGGCCGCTGGAAGCTGAGGACGGAGAGGGTATATTCGTCCAAATCGGGATAGCCGGCGAGGAGCAGGGCGATTTCGAGTCGTTGCTGGCCGAGCAGCTGTCGCCGGAAGAGACAGTCGCCGAAGAGAGTGGGGAAATGGAAGAAAACATTTCACAAGAGAGCGAAGAAACCATCCCGACAACGCCGAAAGAACCGGAAAAGAAAGAATCGAAAAACGACCCGGCACCCGTCAGTCAGCCTCAAGAGGACACCCGCATCCAGAATCAGGTGGCCAATGCGTTCAACAAGGGACTGACCGGCAGCGGGGGCAACGGGTCCGGCTCTCCGGGCAGTCCCGACGGCAATTCCGCTACGGGGGCGGCATCGGGTAGTCCGGGATATGGCAATTACGATTTGGGAGGTCGTGGCATCATAGGTACCCTTCCCCGTCCGCAATACGACAACAGCAACGACGAAGGAACCATTGTCGTCTCCATCACGGTAAACCCCGACGGAAAAGTAATTGCGGCCAGTTTGGGGAAAGGGTCGACCGGACTGGCAGCGTCCAATGCCACCCTGCGGCAACAAGCCGTCGAAGCGGCCAAGAAAGCGGTATTCTCCAAATCGAACCGGACCGGCAACCAAAACGGAACCATTACCTACTATTTCAGGCAACGGTAACCCCAGGTAACCCCTTGTACAAATCCGGCCAAATAACTATTTTTGCAAATACATCTTAATTCTGTCTGCCTATGTAACATGACCGACCAAAGACATAAGATAAAAAAGCGTTAGCTTATATTCTTGCTTATCAGAAATCGCCAAACTTCGAATAAAGCACCAAGAGTAAAAGTTAATGCTCACGTCATACGGCGTGGGCTTTACTCGTATATGGTGCACTGGTGTTTGGCGATACCATGATAGGCATAAACGAAGTTTTAGTCCACGTTTTTTTATTGTCTATCTTCCTGCCGTTCTGGACTACACGAAATTTATTCTTAAATAAAAAATACCATAAAATGAAAATTGCAATGAAAAAATACATCTTTTTTTTATACTTGGTCTTGTTCCCGGTATTCGCCACCGTTCTGTTGTCGTCCTGCTCCAAAGAAGATGAACCGGATGCAGCCGGAATCCGTCTGAAGATGAGAAATTATGACAACGGAGATACCCGGTTGGACAACTACATTCACATCACCAGTGCCAACAATTTTGCAGGCGGAGAGTTTGTAGATGTAGGAAAGAAAAAACTCTCCCGCATGTCCTCGCCCGTAACGGAAGGGCGGGTTAGTGAATGCGCCGTTGTTCCGGGACACGGATACTGGGCTTATACCTATAATTGCCTTCGCAAATTCCCTTCCAGGAAAGAGGCTTTTCAGGTTGGATACAGCTATTATAAAATTCATGTAAGCTCGTGGATAGAGGGTACCGGAGACGGTATTATAGGAGCCGAAGTCGAATATACCAAATATACGGTCGACAACACCTATGAAATACCTTCCTCATTAACGCTGCCTTCTTCCGAAGCAGGCGCCAGCGCTACGTTTACACTGGCCGCCGACCCGAAAGGCGATGTGGAGTGGGAAGGTGACGACACGGTTAAAATTTCCATATCCGGAAAGAAAATCACGCTGACCTCGACAACAGAAATGCGTTATACGACCTGGGGCTATCTTCGGGTAAAAGACACCTATTGCAATATCGCCATTTACAGATAAGAGCATCCTTGATGAGCAGCAGCCTTAACCGGGCTGTTGCTCATTGCCTTTCTTCCTATACAACCATTTATCCGGCAAACGTTCCCGCCTGTATGCCGGCAATCTTCCATTGCCCGTCCTGCGAAACCGCATCGATATCCAGTCTCAAAGCCCACACATGACGGCCTCCGCCGAAAACAGCAGCCTCCACACGACTGCGACCCACAATCCGGGCACGGTTTCCGTCGACGGAAATATCGAGCCGGGTATCATCGCAGGAATAATAGTTCAGTATGCCACCGGAAATGGCCTGCAAAAATGCAGATTTCGACTGCCGCATACCGGTCATGTGAACCAAAACAAACGAATGGGTCAATAAATCTCCCAAAGCGATGGTGTCTTTTGCTATCATCGCCCGGTACATTTCGGTATACATCTGTTCCAAAACCTGCCGCACTTCCATCATTGTATCGGTTATATTTCCGGCCGCAAAGGTCCGTAAAAATAGGAGGCCGTCGCACCGCCGTCCACCAAAAAATCGGCTCCGGTAATAAAAGCGCCCCGACGGCTCAGCAGCAACTCGGCGACGTCTGCCACCTCATCGGCAGTTCCCGGCCGCCCGGCCAGACACTTCGCAAACATGTTTTTATAAAAGTCACCGCGAGGGCCGTTAAACTCGTCCAATGCCAACGGGGTGACAATGATGCCCGGCGATATAGAGTTGATACGGGCCTTACGTTCGCCCCATTTCACAGACTCGGCCATGACCCGTTTTACATTGCAGCGTTTGGCCAGCTGGTAAGCATGCAGCGTATCGCATATCGCCGACGGCTGTAGCATGTCGAGCGACAGCAGCTCCGCTGTCGGTGTGGTGGCCAGCAGCTCATCTTCTTTCGGCGTAAGGGCAGGCATCCGGTGTCCCGATTGACTGGAGATTGTCACTCCGGCACCGCCTTCGGCGATAACTTTGCCCACCTCCTCCAGCAGCACGGCCGTACCATACAGGTCTACCCGCAGTATCGTCTCGACCGGAGCCTGACTGGGGGAGACCCCTGCCGCATTGACCAACAGCGTTATATCGCCGTACTGCTGTGCAACGGCTATCAGATGGAGAACCGATGGACGGGAAGCAATATCGGTCTCGACCGCAACAGCATCAAACCCGGCTTCATTCATCGTGCAGACAACTGACTCGGCATTCTTCAGAGACTTGTCGCCCACTACAATTTTCATTCCGGCACCCATACGGCGGGCAATCGCCATACCGATTTGTCCGGCACCGGTCAATATCATGACAGTTTTATTCATAGCCTTTTTTGTTACAAATATAA
>JAFLRV010000220.1 GCA_022511245.1 Coprobacter sp.
ACCCACAGGGTCTTCCACCGTTACCAGCGGATAGTCTCTCGTGTCGGAACCGTAATCGTTGGACAATGTCAGCGTCAGCGTATACGCTCCCGCTTTATTGTAAGTTACCGTAGCCGAACCACTGGTATCGGAACCGTCAATATCTGTCACTATCGCCCGGCGGCCGGTCCACGTGGGAAGGGTTTCGATAGTGTATCCGGTACCTTCGAGGAACGGATTACCGGCCGAGAACTGCGGCACTTGCGGAGTCTCTACGGCCTGTCCTTCACCCGTTGATGCTACCATTGCATAATTGGAGGCTTTCGCATCATTTCCTTCAACAAGAGAGATGAATTGATGGGATGCTCCATCATATTCGGCCTCCGACATTGTTTCGAAATCCCAGTAGCAGAGCAGACCATTCGGTAACTGGTTGCGGTTCAATTCCATCGACTGGAGCACCTCTTCGGGCGACAGCGCTTTATTCCAGAGCTGCAGGTCGTCTACCAGACCGTTGCCCGCTACATAACCTTCGCCGCGTCCACCGAAACAGGAGAGATACATATTGGCATCGGGGAGGAATTTGGAAGGATACGTCCAATAATTATCCGTAGAACCTCTCGAAGAACCGGCTTCCCATGTACTGTTTTGTTTTATACCGTTGACATAGAGCAACGCCCGTCTGCTGGTATTCGATTGGAAATCGAACACGATGGCGACATGTACCCATGAATTCAACGGAATTTTGGTATCGGGGAACGTATATTTATGTTCAGTAGAACCTCCCGTATAAGAGGTACGGAACGTAAACGAACCGATGGAACCGTCGGCGTTCAGGTTCGACCAGAACCAGCCCCAGTTGTTCTGCGGCCAATTGTCTTTCCGGTTTTCGATGCTGAAGAAGCAGGACGAGCCATTGCTGGCAATGAAGGTATATTTTACCCATGCTGCGATGGTAAATGAATTGCCACCGGTCCCTAAATTTGCCAGGTCAAGGCCGGTATCACCCATTCGGGCACCCACCCATGCCTCTTCGGCCGAGATGGCGCGGGTAGCTACTCCATCGGCTTCACGGCCGGTATAAGCCACTTTTACGCTTTCACCCGACTCTATCGTTACGGCTTCCAGTTTGTCTTCAAGAGATATCGATTTAATCTGCGGCAAAGCTCCGGTCGATTCGTCCGTAATCTGTACAAACCAGTTGAAGACGCGGTTACCGCTCTCTTCGGTCACGGTCAGGTTGTAGGGACCAACGTTCGGCAATCCATCGGGGAAAGTCAAACCGGTTACATTCGTTTCTTCTTTTACCGGAGTTTCGGTTTCAGCGTCGACTAATACCCATTTCTGAGCAGCGGCATGTTTAGGATCGAGGTAACCTACCGTAAAAGGTTCGTTCGGTTTAATCACATTCTGACTTACTACGATATCATTATTGATTTCACGCTCAGTGAGTTGAATGTCAGTGCTCCAGGCGATATCCGACTCGCTTTTCATATCGGTCGATACGGCCGATACACCCAGTTGCAGGGACTCTGCTTCGCCTACCGGAATCGAGAAATACATACCGGCCCACGACGAGGTGAGGCCCATCAGTTTGATTTCGTCGTTTACTTTGGCATAGAGTTTGAACATGGAGGTGTTCACATCGAGGTTGTAGCAGGGTTCGCC
>JAFLRV010000221.1 GCA_022511245.1 Coprobacter sp.
GAGGTTGAGTCTTTATCTTTTCGGGGGCGGCGAAGGCGAGTTCGACCAGCCTGTGGTCGAGAAACGGTTTGCGCAATTCGGTCGAAAAGGCCATGCTGATTCGGTCGTCTATCCGCAGTTTTCGGGGAATTGCGTGGCAAAAAATCCGCTTGTACCGTTCGTTGTTGCTTCGTTCGGCGAAAGGCTCCGGATATTCCGGCTTTCGGGCCAGCTCCCTGAAATCGTCCCGGAGGCACAGGGGTGAACCGGGAGTTCCGGTAGCGGCCGGGCTGCTTCCCCACGTCTCGTCGAGTCCCAGTGCGTCGCACAAAATGGTAGTTCCCCGATTTTTGGCGATGCGGAAAAGGTGGGCATAGGCCAGTGTTTTCAGTCCGTCGAACGGTTCGTCCTGTATGCGGGCCATGTGCAGGGCTTCTTTGCGTATGGTAGAGGCTGTAATTTTTATCTGTTCGTGCCTGTACTGGGTTTGCGAGAGCATTTCGGCGGTCCAGAGAATGTCGTCGGAGAGTTTGCCGTCGTTGTAATAGGAATACACTTTGATGGGCAGGTAGGGGGCATTTTTTCGAATAAGCCCCAACAGGAGCGAAGAGCCGATGCTGCCGGAGAGGTTTATCCCTATGGGAGCGCCGGCGGTTATGTTGCGGCGGATGCTGTCGTCGGATATCGACTGGAACCGTTCGACAAGTTCTTCTTCACTTTGCGGGATTTCCGTTTCCCGGACGGCCTGCTCCGGTTCGTACCATCTGTGTATGTCCAGTGTGAACCCGTTGAAAAACAGGAGGCTGCCGCCGGGCAGCTGAGATATGCCGTCCCAGAACGTTTCGTGCGGCAGGCCGTAAGAGGAGTGTACCAGGTATTCGGCCCACCTTTCGGGCGACATGGTCCGGTTGACACCGGCCGCAAAAAGGGCTTTTATTTCAGAGGCAAAGTAGAAATTTCCGTTCTGCCATGTGAAGTAAAGGGGTTTTATCCCCAGCCGGTCCCGGACGATAAAGATGTGTTTCGCCGAGCGGTCATACACCGCAATCGTAAAATTCCCGTGTATCTTGCCGGGCATCGAGCGGCCCCACCTGTGCCAGGCTTTCGAGAGCACTTCGACCATGCTTCCTGTCCGGAAAGTGTAATGGGGCGACAGCTTTTTTTTGAGTTCCTTGTGGTTGAATATGGTGCCGTCCAGCAATGTGACCAGCCCGGTTTCCTCATCGACGAAAGGTTGCGTGCTGTTTGTCCGGAGGCCGGTTTCGAGCCGGTTGTGCGCCAGTCCGATTCGGGCATCGACAAAGAAGTCGGTCCAATGAGCTACTTCATCGTGCCCCCGATGCTGCTGTGCTTTTATCATCTTGTCGAGCAACAGGTGCATTTGCCCCACCTCGCCTGCTATGCCTGCTATGCCGCACATGGTTTCAGTCGGCCTGTCCGGCAACCTGCCGGGCTGTTTTTATGATTGTGTACAAATCGCCCAGCGTGTTGGCTTCTTCAAGTTCTTTTGGCTGTATCGAGACGTCGTATTCTTCCTTTACCAGCAGGATACAGGAGGTGGCAAACAGCAGGT
>JAFLRV010000222.1 GCA_022511245.1 Coprobacter sp.
GCTTTTTATTAATGCATTATTTTAAATATCAACTCTTTAAGCAAATCATATTCTGTGGTTCCGGGAGCCAAACCTACTCCTTTGGAGCGGGCATCGTATATTCTTATCTGGGAAATGATGTCGATGCACTTGTAAGCGTTATAATTACGCAAGGCTGTAACGTAATCTCTCGCCTGGAAAGAAGTTCTTAATTTCAGTTCGGCCATAATCGCAGCCTCCGATTTATCTTTGATAAAATACAACAGCATCAAGTTGGAGAAGAAATTAAACAGGACACTGATTGTGACAATCGCCGGATTGGATTTGGGATTTTTCTCAAAATAACGAATAATCTGATTGGCCCGGTACGGATTGCGGACAATTACGGCATTCAACAGCTCGAAATTATTAAAATCTTTACTTATCCCGATATTTTCCTCGATGTGCAACGCCGAAATACGGGTCTCCCCTTGCGGCAAAGATAAAAACAGCTTCTCCAGTTCACGGGACATGCGGCATAAATCGGGGCCGATGGCATCGCTTAACATCGTGCACTCTTTCTGTCCGATGCTGAATCCTTTCCGGGAAACATAAGCATCGATAAATCCCGGCAACTGATAATCATACAGCTTTTTCGACTCAAACAATACGCCGTTCTTCTCTATCTCGGCCAGCAGTTTCTTATTCTTTAACGTTCCGTATTTATAATTCAAGACCAGAACCGTACTCATCAACGGCCGTTGTACATAATAAATCAGTTCGTCTATTTTATCAAGCTGCTGCGCCTCCTTTACCACCACCAACTGACGGGGAGCCATCATCGGATAGCGTTTGGCGGCATTTATGACGGTCGCCGTATCGACATCGGAGCCGTACACGATAATTTGATTAAAATCCCGATCGGGTTCATCCAATGCGTTGGCTATAATGGCATCCGTTATTAAATCGATATAATACGGTTCTGTCCCCATCAAAAAATAGATGGGTTTAAAGTTTTTCTTTTCGATGTCCGATATAATCTGCAAGTACTGATTCGACTCTTTTTTTGCCATTCGTCTCTCCCCTCTGTTATGCGAATACCTATACTGTAAAAACAAAACAACACCATTCTCATTTCAACATTGAAACGATAACTATTTGTGTATAAACACATTCAATGTTATTACACTCGTGTATATTTGTTTTATTTTCATTTTTCACTAATTTTGAGTAAAAATACAAATTCTTCGGTTAAGAACAAACAATAATATATGACAGATTTAAATTTACCGTCATTTGACTGCAAAATAAAAAAAGAGAAAGACAAAATCTATATTTTCGACGACTTGCGAAAACGCTATATCCGGCTCACACCGGAGGAATGGGTCCGCCAGCATTTTGTCTCCTACCTGATACGGCATCGGGGATATCCGCAAGGGCTTATCGGCAATGAAATTTCACTCACATTAAACGGGCGGGCCCGACGATGCGATACGATTATATATGATATTCATTTCCGGCCGATAGCCATCGTCGAATACAAGGCTCCGAATATTCCGCTGACACAGGAGGTATTC
>JAFLRV010000223.1 GCA_022511245.1 Coprobacter sp.
GTCAGTTTTACCATACAATCTGTCTCCGTTTAGGCCTGTTCGCCGCCGAACTCCATCAGATATGCTTTGATGAAACCGTCGATATCGCCGTCCATAACGCCCTGTACGTTCGAGGTCTGGTAGTTGGTGCGGTGGTCTTTCACCCGGCGGTCGTCAAACACATAGCTTCGTATCTGGGAACCCCATTCGATTTTCTTCTTGCCGGCCTCGATTTTCTGCTGTTCCTCCATCCGTTTGCGCAATTCGATTTCATACAGTTGCGATTTCAGCAAACGCATGGCGTTCTCGCGGTTGTCGAGCTGGGAACGGGTCTCGGTATTTTCAATCAGGATTTCACGGGTTTCGCCCGTATCGGGGTCGTGGTAGTTGTAACGCAACCGCACACCGGTCTCCACCTTGTTCACATTCTGACCGCCGGCACCTCCCGAACGGAACGTATCCCACGTAATATCGGCCGGATTGACCTGAATCTCGATGGTATCGTCGACCAGCGGCACGACAAACACCGACGTAAAGGAGGTCATCCGCTTGCCCTGTGCATTGAAGGGCGAGACCCGCACCAGCCGGTGCACGCCGTTCTCCGATTTCAGATAGCCGTAGGCATAGTCGCCCTCAATCTGAATCGTTACGCTCTTGATACCGGCCTCTTCCCCTTCGAGCAGGTGCGTCACCGTCACTTTGTATTTGTTGTCTTCGGCCCAGCGGATATACATGCGCATGAGCATCGAAGCCCAGTCCTGACTTTCGGTACCGCCGGCTCCGGAATTTATCTTCAGTACGGCGCCCAGCTTGTCCTCTTCCCGGCGCAGCATATTGCGCAGTTCGAGGTTTTCGATAATCTCTTTGGTGGTGGCATAAATCTGGTCGAGTTCCTCTTCGGTAATCACCTCTTCCTTGACAAAGTCGAAAGCCAGCGTCAACTCTTCGACCGACTTTTCGGCCTCGTTGTATCCCTCAATCCAGAATTTCAATCCTTTGACTTTGCGCATCTGCGCTTCGGCCTTCTTCTGGTCGTTCCAGAAATCGGGCACGTGCGTGCGCAACTCCTCTTCTTCTACCTGTATTATCTTCGCATCGATGTCAAAGATACCTCCTCAACGCCAGCTTGCGTTCTTCAAGCTCCTTCAATTGTTCGATAGTTATCATCACTTGAGTCTTTTAGCGGGGACAGAAACAGCCCCTGTTCGTTATACATACATCGCCTCTATCTCGGCCCGATACAACTGGTTGATGATAGGACGACAAATTTTCAGCGTATTGGTCAGTTCACCGGTCTCCATGCTGAACGCTTTGGGCAGCAGGGTAAATTTCTTAATCTGTTCAAAACGGGCGAAATTCTCCTGCAGCACACAGATTCTTTCCCAGATGAGTTTGTGTATATTCTGGTTCTTGACCAGCTCTTCGAGATTGCGGTACTGGATATGTTTCTGGGCGGCATACTCCATGAGCGCCTCGTAAGCCGGAATAATAATCGCCGTCACATATTTGCGCTGGTCGC
>JAFLRV010000224.1 GCA_022511245.1 Coprobacter sp.
ATCTTTGGCACCCAGTTTCATGGCTTGCACCGCCGTCTGTATTTCGGCATATCCGGTCATGATAATAAGCGGTACCGGCTGTTTTTTTTCGGTCATCCACTCCAGCAGACTGATGCCGTCTTTGTCGGGCAGCCGCAAATCGGACAGAATCAAACTGATGTGAACGGTTTCCAGCGTTTTTTGTGCTTCTTTGATGCTTCCGGCTGTTTCGACACCGAATCCTTTTTTCTGAAGCCATGTTTGCAGTATCAGGCGATAGGTAATGTCATCTTCAACAATGAGTATACGGTTCATGCGGCCCACACTTTATTTGAATACGTACAAAGGTAACGGTTTTTATGAAAACTGTTCCGTACTTTAACAATAGTTTTGTTTTTTGTAATTTTCCGTTTGTTCGAGCAGCCTATCGACAAGAGAGAGAACCTGTGCTGTCTGGCGGTCGATATTTTCGTCGAACGGGCTTTCCCCCTGTTTTTCTAAAAAAGAGAGATGTTCCTGCAATTCCTGCAAACCCAGCAGTGTGATGACCGGCAGCATTTTGTGTGCGACAGCCGAGAGTTGTTTCATCGATTGTTGCTTCCGGGCTTGGGCCATGCGGTTCCGGTTTTCCTGCGTCTCTTGCAGGAATGTCCCGATAATTTGTCCGGCTGCTTCGGTATCGTCGCCCGAAAAAGCGGTCAATACAGAAAAATCCGGATGAGGCGCAGCGGGAACCGGCTGAGCCTCCGGCGGGTTGGCCGTTACGGATATTCCCGTTGTTCGGGTGATGATGTCGGACATTTCCGCCAACGAAAAAGGTTTATGCAGGCAGCCGGCAAATCCTTTTTCCGTAAAAAGGCTTTCATCCATGTCGCTCCGGGCCGTTACGGCGATGACCGGAATCGTGCGGCCTTGCGGAATGTCGGAGGTACGCAAGTAGGTCAGCAAATCGAATCCGTTGATACCCGGCATTTGTACATCGGTAAACAGCAGGTCGTACCGGTTCTTGCGCATTTCCTGGTAGAGCATCTCCGGATTCCAGCAGGCTTTCGCCCGTATGCCTTTCTGTTGCAGCTGGGCGGTAAACAGTTCGAGTTGTATGCGGTCGTCGTCGATGAGCAGAACGTGCAGTTCACGGTCGGGGCTGTCGGCGTCCGTTGGTGTTCCGGTCGGTACGGGCCGGGCGGTTTCCAGCGGTATCGAGACGGTAAACCGGCTGCCTTTTCCCGGCTGGCTCTCTGTCCGGATAGTTCCGTTTAATAAATGGACGAGTTTTTGTACGATGGATAGTCCCAGACCGAAACCTTCTTCTCCCTGCGCATTGCCCAACCGGGTAAATTCGTGGAAGATTTTTTCCTGCTCTTCAGGGGTCATGCCGCATCCGGTATCGGTTACGGCAAAACACAGCGTTTCGTCTTCGACGGACATATCTAAAGATATGTTGCCCTGTGCGGTAAATTTGATGGCGTTGGAAAGCAGGTTGTTGGCAATCTGTGTGATGCGCAGCGGGTCACC
>JAFLRV010000225.1 GCA_022511245.1 Coprobacter sp.
TATATCACCGACCGTTTCCTGCCCGACAAGGCTATCGACTTAATGGATGAGGCGGCGGCCAAACTGCGCCTCGAGGTCGATTCCGTTCCCGAAAATCTGGACGAGATCAGCCGCCGTATCAAACAGTTCGAGATAGAGCGGGAGGCGATAAAGCGGGAAAACGATACGGCAAAATTGCAGTCGTTGGAGAGCGAGATTGCCAATCTGAAAGAAGAAGAGACAAGATACAAAGCCCAGTGGCAGGCCGAAAAAGAGCTGATTAGCCGCATACAGCAGAATAAGATAGACATCGAAAATCTCAAATTCGAAGCTGAACGGGCCGAACGGGAGGGCGACTACGGCAAAGTGGCCGAAATACGTTATGCCAAGATAACCGAAAAAGAAAATGAGATAAAAGCCATACAGGAACAGCTGCACGACCGGCAGGGCGGGGCCGCTATGATAAAAGAGGAAGTCGATGCCGACGATATTGCCGACGTGGTTTCCCGTTGGACCGGTATTCCCGTGAGTAAAATGATGCAAAGCGAGCGTGAGAAACTGTTGCACCTTGAAGAAGAACTGCATAAAAGGGTAGTGGGGCAGGAGGAAGCCATTCAGGCCGTTTCGGATGCCGTGCGCCGCAGCCGGGCCGGATTGAGCGACCCCCGCAAACCTGTAGGTTCCTTTATTTTTCTGGGTACTACCGGTGTCGGTAAGACGGAATTGGCGAAGGCTTTGGCCGAATACCTTTTCGACGACGAGAATATGATGACCCGTATTGATATGAGCGAGTATCAGGACAAGTTCAGCGTCACCCGCCTCATCGGTTCTCCTCCCGGATATGTAGGGTATGATGAAGGTGGACAGTTGACCGAAGCCATCCGCCGCAAACCCTATTCTGTCGTGCTTTTCGATGAAATAGAAAAAGCGCATCCCGACATTTTCAATATTCTGTTGCAGGTGCTTGACGACGGACGGCTGACCGACAATAAAGGGCGGCTGGTTAACTTTAAAAACACGATTATCATTATGACTTCCAATATGGGGTCGGCGTTGATTCGGGATAATTTTGAAAAACTTACGCCGGAAAATCGGGAATCGATTATCGAGAAAACCAAAAATGAAGTCCTCGATTTGCTGAAACAGACTATACGGCCGGAGTTCCTGAACCGTATCGATGAAACCATTATGTTTACTCCGCTGAATGAAAAGGAGATACAGGAGATTGTCATGTTACAGATACAATCGGTTCAGAAATTGCTGAAAAATAATGGCGTGGAGCTCGACATTACACCTGCCGGACTGGCGTTTATCGCTAAGGAAGGGTATGACCCGCAGTTCGGGGCCCGTCCGGTCAAACGGGTTATACACCGTTACATATTGAATCAGCTGTCGAAGGAGCTGCTGGCACAGTCGGTCGATAAGAGCAGACCGGTGATTGTCGATGCCGAAAACGACAAACGGGTATTCAGAAATTAAAGACGCAGACAAAAAAAGGCTGTCAGGAA
>JAFLRV010000226.1 GCA_022511245.1 Coprobacter sp.
TCTCCTCAACGAAGCCCTGCACACCCTCGAAGCCACCCGCACCAGCTACCCCTTCGTGCAAGGAGTCAGCAACGGACTCTTCTCCGAAAGAGTGCTGACGGCCGGACTCAGCGGCATCTTCGACAACCTGCAACTCAAAAAACTCTTCGACAAAGCAGAAAAACAAGACATTGACGAACTCTCCCCGTCCGAGATCCAGCTGCTCGATGCCGCCTCCATCCATGCCGTCATCAAGATGCTCCACAAAGCCGACATCCCCATCTCCTACAAAATCGGAGAAGTAACCGGCGAAGCCATCCCCGACATCCTCTACTTCGCCGCCTCCTATATCCCGGCCAAAGCATCGACAAAAACACTCCTCTCCTGGATTAACCGGCGGGTCTCCGGCAAAACAGCCCAGGCCCTGACCAAGAGCAAAATCACAAAACTGGGACTGACCGCAACCGGACAGACCCTGTTAAGACCCAAAACATACGAAGATTTTACCAAAAGAAGAGTAGGCGAAACCGAAGCAGATATCGGAAACGACCGCAAAGTATTCTACATCGGCCAAAAAGGAGCCGACCCGGACGGAACCGCCGCCGAGAAAGCATTTCTCGCCAATTTTATCGAAAACGGCACCGAAGTGTTCGGCCCCGCACTCTTCCGGCTGGTCAACTCCCGGACAGGCGCCCTGATTAAAAAGGCCGGGAAATTCCTTCCCGAATCCGTCGGCCGTGCGCTGGCCAAAACCAGCATCGACAACCTCCGCCTCCCGTCGCTGATAGGCAGATTCGATGTGAAACAATTCGCCAAAAACATCCTGAAAAACGGACTGGAAGAGAGTTGCGAAGAGTTTGTCGCCTCCACAATCAACGCATTCACCGTCGGAGACCGTTCCCGAGAAGAAATACTCTCTTGGGAAAACATCTACATCACCGTCGCCTCCTCCTATATCCTCTCGGCCGGCATGAACGGAATCGCAGAAACCGGAAACGCCATAACCCGAAACAACCTTCACCAGCAACTCGAAAAAGCCAAAGAAGATATCTACCAAACCCACTCCCGGAAAGAAATACAAGCCGCCTACGAACTCTCCGGCAAATCGCCCGAAGAACAAGCCGCCGCATTGGGTGAACGGGTGTTCCAAATCATGCAGATTGAAAATCCCGCCCTCAAAGAGGCCGAAATGCGCAAATTCGAAGCCCTCCAGCGATACCTCCTCGCCAACGACGGCTATCAGGCCTATCTCTCCGGTGAACAGGCACAACTGCAAGAACAGACCGATACCGATAAAAACATAACTCCCGAACAGAAGTCAGTTCACAGCAGGCCCAATTCCCACCATTATCCATCTGTTCAGGAGTTATCTGGCGGCAAAGATAAAGAATCGGTATCCCAACAACAAGTTAAAAAAAGTGAAAAAGAGATAATATACATCGATGAGAAAAACA
>JAFLRV010000227.1 GCA_022511245.1 Coprobacter sp.
GTTGCCGGCCGCTTCGCAACCGGAGCCCCCTGTTCAGCCGTCGGCCGGAATGCCGGCTGCCCCGCCGGCCGAAGAAGCTCCTTTCGACCCGTTTCAGTCTGTTGATGAATAAAACAAAAGCCTTTGGAAAAATCCAAAGGCTTTTGTTTGCTATCGTTTTTTGTTCGGAATGGCGTCTCCGCTCTCTTTGGGGCGTTTCAGTGCCCGTATGATAAGGTAAATCCCGAAAAGGACAAAGGGAATGCTTAACAGTTGTCCCATATTCAGAACCATGTTTTCTTCAAAAGCTTCCTGATTGTTTTTCAGAAATTCGATGCAGAACCGGAAGAAAAATACGCAGACTAAGAACGTACCGAAGATGAGTCCGGGCCGTTGTCCGGCATCCCGCTTCCAATACATGTACATCAGCAGGACGAAAATGGACAGATAACAGAGGGCCTCATAGATTTGAGTAGGATGTGACGGGTCTGAAAACACAGGGTCGGCTCCATAGTTTTTCCATGCGGCCAGATTCTTGATGAACCGGAAACCCCAAGGCAGGTCGGTCGGGTGGCCGTATATTTCGTGGTTCATCAGATTGCCCATCCGGATGAGAGCTCCCACCAGTGCGGTGGGAATTACAATGCGGTCAAAAGTCCAGAGCGGATTCCGGTGCGTCACCTTTTTCGAGTAGATGAGCAGAGCGATAATGATACCGATGGCTCCGCCGTGACTGGCCAGTCCCCCTTCCCATATTTTGAAGATGTCGAGCGGATATTGGGAGTAGTATGCCCAGCCGTAAAACAGGCAGTGTCCCAGCCGTGCGCCGACAATCGTGGCGATAATCGTGTACATGAATAACTTATCTAACCACCCTTCCGGAGCTTTGTCGTGTTTGAATATTTTGTCTTCGATTTGGTATCCGATGAGGAATCCTACGGCAAAAATTAATCCGTACCAGCGTATTTCCCGTGTACCGATGGAGAATATGGCCGGGTCGACCGTCCATGTAATGAAATCTAACATATCCGTTCTGTTTATGATAAAAATAAAAGCTGTCCCGCACAAGGTCGGGACAACTTGGACAAAGGTATAAAAATATTTTTAAGACAAACAGGGCTTGTCTTTCGATTTTATACGAGGTGTTTGATCAGAGACTCTTTTTCTCCGTACAGCAGGTCTATGACCGGTATCTCTATCATAGTGTAGCATCCCGGTTTCTGCAACATCGAGGCACGGGCAACCGCTACCAGCACCTGACCGGTGAGAGCCGGGTTGTTGATTTTCATTTCGAACTGGAACAACTGGTTCTGTGTTTTGCCCGAAACCCCTTTGCGGGTCATGAGCACGCCGTGACCCATATCGAGCAGTTCATCAACGCTTTCCACTTGCATAACGTGGGTCTCGTCGTTGACGAAATAGGGGTCGGTTTTGATATTGCGGGCCACCTCA
>JAFLRV010000228.1 GCA_022511245.1 Coprobacter sp.
TGTGTGAATTTGCAGATTCCAGTGGATTCACCTGTATCTGTCGGTCGCAAGTTCCGTACAGGGGTTGAATGTTTACACCACTCCCGTTACGGGGGTGGTGTAAAATATATGCCCGGAGCATTACATTTTCCGGATAATTTCCATTCCTTTCCGTATGGCGGCCTCATTCATGGGAATGAGCGTATGATGCCGTTCGGGAAGAGATTTTTTCAGTCCCAGCAACACCTTGTCGAGACTGACCATCGGTTTTACTTTCAGCAGTCCGCCCAGCACAATCATATTGAAGGCTTTGGAGTTGTTCATCTCTATCGCCGTGTTCATGGCGTCGATGCTGTATATGGCGATGTCGGTGCGGGTAGGAGGATGGTGTATGCCGTATCCGTCGTAAATAAGAATACCGCCCGGTTTCACTTTGCTTTCGAATTTGTCGAGCGAAGGCTGGTTCAGGATAACGGCAATGTCGAAACTGTTCAATACCGGCGAACTGATGCGTTCGTCGCTGAGAATAACGGTTACATTGGCCGTTCCGCCCCGCTGTTCCGGGCCGTAAGAGGGCATCCAGGTGACCTCTTTGTTCTCCATAAGTCCCGAATAGGCGAGAATCTTACCCATCGAAAGCACCCCTTGACCGCCGAATCCGGCTATGATTATTTCTTCTTTCATCGTTGGCAAATTTTCAGTTATTCGTTTTTCAAATCTCCCATCGGATATTTTTCGAACATGTGCTGTTCCATCCATTGGTTGGCCTGTGCCGGTGTCAGTTTCCAGCCGGAGTTGCAGGTCGATACGATTTCCACCAGCGAGGCGCCTTTGCGGTTCATGGAGTTTTCAAAGGCCTGCCGGATAGCTTTTTTCGCTTTTCTTACGGCCGCCGGTGTATGGACGCTCTGCCGGGTAACGTAGCAGGCCCCGTCGAGCTGGGCGACCAGATTGGATATTTTCAGCGGATAGCCGTTGAGTTCCACGTTGCGGCCATAGGGACAGGTCGAGGTTACCATCCCCTCCAGCGTCGTGGGAGCCATCTGTCCGCCGGTCATACCGTAGATACCGTTGTTGATAAAGATAATCACGATATTTTCTCCCCGGTTGCAGGCGTGGATGGTCTCGGCCGTACCGATGGCGGCCAAATCTCCGTCGCCCTGATAGGTAAACACCATTTTCGATGGATTGAGCCGTTTTACCGCCGTGGCGATGGCCGGAGCCCTGCCGTGAGCCGCTTCGAGCCAGTCGATATCGATATAGTTATAGGCAAATACGGCACATCCGACCGGTGCTATACCGATGGTGTTCTCCTCCATACCCATATCTTCTATTACTTCGGCAATCAGTTTGTGCACCACCCCGTGACTGCATCCCGGA
>JAFLRV010000229.1 GCA_022511245.1 Coprobacter sp.
CGGTACCCTTGAATTCTTCGAAGATGACGTCGTCCATCTTGGAGCCGGTCTCGGTGAGTGCCGTAGCGATAATCGTAAGACTGCCGCCATTTTCAATGTTACGGGCAGCACCGAAAAAGCGTTTGGGTTTGTGCAGGGCGTTGGCATCGACACCTCCCGACAAAACTTTTCCGGAGGCCGGAGATACCGTGTTGTAGGCCCGTGCCAAACGGGTAATGGAGTCGAGCAGTATAACGACATCGTGACCGCATTCTACCATACGTTTGGCCTTTTCCAGCACGATGCTGGCGACTTTTACATGGCGTTCGGCCGGTTCGTCGAAAGTGGAGGATATCACTTCGGCTTTTACACTGCGGGCCATATCGGTCACCTCTTCGGGACGTTCATCAATCAGCAGTATAATCATGAACACTTCGGGATGGTTTTCGGAAATGGCGTTGGCAATGTCTTTAAGCAGCATCGTCTTACCGGTCTTGGGCTGTGCCACGATGAGACCGCGCTGGCCTTTTCCAATCGGCGAGAACATATCGACCACCCGCGTGGAGATGTTGCCGTAGCGTCCGGAGGTGAGGTCGAATTTCTCTTCGGGGAAGAGCGGTGTCAGGTGGTCGAACGGCACCCGGTCACGCACATATTCGGGCGAACGGCCGTTGATTTTCTCGACTTTGACCAGCGGGAAATATTTCTCGCCTTCTTTGGGAGGGCGGATAGGTCCGTCGACCACGTCGCCGGTCTTCAGACCGAAAAGTTTAATCTGCGACTGCGAAACGTAAATGTCGTCGGGCGAGGTGAGGTAGTTGTAATCGGATGACCGGAGAAAGCCGTATCCGTCGGGCATCATTTCAAGTACGCCGGTGCCGGTAAGAATACCTTCGAACTCGTACTGTTTTTCTGCCGGTTTGGGTTCGTTGACCGGAGCGGCCGCCGGTTCTCCGGCATTGCCGTTGTTCCGCTGCTGCTGATTGCGGGGAACAAAACGCTGGCGTTCGCTTCGGGGAAAGAAATTCTGCAAATGGGAGGTGGGAACCTGGACATTCATTTCCGGCTGTTTGCGCTCACGGGTATCGGCTTCCTTAGCCTGCGGCTGTGGGGCCGGAGCGGCCGGTTCAGCGGATTCGGAGCCGGACTGGCGTGTCTGTTTCCGGCGCTGTTTTGCCGGAGCGGCTGCGACAGGCTGTCCGTCCTGCCGGGATTCGGCTTCGGGGGCATCCCCTGCGGCCGGAGCGGCCGGTTTCGATTCTTCGGCGAGCGGCAACACCAGCTCTTCTTCTTTGACGGCCGGCTGTGTGAAACGCA
>JAFLRV010000023.1 GCA_022511245.1 Coprobacter sp.
GGCGGCATACTCCTTGAGCGCCTCGTAAGCCGGAATAATAATCGCCGTCACATATTTGCGCTGGTCGCCGATAACGGCCACCTGGTCGATGTATTTGTCTTCGCCCAGTTTGGTTTCGAGCGCCTGCGGAGCGATGTATTTCCCGTTGGCCGTTTTGAAAAGGTCCTTGATGCGGTCGGTCAGCACCAGCGAACCGGCATCGGTAAAGCGGCCGGCATCTGCGGTCCGGAACCAGCCGTCTTCGGTAAAGACCTGCGCCGTCTCTTCGGGTTTCTTGTAATAGCCCTTCATCACGGTCGCCCCTTTGACCAGTATTTCGTTGTTTTCGCCGATTTTCACCTGCACCGAAGGCATAATCGAACCGATAGAGCCGATTTCATATCCGGAAGATTTGAAACAAGATACCGTAGCGGTCGTCTCCGTAAGCCCGTATCCCGAAACGATATTTATCCCGCAGATGTGCATAAATTCATTAATCGTATCCGAAAGCGGAGCACCGGCCGTAGGGAAAATGTTTCCGTTCGGAATGCCTATCGCCTTGTGCAGCTTGCTGAACAGCACCTTATGGAAAAAGCGGTACCGGCACTCCAGCCCGAAGGGGGCTTTCCGGCCGAGCCGCACATAATCGAGATTGCGGCGGCGGCCCGTTTTCAACGCCCGGTTCACTAACCAGCGCTGTACGCCTTTGGCCGGAGCCAGTTTTTCCTGCACGGCCGTATAAACCTTTTCCCAGAAACGGGGCACACTGCACATAATGGTCGGCTGCACCTCCTTGATGGTATCCTGTATCTCGCTCGGCCGCAAGTTGATGGCCACCCGTATGCCCGTCTCCAGACAGAAATAGGTCCATGCCCGTTCAAAAACATGAGTCAGCGGCAGAAAACACATCGACACGTCCCGGTCCGAAATCATCGGCAGCCGGTCGACATGAATGCGCATCGCCTCGTTGTAGTTGGCATGGGTAAGCATGACCCCTTTGGGTACGCCGGTCGTGCCCGACGTATAGATGATGTTGGCCAGATCCTCCTCCCGGCCTTCGGCGGTGCGGCGGGCCACTACGGCAACCTTGTCCGACTGCTCGCCCCGCACATACAACTCGTCGAAAAAGAGAGAGGTTTTATCGTCATCGGCCAGTTTCACGTCCCGGTCGAGAATAATCAGCTGTTCCAGTTTCGGACAGTTGGGAAGAGCCTGCCGGGCATTGTCATACTGAAACTGTTCGCCGACAAAAAGGAAACGCACTTCGGCCTCATTGAGAATATATTCGATTTGCGCCCTCGAACTGGTGGCATACATCGGCACGATAATCGCCCGGTTGGCATAGGCGGCAAAATCGAGAATAAGACCTTCGGGTTTGTTCTGGGTATAGGTAGCCAGATTCTCCTGTTCGTTCACACCCAGTTCTGCCAGCGCTTTGGCGATTGTATCGACCTGTCCGGCAAATTCATTCCAAGAAGTGGAGACCCATTTCCCGGTATGGTAATCTTTATGGCGGAAAACTTCACGATTACCATATTTCTCGGACTGACTCCGGACCAACTGGAAAAAATTTTTCGTTACGACCATAGTTCATTTATGAAATCGGGAGCAAAGATAATCATTAAAACAATACGACGGGTCATTTTATGCGGTTTTTCCGCTTTTTGCCGCCATACAAACGGGACATCTGCGCCGTCATTTCCTGCATCCGGCTCCGGACCGGTTCGGGCGAAAGCACCTCGACCGACGCTCCGTAAGAGAGAATCTCCTGATAAAAATCGAACGTGGGAGAGAGGTAATAACTGAACACCGCCCCCTCATCCGTCGTCTCGGTCTCCTCCTGCGAACGGTGCAGGGGCAACGCCCTCAAATAATTGGCCTGACTGCCGGAAACCCGCAGCAGAATACGCTGTACCGGCGTGTTGTCACGCATGATGCCGAAACAGCCCGACATATACTCTTCGGCATCGAATGTACGGGGAAAAACAAACGTCGACCCGGCATCCTCCAGCGCAAGCATCCGGTCCAGCGCATAGATGCGCACCTGCTGCTGTTCGGTGGAGAAAGCGGCCATATACCACCGCTGCCGGAAGATTTTCACAAAATAGGGATACACCTCCAGCCGGTGCGGTTCGGTGCGCTCATACCCTTTGTAGGTCATGCGCAGCACCCGGTTTTCCCGCATGGCCTCCAGTATCGGGGTCAGGAATTTTTGTCCCGAAGGAACATTTTCAAACAATATCCGTCCCCGCAGTTTGTAACTCTCGTTCAGCATATTGCTGACCGAAAAGGTATTCAGCAGCCAGTTGCGCACGTGGCCGGCCGAAAGCGATTCGGCATCTTCGATGTAATACTCGTTGCGGCGGCGGTCGCAGGCGATATCGATGTCAAACATCTCCTGAATGGCCGCCCGGTGATTGTGAAACGTGCGCAGCGGGATAGCTTCCCCTTCGGAAAAATCGCTTTTCATCCACCGGTCATTAATCTCTTTCAGGGTCAGCGGCCCGTTGCGGTAGATGGTATCGACCAGCCAGATATAACGGTTAAACAGATTCTTTGCCATTCTCCTCGATTTTTGCCAAAAATAGGCATTTGGTTTCAGGTTATGGTCCATTTCTGCCGTTATTTTCTGCAAATTGTATATTTTTGTGCCGAAAGCCTGCTACAAAATGAATACAGACGAATTATACTACTCGGCCACAGACCTGCTCAAATCGCTGGTCGAAACACCCTCGACCAGCCGGGAAGAGACGGCTGCCGCCGACCGCATCGAACAGTTTATAACCGGAACCGGACGAACGGCACACCGGAAAAACAACAACATCTGGAGCATAGCGCCCGGCTACCGGCCCGACCGGCCGACCCTTCTGCTCAACTCCCACATCGACACCGTAAAACCGGTTTCGGGATGGAAGCGGGAGCCGTTTGCCGCCACCGAAGAAGAAGGGCGCATCTACGGACTGGGCAGCAACGATGCCGGTGCCAGTCTGGTATCGCTGCTGCATGCCTTTCTCTGGCTTTCGGCGAAAGAGCAGCCTTACAACCTCCTGTTTCTGGCTTCGGCCGAAGAAGAAGTATCGGGGAAAAACGGCATCGAATCGGTATGGTCCGAACTGCCGCCCGTACATTTTGCCGTCGTAGGCGAACCCACCGGCATGCGGCCTGCCATCGCCGAAAAAGGATTGATGGTGCTCGACTGCACCGTATACGGAAAGTCGGGGCACGCCGCCCGGCAGGAGGGCGACAACGCCATCTACAAAGCCGTGAAAGCCGTCGAGGCGTTCCGGGATTTCCGGTTCCCCGAAGAGTCGGACATACTGGGGCCCGTCAGATTGAGCGTTACCCTCATACAGGCCGGCACCCAGCACAATGTCATCCCCGACCGGTGCGACTTCACGGTCGATGTAAGAACCAACGAACGGTACAGCAACGCCGAAGCGCTGGAGATACTGAAAAAAAATATCGATTGTGAAATTACGCCCCGTTCGCTCCGCCTCAACTCCTCGCACATCGACCGGGAGCATCCTTTCGTGCGCCGGGCCGTACTGCTGGGGCTCGAACCGTTCGGCTCGCCCACGCTCTCCGACCAGGCCCTCATTCCGGTCACTTCGGTCAAGATAGGACCCGGCGACTCGGCCCGTTCCCACACGGCCGACGAATACATCGAAACAGAAGAGATTCGGGAAGGTATCGAATTGTATATCAAGCTGCTGGATAACCTCAACATCGGTTAAAACAACCACCGGGCCAGCGTACCGCCTCCCGGCAGTCCGGTGCCGATATAGCAGAACAGAAGCCGGTAACACCCTTTTTTTCCGGCCGCCGGAGACACCTTGCGCAGAAACGCCTGCCAGGTTTCCTCTGCCAGTTCCCGGTGCCGCTCCCGCCGGTAAAGTCCGGCCAGTATCAGCATTTTCAAATGAATATAATGAATCGCCCGTGTACGGCCCGGCTCCGGCAAGTCGGCCAGACAAGCCTCCGTTATCTCCATCGAGCGAAAATGTTTCTCCCGGTTGGGAGCATAGGCCAGCCCTGTAATGCTCTCGGCATGCTCGTGCAGTTTCACTAAGAACGGACGCTTTATCCACACCATTTTCGGCTGCCGCATCAACAGCCGTATGGCCAGATTCCAGTCCTGCCACGCCTCCAACCGCTCGTCCCAGCCGCCGACGGAACGCAGCAGCGCCGTGCGGGACACAAAACAGGAAGTCCCCATCATGCCGTAAATAATCTGGTCTTCGGGTTTCGACGAGAAACAGCGCCGTTTGTACGTCACTCGCCCGTCCGGCCGATACCGTTTGGCCGTAAACCCGACCAGTTCAGCCTGCGGATGACGGCTGACCGCCGCCCGGATACAAGACAGCGCTTCGGGCACCAGTTCATCGTCCGAATCGAGAAACAGCACCCACTCCGACTCCACCGCCTGCAATCCCCGATTGCGGGCCGCATTGGCTCCGGGCGTCGGTTCTTCATAGATGTCGATGCGGAAACCGGCGCACCGGTTTTCCTGCTGAAACCGGCGGCACACGGCCAAAGAGTCATCGGTCGACCCGTTGTCGACCAATATCAGCCGCAGCGGACGGACGCTCTGCTCCCGGACCGAACGCAACGTCCGTTCCACCAAAGCCGCCCGGTTATATACCGGTATCACAATCGTTATCCACTCCTCCATACCCTACGCCTTTATATCCATTTTCGAAACGAAACCCTTCAATTTTCCGGCACCATCATGCAGCTCCTGAGCGTAGAGAATCCGCACCTCCACATCATCGCCGAAATATTTTTCCAGCTCGGCCCGCAACAGCGGTTCATATCCCGTATCGCTCTGCTCCAGCCGGATGTCCAACGCCCCTTTCCGGGACTGCACACCCTGATAATGAAGCCCCAGCCGGTGGCTCACAAACAGATTCTTGAACACATAGCCCAGCGTCAAAGCCGGATAAGTGAACTGTTTTCCGTAGATTACATCGCCGATGCGTCCCGTCACTTCCAGCAATACCGGATGCTGACGGCCGCAGGGACACCGGTAATCCGGGTCGGCCAGCACCACTGCGTCGCCCAGCCGGTAGCGGATAATCGGCAGCGATTTCGATGTCAGGTTGGTCACGATAATCTCGCCGTTCTCCTCCTCGACGACTACCCCCTCCATATTGATGTGCATCTGCCCGCAGGGACACTCAAAAGCGATAATCCCCGCCTCTGCCGAGCCATATTCGCTCACCATCGGCCGGCCGAAAGCCCGGAGCGTCTCCGCTTTATAACTCTCGTATATCTTCTCCGCCGTACCCTTAATCATCTTCAGGTCGAATTTTGGCTTCCGACCCTCCCGGTTCATCCGTTTGGCCACTTCATATATCATGGACGAATATCCCTGCAAATAAACATCTTTGTCCAGCTTCCGGACAAACCGCTCCACATCGTCCCGTTTATAGGAAAAGAGCCGGTGACTGCCCATAAAAAAGTCGAAAAGGCGCATCCGCCACCGCTTTTTCGGGTCGATATTGTATCCCCACAAAAGCCCGTTGCGGTCCCACCGTTCCAGCCCGTACCACGAATGGCCCCGATACATCGCCGCCTGATGATGAGACAGCCACTCTTCGTTCCGGTAAAAAGCCATAGGCCGTCCGGTGGCCGACCCGGAAGTGCCCGAACGGTAAAGCCGTCCGAACGGATAGGTCGACTGAATCGTATCCATCGACGCCTGCAAAACCGGTTTCTCCAGTACCGGAATCTTTTTCAAATCGTCCAGCGAAGTCATCCCAGCCGGAGAAAACCCGATGTCGTCGAACAGACGCCGGTAATAGGGCGAGTACGAATAGGCAAACTGCAAAAAGTCACGGCATTTGGCCAACTGGTATTCCTGCAGCCGCTCCAGCGGCCAGAAATCCGACTCCAGCAAAAAACGGTAATAGGCCTCCAGCGAAGGGAATTTATACCGTTCGAAACACCGGTATAACCAGCGGCGCATCATCCTGCCACCTCCTTTCCGCCCTTTTCGGCCACCACCTCGTTCAACAAAGATTCCCATCGGTCCAGCACGGCCGGCAACGAAAACCGCTGCATACGGGCAGCCGCCCGTGCACCCGTGCTCCGGCGCAGCGCCTCATCCGACATCAGCCGTTCCAGCGCTCCGGCCAATGCCGAAAAATCGCCGGCCGGCACCAACACCCCGTCATCGTCGCCGCCGATAATTTCACGCGGCCCGGTCGCTATGTCGAAACTCACGCAGGCACACCCCTGCGACATCGCCTCGACCAGAGCCATCGGGAATCCTTCGTTTTCCGACGACAGCACAAACAGGGCCGATTCCCGGTACAACGGCTGCATCTCCCTGACCTCTCCCAGCAGCCGGATTTGCATCTCCGCCCCCGATGCGGCAATCCGGGACTCCAGCACCGCCCGGTTTTCGGGCGTTCCCCGTCCGGCGATACAGAGCGTCCAGTCGGGATATTTCGCAGCGATACGGCCCCACGCCTCGATAAGACCGGGAAATCCTTTGCGCCGGGAAGCATTCAGATTGCCCACCGCCAGCACTGTTTTCCGGCGGGGCGTGTCAACATCGGCGCACACCGGAAACGAAACCGGATTGGGCATCACCGTCACCCGGTTCAGCCGGCCTTGCAGATAATCGGCATCCCGCTGCGTGAGCACCGTTACCCGGTCGGCCAGCCGGTTAATCCAGATGCGGCGGACCGTTTTCAGCCAGGTGCGGCCATTGATGAAATTGATGTGCTCGCACGAGACGACTGGGATATTCAGGAAACGGCTGGCCAGCAGCACTTTGGGATTGAGGATATAGAGAAACGACACGACAGCGTCCGGCCGCTCCTGCCGGATAACCGAACGGATGCGGGGATAGAGCCGAAACAGATTGTAACAGATTTTTTCCGGCAGACTGCGCCTCTCCCTGAAAGGAGGATAGAGCGAAACGACCCGGATGCGTCCGTCCAAAAGATAAAAACACTCCACCGCCGTATCGGTCGCCAGCACCACCTCATGCCCCCGTGCGCACAACCCGTTGCACACCAGCGCCATGACCCGTTCGGCACCGCCCCCGCACATCGACGGAATACAAAAAAGCAGTTTCATCTTCCAGCACATTAACAATGATGCTCAAATATACGATTAATTTGCAAACGAATGGACAATCGTACCGATAAAATATTATCTTTGTCTGACCGGACACAAGCGGCCCGGTTCCGATTATGAAGATACTGTTAATGGGAGAAGCCAGCAACCTCCACTGGACGCTGGCCGAAGGTCTCCGGGCTCTCGGACATGAGGTGACCGTTGCCTCCAACGGGAGCAACTGGATGGACAACCGGCGCGACATCTCGCTGGTGCGGAAAAGTTACGGTCTGTTCGACTCCCTGAGATATGTCGGAGACATCCTCCGGCACCTGCCCCGTTTCACCGGATACGACATCGTGCAGGTCAAGAACCCGATTTTCCTCGATTTGCGACCCGAAAAAAACAGGCAGATTTTCCGTTTCCTGAAGGCGCACAACCGGAAAATTTTTCTCGACGCATTGGGAACCGACTACTATTTCGCCGCCCTGTGCCACCGGAAAGATTTTTTCCGGTACTCCCATTTCCGCCCCAATCCCGGGCAGGAAATCTCCGGGCCGCTGAAAAAGGTGCTCGACGACTGGCTCTCCTCCCCGCTGAAAGAGGTCAGTATCGAGATGGCCGAGAACGCCGACGGCATCATTGCCTGTCTGTACGAATATTACGCCGCCTATGCCGACATACATCCCGGCAAACTGGCCTATATCCCCATTCCCATAAACCTGAGCGGGCATCCCCCCAGACCGCCGAAAACCGACTTCGATACGGTTAATTTCTTCATCGGCATACAGCGGGACCGGAGCCGGGCCAAAGGCACCGACGTCATGTATGACGTATTGCAGGAGGTACAGCGCAAATATCCCGAAGCATGCCGCATCCGGAAAGTGGAATCGGTACCGCTGGAACAGTACAACCGGCTGATGTACGAGTCGGACGTGCTTATCGACCAGCTCTACTCCTACACCCCAGCCACCAACGCACTGGGAGCTATGGCCAAAGGAATCGTGGCCGTGAGCGGCGCCGAACCCGAATACTACGACTTCATCGGCGAACGGGAACTGCATCCCATTGTCAACGTACGGCCCGACCGGGACGATATTTTCCGACAGTTCGAACAGCTGATTCTCCGCCGGGACGACATTCCCCGACGGGCGCAGGAAAGCCGCACATTCGTCGAAAAACACCACGACCACATACAAGTGGCCCGGCAATACCTCGATTTTTGGGAAAAACACTAAAAAGAAACGGATTATTCGCTCCGGCGCAGTCCCAACCTTTTTTTCAGCATCCACAGGCTGTACACGATACCGCCGGCCACTACGGCATACGCCGCCGGCCGCATTTCAGTTCCGACACACAGGAACGTAAGCAAGGAGAACCCGCACCCGGCGGCAAACACCCGCCAGAACGAATCGGTCAGCCGCAACCCGAAGCGGCCCCGACAGATAAATCCGATATAGAGCGTATACACAAAGAAACTCAACGTATAGGCCATACCCACCCCCGCCAGTCCGAAACTGCGGTAACCCAGCAGATTCAATCCCAGCGTGATGCAGGCCGATACGATTTCGGTCACCAGAAACAGCCGGCCGGCACCTTTCGCCAGCAGAATAAAGGCCATCGCCCACGAAACCGCTTTGAACAGCACACCCGGCACCGACCACAACAGATACCCTTCGATAATCCGGAAATCGGCCGTATAGAGCAACCGGACCACCAGTCCTTTGAACAGCAACATCAGTCCGATAGTGGGAATCAGGATAAAAAGCGATATTTCGGCCTGTTGCGAAACATGGCGTGACATCTCGGCCCGGTCATCGCACACCGACGCCAGACGGGGATAAAACTCCATGCCCATAGCCGTAAATATCAGCCCGAAATAGCGGTTCATCAAATTGTAACCGGCCTGGTAATAGCCTACATCGACCGTGCCGCCCCGATGATTCATCCACGCCGAAAACAGATAACTGAACAGCGTAACCACAAATCCGCTCACCGTCATGTACACGCCCAGCTTTACCATGCCGTACCCATCCCGAAGCGTTTCGCCCCAGCCGGGAGCGGGCTGTTCCGAAGGCAGTTCCCCCCGCCGGCTGTAGAAAAACAGAAAAAACAGCGTAACCGCCGAAATGACCAGCAGCGACGGCACAATCCCGTCTATCCGCAGAAAATAATAGAGCAGCAGCGACAACCCCAGCGACACCACCGCCGCCCAGACCCCGCTGCGGGCCAGTATCTTCAACCGGCCGCTGCCCTGTACGATGGCCTGTTCGCCCGACACCAGCGCATTCATCAGCAGCATACCCGACAAAAAGACGAAACCCCAGATGTGGAGACTGTCGCCGAATGTCCAGCGGCTTAATGCCGGAGCCAGCAGCAGCATGACCATCGCCCCCAGCAGCCCCGCCGTCAGCGACCAGCGGCGAAGGACCAGCCGGACCCGCTCCATGCGCCGGACATCGCCCTCCCGGCAAGCTACCGACATGTCCCGCACACCGCTCTGCCGCAGCCCCAGACCCGTAATCTGGGCAATGGTCTCGGAAGCCTGCGTGTAAAGCCCCAGTATGCCGACCCCTTCGGGACCCAGCCACAGGGCAAGACATTTCGTGCGGACAATGGAGCAGAGGATATTGACCCCCTGTACCCCGCCGAACAGGCCGGTCGATTTTACGATGCGCCGATATGTTGACACCTCCCTGCCCATACCTGCCTTACCAATTTATTTCATACGTATCATACATGACAGCCCGCCCCCCCATACGCTCTTTGTGGAAAATCAGCCCTTCGTTCAGCACAAGTCCGCCCTGTTCCACCGAAGTGCCCAAATCGAACCATGCAACACCCGCATACGCCTCGTGAAGAAGATAATCGTACAGATAATCGACCGCCCCATATTGCTTTCCGGCGGCCGTAGAAGAAATATACTGGCTGTGCACCACCCGACCGGTCAGGTAAAGCACCGTTCCGGCCACCGTCGCACCGGCCGCATCGCACACCCGGTAGAGCCGGATATTTTCAGGAAAACGCTCATGCAACCGCTTGATTTCATCGAGCCGGTGTACCGGACGGGCGGCATACCGTTCTTGCAGATTCTGTTCCAGCACCGGCCAAAAAGCGTCGAAATGATTGTCGGGAAATATCTTGTATCCCTGCTTCAGGGCTTTCTGCACCTGTTGCCGGCGCGTCTCGCCGAAACGCAGCGGCTGCTCGCCCGGAACAACAGTCGCAATACTGCGCCGGGACAATACCGCCCCTGACCGCCACAGCGCATACAAATCTTCCTCAGCCGGATAGCGGTGATAAATATGAGGGACACATTTGTACACCAACCGGACAAAACCCTGCTGTTGCAGATACCGCAGCAGAGCCTGCACCAGCTCCAGCACCTGCGCCGCCGTATTGCGCAATCCCAGCACCAACCCGCCGTAGGTCAGCCCCTGATGGGAATAAAAGACACCCTCCGACACGTTGGCCGGGAGCAAAGCGATTAACCGGGAATCCTGATAAAACAGCAGCGAATGGTCGGCAAAACGGTCGGCATGATAATCCATATAGTCCCGTTCAAACAGGAAAGTCCCGTTTTTCGATGTCCGGACAAACCCGTTCCACACATCCCGGTACGACCCGTCATATCTGACTATCTCTATCATATTCACTTGGCCAGCCAAGGTTCCGGATTCAGTTTGGTCTTTTCTTTCCACAGCTGGAAGCCCAGCACGGTGCGGTTGTCGTCCTGCGGGTCGGAATAGATTTTCCCGATAGCCTGACGGGTCGTCACTTTCTGCCCTTTCTTGACAAAGACCTGACTCAGATTGGAATATATCGTCAGGTAGTTGCCGTGCCGGATGATGACCGAGCGGCTGTCGCCCTCTACGGTAAACACAGCCGTCACCACGCCGTCGAATACAGACCGGGCCTGCGTACCGGGCGTCGTCTGCAAATCGATGCCGCTGTTGTTTATCTTCACATACTTCAGATCGGGATGCTGCTGTTCCCCGAAACGGCCCACAATCATGTAACGGCCCGACAGCGGGAAAGGCAGTTTCCCTTTGTTTTTCTCAAAATCGCCGGAGAGTTTCCACTCCTCTTTGGTCATGGCATAACCGCCCTGCGTCTGGGAACGGCGCTCTTCCGACGAACTGCCCGATTTCTTGCGGGCCTCTTCGGCGGCTTTGCGGGCCTCTTCGGCAATCAACTGTTCTATTTTCTTATTCAGCGCATTGGCCTGCTGCTGCTGTTTGGTCAACGTCGCTTTCAGCGATTTCTCTTTCTTTTTCAAATCGGCCACCATATTGGCCTGAGCCGTCTCTTTCGACTGCAGCGCTTTGGAAGCATTGGTACGTTCATTGAGCAAAGCCGTTTTCTCCTGCATCACTTTGTTCAGCTGCACCTTCTTCTCCTCCAGCACAGCCTGCTGCACCTTAATCTCTTCGGCCTCTTTTTTCCGCCACGCCGAATACTCCTGCAAATAGCGGATGCGCCGGTACGACTGAGCCAAAGAAGATGACGAAAAGACAAACATCATCGTTTCATATCCCGACCGGTTGCGGTAAATCTGCTGCATGGCTTTGGCATACCCTTTCTTTTTCTTCTCCAACTCTTTGGTCAACCGGTAAATCGTGTCGGAAACCGCCTTCTGCTCCCGGTTTATTTCGTTGATTTCCTTGTTCAGGAGAGAGATGATTTCCCGGTGCGTCGAAATCTCGGCACGGAGCAGATTCAACTGATTCAGCGAACTGGTCATCGATTTGCCCGTAGAGGTAATCATCTTCCGGGTCTCTTCGATTAATTTCTGGGCCTCCTTGCGCTGTTTCTCCAGATTTTTAATCTGCTTGGACTGCGCACCTGCCGAAGCCGACATCAGCACCAGCCCGAACAATATGTATAAAAACCTGCGCATCATTCAAAAAGCATTTTTACCAGATCCGACATTTCCATTTTCCGATACTGTGCCGGAACAGAGAAATCGAGGCTCTGCAAGGTATTCCACGACGGCGTGCTGTAACTCAAATCCACCTGCACCGATTTACCGGGAGCCTCGAACTGTATATTCACCGAAGCCGGGAACCACACGTCATTCTGCCGGTTGAAACCGGCATATTTCCACAACATCCGGCAGCGGGGCAAATCGGTCGTGTACATCGAAGTCTCCACGATACGGCAGGTCTCATCGGTCACAAACTGGTAGTCGACCCCGTCATTCCCGGCCGAAAGCTGCCACTGAGATTTGCTGTGCGAATAGGCGAAACGGGGATAATCGTCCGCCGTCAGCTCCCCCTTGTCCAGCAAAAACGGACGGTCGAGAAACAACGCCTGTATAGCGGCCAGCCGGATATCGAAAGGCAGCATATCCTTGTAAGCGGTCAGCGAAGCCGCCAGATACCGCCGGTTTATCTTATCCACAGCAAAAAGGCTGTCGGGCGTAATCTGTATACGCCCCATTTCGATGCCCAGCAGCGGCTGTATCGAAATTTGCAGCACCCGGTCTCTCAGGATGCGCACCGTAGCTCTCGACTTTATGCTCCCGCCCGCAGTCGTGACCGTAATACTGGCTTTCGCTGAAAAAGAGGTATAATCGGGACAGTTGGCCAGCATCTCCGAAAAGTGCGTCCGCTCCTCCGATATCTTCCGGCCCGATTTCCGGGCAGCATCCTCCGATGACTTACAGCCGGACAGCAGCAACGCCGCTCCGGCCATGCAGACAAATAAGATTCGTTTCATTCCTCGTAATATTTCTTGTCTTTTATCTTGCGGGGCAACACAGCCGATTCACATCCGGCATTCGCCGCCTTTTCCCAATACTCCAGCGCCTCGTCCGGATTGCCCAGCATATACAACGTATCCCCATAATGCTCATACAAGTCGGCCTTGTCCTCACGGGCCTTGCTCAACGCCCGCTCCAGATAAAACTTGGCCAGCGTATAATTTCCCTGCTGGAAAAAGACCCACGCATAGGTATCCAGATACGTAGGATTGTCGGGTTCGGCCTTGATAACCTCGCCGCTCATGCGTTCGGCCTTCGACAGCTCCCGTTTGTCCAGCGCCAGAAAATAGCTGTAATTGTTCAGCACGCCTACATTTCCGGGATTGTATTTCACTGCCAGTTCGAAAGCCTCAAACGCCTTCTCCTTGTCCCCCGACAGATAATAAGCATCGCCCAACTGTCCGTAATATTCCGATTTCATCCCCAGATTGGCCTCCTCCAGATAAGGCAGCCCCTTCGTCAGAATTTCGATGGCCCGGTCGTATTTTTTCTCCGCAGCGTACCCCACGCCCATATACACATAAATCTCGGTCGCATCCGGAAGATACTCCAGCGCCCGTTCGCCGGTACGCACCATTTCGTCATACTCATCCAGTTGCAGATACACCCCCATCAGTTGCAGCCAGAACGACTTTTCGGTCGGAGCCAGATCAACGGTCACCTGCAACTGTTCGGCCGCCTCCCGGTATTTCTTCTGGGAGAGCAGCAGTTCGGCATACAGACTGTAAATCCCCTCTTCCTGCGGATGCATGGCCTGCAATTCGTCAAAAAGCACATAAGCCCGGTCGAGACTCTCCTTTTTTTGCAGACAGTCGGCCAGATAATCGGTCAATATGTTTATTTTGGATTCCACATCCAGATTCCGGTTCAGCAAAGCCCGCTGCATCTCCGCCTGAAAATTCGCCTCATCGCCCAGCTTATGGTAATAAGAAGCCTTCGACACGGGCAGATAACCGTTGTCGGGTTCCAGCTCTTCGGCCCGGAGATACATCTCCCAAGCCTGGTCCGGACGATTGTCGCTCAAATAAATATCGCCCAGCATAAGCAGGTAGCCCACATCATGCGGAAAAGCACGAATCAGCCGTTCGATTTCGGCATACGACTTTTCATCCTCTCCCATCAGTTTGTACAATTTGGCCTTTTGCAGTGAAATCATCTCCATCATCCCCATCGAAGCCTCCAGTTGGTCGTAGGCCCCGATAGCTTTTTCAAGCTCCCCTTTCTGCGCATAAATATCGGCCAGCATATAATTCAGCTCCGGTTTGGACGGATTGTTTTCCACCAAAGCCGCATACGCCTGTTCAGCCTGGTCATAATCGCCGAGATTGCGGGCCAGATTGGCCAGCATCATCCCGTACCAGTAATTCTCCTTTTCGGCCGCCGCTGCCTCCTTAATCAAATCGTAAGCCACCAGCGGCTGGTTCAGTTGCAGATAATACGAAGCCAGTCCATATTTGACCGCAGCATTCGACGTATCGATGGCCGCAGCATGCCGCAGCAGGTCGAACGATGCATCCAGCAAACCGTCCTGCTCCAGCCGGTTACCCTCCAGATACAAATAGTCAAATTTGCGGAGATTCTTGTCCGACAGCCGGACGACGCTCTCCTCCGCACCCTTCGGGCGGCGGGACTCCTTCGCCGTTCCGCAGGAAAGCAGCAGCAAAAAGAGTGCCACCCCTGCACATCCAACCGATTTGTTATATCTCATAAAACCCGTTGTTACATTCCAGACATTCATTGCACCCCCGTATGACCGAAACCGCCGTCGCCCCGCTCTGTCGAATCCAGAGAAGCGACCTCGTCCCACTCCACGCAGGTATACTCTTTCACCACCATCTGACAAATGCGTTCGCCGTCCTGGATGACAAAATCCTCATCGGACAGATTGATGACAATAATACCTATCTCTCCCCGATAATCGGCATCGACAGTGCCCGGAGAATTCACGATAGAAATACCTTTTTTCAGTGCCAGACCGCTGCGGGGACGTATCTGGGCCTCATACCCCTCCGGCAGTTCGATAAACAGCCCGGTGGGCACCAGCGTCCGCTGCATCGGTTTCAGCACCACCGGAGCATCCAGATTGGCCCGTATATCCATTCCGGCCGAGTGAACGGTCCCGTAAGCCGGCAAAGCGTGTTTCGACTTATTGACAATTTTTACTTTTACTGCCATATTTCATTCCGTTTAATTGACTTGACTGAAATTCCAATTTGCGAAAATAACGAAAACCATTCAAATATCCCGCCAATTTTTTCATTTTTAAACCGAAAATCGGAAAAAGAGCCCCGTCCGGGAAAAAATCGGCCGCCGGAAAAGCCGTTCGATGTACGATTTTTCAGGTGCCCCGCCGCAATATCGGGAATTTTATGTACATTTGCATTTCCGGTTTGGAAGAAAAAGAACGACATATGGACACAATACAGAAAATGAGTTGGGAGCGGTTGCTCTCCGCCAAACGGTTCGGGCTGGAACGTTACCACGACGATAAGAAACGGACCCGCTCCGATTTCCAGCGGGACTACGACCGGCTGATTTTTTCGGCCCCCTTCCGGCGGTTGCAGAACAAGACGCAGGTATTCCCGCTTCCGGGCAGTATTTTTGTTCATAACCGACTCACCCACAGTCTCGAAGTCTCCTGCGTAGGCCGCTCTTTGGGAAACAATGTTTCAGCCGTGCTGGCCGAAAAATACGCCGACCGGACGTGGGCCCACAAACTGCAAGGCATCGGAGCCATTGTCGCCGCCGCCTGTCTGGCCCACGATATGGGGAACCCCCCGTTCGGCCACTCCGGCGAAAGAGCCATCGCCACCTATTTCTCCGAAGGGAACGGCATTGCGCTGGAAAAAGAGATGCCCCCCAACGAATGGAACGACCTTACCCATTTCGAAGGCAATGCCAACGCATTCCGGCTCCTGACACACCGGTTCAACGGCCGGCGGGAAGGCGGGTTCGTCATGACCTACTCCACACTGGCATCCATCGTCAAATACCCCTACTCCTCCAATCTGGCCGGAAAAAAGGGGAAATTCGGATTCTTCACCTCCGAAGAGAGCGACTTTATCCGTGTAGCCGACGAACTCGGCATGATACGCTATCCCGGCGAAGGCGTGCGCTATTGCCGTCATCCGCTGGTCTATTTGGTCGAAGCCGCCGACGATATCTGCTATCAGGTCATGGATATCGAAGACGCCCACAAGCTGAAACTGCTCACCACCGAAGAGACCAAAAAACTCTTTCTCGGATTTTTCGAAGCCGAACAGAAACAACACATCGAAGACACGCTGAAAATCGTGACCGACATCAACGAACAGATAGCCTACCTGCGCTCCTGTGTCGTGGGGATTCTGGTCGAAGAGTGTTCCCGCATCTTCTGCGAAGACGAAGAAAAACTGCTGCAAGGCGAAGTCAAAGCCCCCCTTATCGACCTCATCGGCGACACGCCCCGTAAAGCCTACGAAGAGTGTACCCGGATAGCCTACCAAAAAATATACAACGCCTCCGACGTGCTCGATATCGAACTGGCCGGTAACCGCATCATATCCGTGTTGCTCGACAAGCTCATCGACGCCGTGCGGTTCCCCGACAAAGCCTATTCCAAACTGCTGTTGAACAAAGTGCCCGGCCAGTACGAGATGCAGGCCGAATCGCTTTACAGCCGTACGCAGGCCGTCATCGACTACATATCGGGCATGACCGACGTCTATGCCCTCGACCTCTACCGCAAAATCAACGGAATGAGTCTGCCGGCGCTGTAAAAATCCGAAGACCCGACACATGAAACAAAGCTGTACGATACTCCTGCTCTGGGTCCTGTGCTGGCTGCCGGGCCGGACGGCCGCAACAGTCTACACCCTCGACAACCTGCCCGACGTACACCGTTCCGATGCCCGCCAGTACGTCTCCAATCCCGACGGAATACTCGCACCGGAAACCGTCGGCGAAATGAACCGGATAATCCGCTCGACCGCCGACAGCACTTCGGCCGAGATAGCCGTCGTCGTGGTGGAATCCATCGGCGATGAAGAGATAAAACCCTTTGCTACCGCTCTGTTCGGACAATGGGGTATCGGAAAAAAAGACAACGACAACGGGCTGCTCATCCTTTTTGTTCTCGACCAGCGGCAAATCACCTTCGAAACCGGCTACGGACTCGAAGGCGTGCTCCCCGATGCCCTGTGCAAACGGATACAGATGCAGGAGATGATTCCCGCCTTCCGGGAAGGAGACTACGACAAGGGCATGCTGAACGGACTCGCCCGCACGGCCGACATCCTCACCCGGCCCGAAGCCGCCGATGAAATACGCTCGTCGGCAGAGACCGCCGCAGAGACCGGCCGCATACCCGTTTTCACGCTCTACATCGCTGTCTCGCTTATCCTTTCCCTGCTGCACCTCCTGTGGATACGCAGTGCGCTGCGGCCCGTCCGCAACGGAGACAAATACACCCGTTACCGGGCACTCGTTCCCTGCAAAAGCACCGCTCCGCTGTTCGCCGTACTCTTTCCGGTGTTCGCCGCATTCACCTGGATATGGCTCCTTCGGACAATGCGGAAACTCCGCAACGGGAAACACCCCTGCGACCGGTGCGGACACGCCATGCTGAAACTCGGCGAGACCGAAGACAACCTCTACCTCACACCGCAGGGCGACACCGAAGAGCGCATCCGCTCCGTCGATTACGACGTATGGCGGTGCGACAGCTGCGGCAACATCAAAATATACCCCTACGAAAACGCATACACCCGATACACGAAATGCCAGCGCTGCCAGGCACGGGCCCGGTCGCTCGAAAGAGATGTCGTGCTGATACCCCCTACCACCGTCACACCCGGAAAAGGAGAAAAAATATACCGCTGCGCCCACTGCGGCGAGGAGACACGAGAACGCTACACCATCCCCATTATCATCGTACCGGCAGCCGGAAATCGGGGCAGCGGAGGAGGATTCGGAGGAGGAGGCAGCTTCGGCGGCGGACATTCCGGCGGCGGAGGTGCGACCTCGAGATGGTAAAATCGCCGATTTTTTTTACCTTTGTTCCCGATACCGACAAAAACATCAAAAAAAACAAGAAATATGAGTCACAACAGTTCCGTAGGTGAAAAGATAAAATCACTCCGTGAAAACAAGCAGATGAGCCGTGAAGAACTCTCGCAGCAATCGGGGTTGGACATTGCACAGATTGCCCACATCGAAGACCAGTCCGAACTTCCGGCACTGGCCCTGCTGGTCAAGATAGCCCGTGCACTCGGCGTGCGGCTGGGCACTTTCCTCGATGACCAGGAAGAACTGGGGCCGGTCATTACCCGGAGCGGAAAACAAAACGGCGAGATATCGTTCACCACCCACACGACAGGCGACCGCAAACACATGGATTACCGCAGCCTGGCCCGGTCGAAGAACAACCGGCACATGGAACCGTTCATCATCGACATCGAACCCGCTCAACCGACGGAATGCGAACTCTCTTCACACGAAGGAGAAGAGTTTATCTATGTCATGGACGGAGTGGTCGAAATCAGTTACGGCAACACCACCTGCCGGCTGGCCGCCGGAGACAGCATCTATTACGACTCCGTCGT
>JAFLRV010000230.1 GCA_022511245.1 Coprobacter sp.
ACGAAGGCTATTTGACCACAGTCGTGGAACGTACCTCTATCGAACGTATCGACGGAAACGTCTCTTTTAAAGATGAAAACGACCAATGGGTGACGATTCCCGACAATACGCCCGTTTCGATGAATATGTGGGGCTTTACTCCCGATTATTTTGATTATTCCGAAGCGTATTTCAAAGAATTTCTCGGAGAAAACAAAGACAATTTGAAAGCTGAATTTTTTATTCCCCTGCTGGTAAACAAACTTATCAACGAGGGAACAGCTAAGGTCAAAGTGTTGGATACAACCTCAAAATGGTTCGGAGTGACCTATGCCGCCGACCGTCAGGGTGTCGTAGACAAAATTCAGGCTTTAATCGATGCCGGCGAATATCCCGCCAAACTGTTCTGATGCCGGAGAAGTTATCCTATTTTTAGTATGAAATTTCTTATATAAAAAAGAGCCATTTGCAAATGGCTCTTTTTTTATGGAAACAGCAAAAAAAATTACTTTTTTTATGCAGGGTGTTGGGATATACGTTCGTTTGAGTAAATTTGTATATCCAAATTTATGTACGTTATGCGCAAAATATCCTTGCTGATTACCGTTTTTATCTCTTCGTTGTATGCCGCTGCAGATGTGCAGCGCGATACCGTTTATGTGTCGGAATTCGGACTGAAACCCTATTCATATGAAAATTCGACACCGGCATTGCAGAAAGCCATTCAGGCTTGTAAAGACCGCAAAGCCAAAGTCCTTTCGTTCGATGCCGGCCGTTACGATTTTTGGCCCGAAGGAGCCGAACGCAGAGAGTGGTTTATCTCCAATACCTCTTCAGAAGAAGAGTGTCCGTCAAAAATCAAAACCGTCGGGATGCTTTTGGAAGATATGGACGGGCTCACGGTGGATGGCAATAATGCGACACTGATTTTTCATGGTAAAATGATTACGATGGCTGTGGCGCACAGCCGCAATATATCCCTGCGGAACCTGCATGTCGATTTTGAACGGCCCAGTATGTCCGAAATGACTTATGTTGCCGCCGATACCACCGGAACTACCGTAAAATTCCATCGGGATGTCCGTTATCAGATAGATGCCAACCACCGTATTCATCTTTTTGGAGAGGGCTGGCGTTCGAATCATTACCATTGTATCGAATACAATCCGGTAACAGAACGCTCCTCTTACAGTACCGGATGGAATGTACTGGCTTCCTCGCCGGCGACAGAACTGGAGTGCGGCCGGGTTCACTTTGCCACGCCGTCCGATTTTGCTCCCACAGTAGGAAATACCCTCTCGGTGCGAGATATTATC
>JAFLRV010000231.1 GCA_022511245.1 Coprobacter sp.
TTTCTCCGTTCTGGGCGGCGGAGGCTTTCACGGTATGGGCATATTCGTCGATAAAGGCCCACAGTTCGGGGAGCCGTTCCTTGAAAGCGTCCCATTTCTCGCGGTACATCTGCATAAACTGGGTGCGGGAGTTCATAATCATTCCCCGAAAGAAACTGTATCCCGGACGGCTGTTGTTGAACAGCACGTTTCCATAGCCTACCGCTCCTTCCTGGTAATTGCCGTCGAAGGTATAGGCCCAGTCGAAATCCCAGAGGGGTCCTACTTTGTATTTTTCATCGGCATTTTCCTTGTAGATGTAAACGCTTTTGGGATGGTTCACCTCCCGGTTTCCGGTAAGGTTGTAGACAAACAGATAATCGACGAGCGATTCCAAATCGAGGTAGTCGGTAAATTTTCCGCTGGGTATGGCCCTCTCGAAGGTCTCGAAATCAGTTTTCCAGCGGGCCCACATCTGGTCGGCGGTCTCCGTAGCGGTGGGCAGGGCGGCCAGCTCGACAAAATCGGGGTCTTTGACCATATAGTTCACTCTGTAGGTGGGGGTGGAGGCATTGTAGGTCTCGTCGATATTGTCCTGGTCGAGACAGAAGAGAACGCCTTCTTCGTCATTAAAGGGCAGGCTGGCCTTGTTGAATCCGATTTTTTCGGTCAGCTGGTAGGCTCCTTTGTTGATGCCGTTAAATATGATATTGACCGGAATACTGGAATTGGTATAGGGTATCTCCAGCATCTCGCCTATCTTGAACGCAATGGCGTTGCGCAGCAGCGTGGGGTCGATGTAGTTGGCCAGCAGGGCGTAATTTTTAGCCTTTGTCAGGCCGCATATCTTCACCTTCTCAGGGAATTTGAGGCGGTAGGGCTTCTTGGGGAACTGTATCCACGAGGAGTTTCCCCGTCCTTTGATGGTTCCTTCGGTCGGGGGAAGGTCTTTGTATTGGCCGTATCCCTTGATTTCGAGGGTCATGTTCACATATTTGTCTTTGCTCTGAATCTCGTTCATGGGATACTCGGTATTGATAATCAGCAGCGGCACGTTGGTTCCGATTTCGACGCTGTCGATTAACGACATATCTATAGATTCTTCTTTGTTTTTGCCGTTTTCGGTGAATTCGTAAATCATTTTGGAATAACCGCTGTTGTCGCCTATATAATAGATGCTTTTTATCGAATCGTCCGGAGCAGTGACGACACGGGTCGCTC
>JAFLRV010000232.1 GCA_022511245.1 Coprobacter sp.
CAAAAAATAGCCGAAGTAGAACGTGATTATTAACAGACGATTGATTTTCAATAACAAAGAAATATGGGAAATCCGAAAGCATTTTTGACAATCAAAAGAAAAGAGGCGGGATATCGTCCCGTGAACGAAAGAATATACGATTACGGCGAGGTGGAACAGACCCTCAATGAAGAAGACCGGTTATTGCAGGCATCCCGGTGTATGGAATGCGGCGTCCCGTTTTGTCACTGGAGCTGTCCGTTGGGCAACAAACAGCCCGAATGGCAGGATGCGCTGTACAAGGGGAAATGGAAAGAGGCATACAAACTGCTGACGGCGACCGATGATTTTCCGGAATTTACCGGCCGGATATGTCCGGCATTGTGCGAGAAAGGATGCGTACTGAACAAAACCGGAGAAGCCGTCACCGTCCGGGAAAACGAGGTGGCCATTATCGAAAAGGCTTTTGCCGAAGGATATGTCACTCCCCGTATACCCGACGTCCGCAACGGGAAGACGGTAGCCGTTATCGGCTCCGGACCGGCTGGACTGGCCTGTGCCAACCAGCTGAATCAAAAAGGATATACGGTCACCGTGTTTGAGAAAGACGAGAAACCGGGCGGATTGCTCCGGTTCGGCATTCCCGACTTCAAACTGAACAAATCGGTTATCGACCGGAGAATAAAGCTGATGGAGGAAGAGGGCGTTGTTTTCCGTTGTTCCACCGAAATAGGCGGCACGGTAAAAGCCGGACAGCTGCGGCAGGAGTTCGATGCCCTTTGCATCGCCATCGGAGCAGGTGTGCCCCGCAACCTGACCGTCGAGGGCCGGGAGCTGAACGGCATCCATTTTGCACTGGAACTGCTGCAACAGCAGAACAGGGTAGTGGCCGGCGAAACGATTCCCGACCAGGAGCGCATCACGGCCAAAGGAAAAAAAGTATTGGTTATCGGAGGCGGCGACACCGGCTCCGACTGTGTCGGGACGGCCATCCGGCAAGGGGCGACAGCCGTGACCCAGATTGAAATCATGCCCAAGCCGCCGGTCGATTACAACCCCGAAACCCCATGGCCCTATTATCCGATGATACTGAAAACATCCAGTTCCCACAAAGAGGGCTGCAACCGCCGCTGGTCGTTGGATACCAAACGGTTCATCGGAGAAAACGGGGCGGTAAAAGGCG
>JAFLRV010000233.1 GCA_022511245.1 Coprobacter sp.
CCCGACAGGGCAACCGCCTGCGGCAGCATCTCTCCCCGAGCCAGACAGGCGGCGATGGCCGCCGAAAGCGTGCAGCCCGTACCGTGCGTGTTGACCGTTTCGATGCGGGTGCGGGAAAACTCCGTCGGCCGGACGTCCTCCCCGAACAGGAGGTCGGTGGTCGTGTTTCCTGACAGATGTCCGCCCTTGATGAGGACGTTCCGGCACCCCTTTTTCAGCAGGATTTCGGCCGCCCGGTACATCCCCTTCACATCCTCGATTTTTATCCCGCTCCAGAAAGCCGCCTCGTCGATATTGGGCGTGACCACCGCAGCTTGCGGACACAGCTCCGAAAACAGCATCTCGGCGGCATCGGCATCGAGCAGCCGGTGACCGCTGGTCGACAACATCACCGGGTCGATGACCAGATGTCGGGGCCGGTACCGGTTGAGCCGGCCGACAACCGCCTCAACAATCGGACGGTTGCAGAGCATCCCGGTCTTTACCGCATCGGCGCCGATGTCCGACAGCACCGCATCCAGCTGGGCCTCCACCATAGCGGCGTCGACGGGCTGTATCCCCAGCACCCCGCAGGTGTTTTGCGCCGTCACGGCTGTCACGGCCGACATGCCGTACACACCCAGCGCCGACATGGTTTTCAGGTCGGCCTGTATCCCGGCGCCCCCTCCGCTGTCGGAGCCGGCAATAGTCACACAAGTGAAATATTTCTTCATATTTCGGTCGTTGTCGGATATCTTCCTTCGAACAAGGCGGGAGAGGGGAGAGAGGCTTGCCGGTACAGACAGAGCGCACAGCAAGTTTTGAACAAATTCCTACGACGGCATTATCCGTACAGGTTCATAGGGTATAATCTCAGCCGCTCGGCACCCCCTTGTCTTATGTGCAAAGATAGAAATTTTTCCGGAAAAAAATAATTTTACCGGCATCTTTTCTTTAACAGGAAAATATTTTGTAAAAAAAAGAGCCGCTTAAAACGGTTTTTACGGATTTTTTGTTATTTTTGTTCCTCGAAAAACATTTACTCCATATTATGAAGAAAATCATTACGTTTTTGGCAGTCGGCCTTCTGGCGTTCACTTCGCCGGCAGGTGCGGCCGCATACAAAAGCATTATCGTAAACAAAAAGGACGGCAGCAAGGTCTG
>JAFLRV010000234.1 GCA_022511245.1 Coprobacter sp.
AATGACCGCCTCCCGGCGAAAAACAGCCCGCACGGCATTGCGGGCCCGCTCGTTTTCGCTTACCCACTCGGCAATAATGTCACGGGCCCCTTTCAGCGCCTCACCGACATCGACCACCTCGCCCCGTACAAAAGCGCGGGCCCGGCTGTCGAGGTTGTTTTCGGTCTGCACCATAAGTATCCGGGCAAGCGGCTCCAATCCTTTTTCACGGGCGATATCGGCACGGGTCCGCCGTTTGGGTTTGTAGGGCAGATAGATGTCTTCCAGTCCGGTGGCATCCCAGCAGGTTTCGATGCGGGTGCGCAACTCCGGCGTAAGCCGCTCTTGGTTCTCTATCGTAGCCAATATCGTCTGTTTTCGCTTTTCAAGTTCGTTCAATTTGTCATACCGGTCCCGGATATGTCCGATCTGCACCTCGTCCAGTGCACCGGTAACCTCTTTCCGATACCGGCTGATAAAAGGAATGGTAGCGCCCTCCTCCAACAGCCGGATTGTATTTTCGACCTGCTTTTCCGTAATCTGCAAGGCCGAAGCAATAATGGAATAAAACTGAATATTCATCGTCTTTTGTTATTTACGGGCCGTTTCCCGTTTCAGGGTAAGCAGGGTAATTTCGGGCCGGGCCCCTATCCGCATGGGATAGAACACACAGCCGATGCCCTCGTTGACATAGAGATAACGGTCTCCCTCCCGATACAGTCCGCTCCAGCGGGGATAGCGCCACGATGAGGGGGAGGCCTGCCAGCGACCCAGTCTGATTTTCATCTGCATGGCATGGGTATGTCCCGACAAAGAGAGGTCGATATCGGTTTCGGGCAGCACCTCCCGGTCCCAGTGTACCGGGTTGTGGGTCATAAGTATCTTGAAACAATCGTCGGTCCGGCGGCCGTAAGCCGTTTTCAAATCGCCGTACTGGGGGAAAGGCGGCTCGCCCCAGTTCTCGACTCCAATCAGGGCAATCGAATCACCGGCCCGGTGCAGAAAGACCGAAGCATTGTCGAGCATCGTCCAGCCGGCCGCCGACTGGGCTTGTTTAAGGGCAGACAGATTCTGCACCTTTTGCAGCGGCGAATCCCACTGCACATAATCGCCGTAATCGTGGTTCC
>JAFLRV010000235.1 GCA_022511245.1 Coprobacter sp.
GGAACGGAAGGTCAGCCGGTAGAGGTTGTCGGCATAGTTGAGGGCGTAGCTGCCGGCGGCAAAATAGTTGCCCATATCTTCCCAGAGCCATTTGGGGGAAACGCCTTCGGTATCGAACCGGGAATCGTCGCATAGGATGCGGCCCTTCACGGCGTGTATGCCGGCTTTGCGCACGGCTGCCAGCAGCTGTTTCAGAAAAGCGTCTTCGGGCTGCCGGCTGAACCGGGAGCCCAGCATGGGGTCTCCCCCGCCCCTGATTACGATATCGCCATGCAGCACACCGGCGGCATCGACCTGTCCGGTGTATCCCGCCTCTGTCTTAAATGTGCAGTCGGCGCCCAACAGTTCCAACGCTGTGGCTGTCGTCACGGTTTTCAGCACGGAGGCGGGCACCAGCGAGCGGTTTTCGCCGTATGCCTCCACCGTCTGCCCGGTTTCGGCATCTATCAGGCAATAGCCTACCGAAGCGGACGACATTCCCGGAGCGTTCACGAATGTGTTCACGCCGTCGGCGGCATGCAGCAGCGGGAGGAAGTATCCCCCCAACAGCAGCGCCCCCAGCATGTGTTTTCGAAAAAGTATCGGCATCCTGTTTTCTCCTTGCGATTTTATGGTTTTACAAAGATAATAAAAAAAACGGAACTGTTAAATCGACAGTTTTGTCCAGAAAAACTAATATATTTCTGCAAAAAATATTTTTTTCTATATTTAGAATATATATCTTTGCACGATTTTTCTTGAGAAGGGTATCAAAGTGTTGAAATCAAAACTCTTTATATTGGCCGTTTTATCGCTGTTGTCTGTGGGCAAGCTGTATGCGCAGGACAGCGAGCAGGCCCATTTCCGGATTCGCTATGTCATCAACATTCCGGAAATAGATTCCACTTTTGTTGACAACGCCGACCGGATAACGGACATGCGGGAATGGCTGCAAACCGTACGGGACGACAGCCTGATACGGATTGTCGGCGTCGAGTTCCGGGGTACGGCTTCTCCCGACGGCGGATACGAATTTAACCGCTGGCTGAGCGAGAACCGGCTGCGCACGTTCAAAGAACTGGTCGGCAACTACATTGCGATTCCCGACAGTATCATC
>JAFLRV010000024.1 GCA_022511245.1 Coprobacter sp.
TCTTTCTCAGTCTTTTTTTGCGTTTGTGAGTGGCCATCTTGTGACCTTTTCTTTTTTTTCCGCTTGGCATAGTTGTATGCTTTAGATATTAATATTGAATTATTTTACTTCACTCATGAACGTTTTGGCCGGTTTGAATGCCGGTATGTTGTGTTCGGGGATGATAATCGTTGTGTTTTTAGAGATGTTGCGGGCTGTTTTCTGAGCTCTTTTCTTTACGATAAAACTGCCGAAACCTCTTAAATAAACGTTTTCTCCGTTTGCCAACGAGCTTTTTACGGTGTCCATGAATTGTTCTACGGTTGCAAGAACAATAGCTTTTTCGATACCTGTATTCTTCGAAATCTCGTTTACAATGTCTGCCTTAGTCATTTTTTTTAAATTTTATGATTATACTTTATAATATTAATTTTTTGGCTTGCAAATATATAGCTTTTTCTGTTCTAAAAAAAGCACAACTTCATATTTTTAAACCTTTGTTCCGGTTTTTCCGGAAGATGACCTGCAAATATCGTAATTATTTTTCAAACAAACGGGGAAATCTTCGATAAATAATGAATATTTTTTAAGATAAACCCCGAATCTTTCCTGAGGAAAGCGGTCGGGCTATCCCCTTTGTCCCGTGTTTCAGGTATCGGCAGCCGGTGTCGGAACGAGCGTTCGTGTCTTTCGGACCCTCATTCGGTCAGCAACATGCCTCCGGCCACTTCCTGCGCCTTTTCTGTGCCTGCGCTCCGGTCGATAATCGCCAGTGCAAATGCGGCGGCCATGCCGGGACCTTTTCCCGTGATGATATTGTCGGCAATTTCTACCGTCCGGGCAGTATAGTCGGCTCCGGTCAGTCGGGATTCGAATCCCGGATAACAGGTGGCTTTCCGGCCATTGAGCAGTCCCAAATCGCCCAATACCGACGGTGCCGCACAGATAGCGGCGATATTTCCGTTTTGGGCCGCATGGTTGGTAAGCAGCTGCTGCAACGGAGCGAATTCGCCCAAATGGGTGGCTCCGGGCAGTCCGCCGGGCAAGATAAGCCAGTCGGTATCGGTCAGGTTCAGCGGTTCGTACAGCATATCGGCGGTGACCGGTATGGCGTGGGCGCCTTTCACCTCTTTTTGCGAAGTGATGGATACGGTTTTTACCGGCATCCCGGCCCGCCGCAGCATGTCGACGACAGTAAGTGCCTCTATCTCTTCAAATCCTTCGGCCAGAAACAGATAAGATGTTTTCATAATCGGTTAAAATTTAATGTTTTGTTCACATATAACAAATATAGGATTATTTTTTGACAAAAAAAAGTGTCAGAAAAAAGGATTTCTTTCTGACACTTCTTGTATGGATTGTCTGGTTATTATTGCAGTGTACCGGCTTCGGCCTGCTGTATCATCGTTTCGTTGGCGGTGATATAGATATCCACGCGGCGGTTTTGAGCCCGGCCTGCTTCCGTACTGTTGTCGGCAATGGGTTCGTTATAGGCTTTGCCGGCGGTGGTCATACGGCTGTTGGCGATGCCGTTCTGGTTCAGGAAGGTGGCTACAGCCTGAGCCCGTTCGGCCGATATTTTTTCGTTGACAGCCAGTGTGCCGGTATTATCGGTGTGTCCCCAGATGGTAATATCGGTTTCCGGGTTGTTTTTCAGCGAAGCGGCAAATTCCTGAAGTGCGGCTTTGGAGCTGGCATTCAAGGTAGACCCGTTGGTCGGGAAGAGGATTCCGCTGTCAAAAGTTACTTTTACACCCGGCAGTCCGTTAACATCGGTTACCGACTCTACCTGTGCGCCCTGTATTTTTTCCAGTTCGGCTTTTTGTTTATCCATTTTTCTTCCGATCAAGGCTCCGGTTCCTGCACCTACGGTAGCCCCTACGGCAGCACCGATAGCAGCACCTTTACCATCTTTGGAGATTAATCCGCCGACAACAGAACCCAATACGGCACCGCTCGAACCTCCGATAAGAGAACCTTTACCTGTGTTGTTCATTGTACCGCAACCGGTAAATAACATAGCCGCAGCAAGAAGAACGGCCATAAATTTTGCATTTTTCATTTCTTGTTTTTTTTTGATTAAATAAATATGGATTATGTATTTCATTTTTTTGGTCACCCCAAAAGTATTAATTTTTTGTTATTTTATAATTGTCTTTTTTGCTTTTTTAGACGAAATTTTGTTTTTTGTCGTCTGGTCGGACCTTTTTTAAGATAAAAAATGCAATGAGTTGGCCGGAACCGGTTGACGGTTTGAAAAAAAGATATACCTTTACTTTGCACAAGTAAAAACAATATATGATGAATACGTTTGGACATATATTCCGGTTGACCTCTTTCGGAGAGTCGCACGGCAAAGGCATCGGCGGTGTTGTCGACGGCATGCCTGCCGGAGTGGAAATCGATGTCGATTTCATACAGCAGGAGCTTGGCCGCCGCCGTCCCGGTCAGTCGGCCATCGTCACCCCCCGTCAGGAGTCGGACCGGGTCGAATTTCTTTCAGGCATATACGACGGCCGTTCTACCGGTACCCCTATCGGTTTCGTGGTTTATAATGAGAACCAGCATTCGTCCGATTATGAAAATCTGAAGAATACCTACCGGCCCTCTCATGCCGATTTTACCTATGCACAAAAATATGGCCTGCGCGATCATCGGGGCGGCGGCCGCTCTTCGGCACGGGAAACCGTTGCCCGCTGTGTGGCCGGAGCTTTGGCTAAACTGGCCTTGAAAAAGCTGTCGGTGGAGGTTGTCGCCTTTACGTCACAGGTGGGGCATATCGTATTGCCCGGAGACTATACCTGTTACGATTTGTCGAAGACAGAAACCAATATGGTCCGCTGTCCCGATGCGGAAGTAGCCGAAAAGATGATTGCCCTCATCGAGGAGGTCCGGGCGGCCGGCGATACGGTCGGCGGCGTGATAAGCGGCGTGATACGTCATGTCCCGGCAGGGCTCGGAGAACCGGTGTTCGGCAAGCTGCATGCCGATTTGGGAGCCGCTATGCTGGGTATCAATGCTGTCAAGGGATTTGAGTACGGCATGGGATTCGAAGGTGTGCAGTATCGGGGGTCGCAAATGAACGATGTGTTCGTAGCGAAAGAGGGACGCATCTCTACGTTGACCAACCATTCGGGCGGCATACAGGGCGGTATCTCCAATGGAGAGGATATCTGTTTCCGGGTAGCATTCAAGCCGGTCGCCACGCTGTTGCAGGATATTCCTACGGTCGACGGCGACGGCAACCCGATCATGCTAAAAGCGCGCGGGCGGCACGACCCGTGTGTGTTGCCCCGTGCCGTTCCTGTGGTGGAGGCTATGGCGGCTATGGTGATACTCGACCACTATTTGTTGAACAAGACTAAACATATATAATATGGAAACGAAACAATATGTGGCGGCGCATCTGGAATCGTGGCTGCGGGACGAACTGTTCCCCCTGCTCCGTATCCCGTCGATAAGTGCGCAGCCTGAACATGCTCCCGATATGTATGCCTGTGCCCGCAAGTGGTGTGAGCTGCTGCTGGCTGCCGGAGCCGATACGGCCGAGTTGCTGGAGACAACGGCCAATCCGGTCGTGTTTGCAGCCAAGCAGGTAGACCCGGATGCCCCTACGGTACTGGTATATGCCCATTATGACGTAATGCCGGTAGAACCGCTGGATTTGTGGCATACCGACCCGTTTGAACCGGTCATCCGGGACGGACGGCTGTGGGTTCGGGGGGCCGACGATGACAAAGGGCAGTCGTTCCTGCAGGTAAAGGGTTTTGAGACGGCTTTGCGCAACGGCTGGCTGCATTGCAATGTGAAATTTTTGTTCGAGGGAGGGGAGGAGATAGGCTCTCCGGGTTTGGCTGAGTTTTGTGCCGGACACCGGGAAATGCTGAAAGCGGATATCATTCTCGTCTCCGATAACAGTATGATCGGCCGGGATGTCCCCTCCATTACGACCGGATTGCGGGGATTGGCCTATTGGGAAATCGAAGTGACCGGTCCTGAACGGGATTTGCACTCCGGCATTTTTGGCGGGGCGGTAGCGAATCCCGTCAATGTGTTGTGTAAATTGATTGCCGATATCACCGATGCCGACGGGCATATTACCATCCCTCACTTTTATGATGATGTCGAGGAGGTCTCGGCCGCCGAACGGGCCATGCTGGCACAAGTGCCCCACGACGACAAGGCCTACGCCGAATCGCTGGGCGTGAAAGCCCTGTGTGGGGAAAAAGGGTATTCGACGCTGGAGCGCACCGCCATACGGCCCACGTTCGATGTCTGCGGCATATGGGGCGGTTACACGGCCGAAGGGTCGAAAACCGTATTGCCCTCCAAAGCGACGGCGAAAGTGTCGTGCCGGCTGGTTCCACATCAGCAGCACGAGAAAATATCCCGGTTGTTTATCGATTATATTCATGCGGTTGCGCCCGATTGCGTTTCGGTGAAAGTAACTCCCATGCACGGAGGAGAAGGGTATGTCTGCCCGATAGATATGCCGGCCTACCGGATAGCCGAACGGGCCTATGAGAAAGCATTCGGCAAACGGCCGTTGGCTGTGCGTCGGGGCGGAAGCATCCCGGTCATTGCCGATTTTGAAAAGATTCTGGGGATAAAATCCCTGTTAATGGGCTTTGGACTGGAATCCAACGCCATCCATTCTCCCAATGAAAATCAGCAGCTCGATATCATGGAAAAAGGTATTGTTGCTGTGGCCGAATTTTATCGGGAGTTTGGAAAACGGTAAGGCGGTTTTATTTTATGGAAAACAGTCGGCCGCCATATTCCGATTTCGGTACCTTTCTGAAAACCCGTTTTCCGTTTAAGGTGCAAAAAATATCGGTCAATGCAGGATTTACCTGTCCCAACCGCACGGGCGAGAAAGGATGGGGCGGCTGTACCTATTGCAACAACCAGACTTTCAGTCCCGAATATTGCCGCACCGAGAAATCGGTTTCGGAGCAGTTGAAAGAAGGCGTTGCCTTTTTTGGCCGGAAATATCCCGACATGAAATACCTGGCCTATTTCCAGGCGTATACCAATACCTACGATGCGACCGATGCGCTGTTGTCGAAATATGAAGAAGCCCTTGCGGTCGACGGCGTTGTCGGTCTCATTATCGGTACCCGGCCCGACTGCATGCCCGATGCGCTGCTGGAACAGTTGTCCCGGTTGGCCTCCCGCACTTACCTGCTGGTGGAGTATGGGGTGGAATCGACATGCAATGAGACCCTGAAACGTATCAATCGGGGGCATACCTATGAGGAGTCGGTCGATGCCATTGTGCGTACCCGGCAGGCCGGTATCGATACCGGCGCCCATATGATACTGGGGTTGCCCGGAGAGACACGGGATACCATCCTGTCGCATGCCGTTCGTCTTTCCCGGCTGCCGTTGACTACCTTGAAACTGCATCAGTTGCAGTTGGTCCGGCATACCCGCATGGCGGCAGAGTATGAAATGCACCCTGAAGCATTCCGGCTGTATGAAATAGACGAATACATCGATTTGGTCGTCGATTTTATCGAACATCTGCATCCCGGCATCGTGGTAGAGCGTTTTGTGTCGCAGTCGCCGGCCGATTTGCTGCTGGCACCCCGCTGGGGGCTGAAAAACCATGAGTTTACCGCCCGTCTGCTTCGCCGGATGCGGGAGCGGAATACTTGGCAGGGAAAGAAACTGGAAATGATGATATAACTTAAAAACCGAAATTTATGGAACCATCAAAAGTCTATTTTACCGATTTGCATACCACTCCCCGTCGCAATCTGCTCGACAAGCTGGAGCTGCTGGTGCGCCGGGCCGGTTTGGCCGAGTTGCCGCTCGACCGGCAGTTTGCGGCGATTAAGATTCATTTCGGCGAACCGGGCAATCTGGCCTATATCCGGCCCAACTATGCCGCCCGGCTGGCTGCTTTGTTAAAAAGTCTCGGCGCCAAACCGTTTCTTACCGACTGCAATACGCTGTATTCGGGCGGCCGTTCCAACGCCGTAGACCATTTGCAGAGTGCGATGGAGAATGGGTTCAACCCCATTTCGGCCCAGTGCCAGGTAATTATTGCCGACGGACTGAAAGGAACCGATTACCGGGAAATTGAAATCGGGCAGGAATATTGCCGCACTGCCAAAATCGGTGCGGCTATTGTCGATGCCGATATCATTGTGACGATGAACCATTTCAAAGGGCACGAACAGACCGGTTTCGGCGGTGCGCTGAAAAATCTGGGTATGGGGTGTGCCAGTGTCGGCGGCAAACTGGAACTGCACGCCGCTTCGGCGCCGGTTATCGACCGGGAACGCTGTCGGGGATGCAATATCTGTGTAAAGCATTGTGCCCATCAGGCCGTGAGCCTGGATGCTTCGCATAAGGCCGTTATCGATTATGACCGGTGTGTAGGCTGCGGACAGTGCGTAGCATTGTGCCAGTATGACGGTGCTGTTTTGGGCGAGGGCGATACTTCGGAACGGCTCAATTACAAAATTGCCGAATATTCGCTGGCCGTACTGAAGGACAAACCCAATTTCCATATCAATTTTATCATGAATGTGTCGCCGGAGTGCGACTGCTGGAACCACAACGATGCGGCCATTGTTCCCGATTTGGGTATCGCCGCCTCGTTCGACCCGGTGGCGCTTGATGCGGCCTGCGCCGATATGGTCATGAAGGCTCCGGCCCTGCAAAACAGCGTACTGTATGAAAAACATCATCACGAACACCTCGAAGGTGCCGACAAATTTACCCTCATGCACCCCGATACCAACTGGCAGGCCGGTCTTGCACATGCCGAAAAGATAGGTCTGGGTACCCGCCGTTATGAACTGATAAAGATTTGAGGATAATCATAGCACACAAAAAAAGGCATCCTTGATTGGGATGCCTTTTTTGTATTGTATAAAACCGTTATTGGTGACGGAATAACCGTTCGGCGGCTAAAGATTCGTACCGGGTTCCCGGTCGGCCGTAATTGCAATAGGGGTGGATGCTTATCCCGCCTCGTGGAGAGAAGAATCCGGTTACCTCGATGTATTTGGGATTCATCAGCCGGATGAGGTCTTTCATGATGATGTTGACGCACTCTTCGTGGAATGCACCGTGATTGCGGAAACTGAACAGATAGAGTTTCAGACTTTTGCTTTCGACCATTTTTATGTCGGGGATGTAGTCGATTTGTATGGTGGCGAAATCGGGTTGTCCGGTAACGGGACACAAGCTGGTGAATTCGGGGCAGTTGAACCGGACCCAGTAGTCGTTTTCCGGATGTTTGTTGTCGAACGCTTCCAGTATTTCGGGGGCATAATCCTGTTTGTATTCGGTCTTGTTGCCCAGCAGGGACAGTTTTGTTTCGTTTTTCATATTATACATCTTTGATTTTCAGAATATTGTAGGATATATTATTGTCATAGACATCGCTTCCGTCGATTTTTTTGATGTAGCGTATGACCCGTATGGTGACAGGCAGTATGACCACTTCGTAAGCCGATTTAAGTATCGCCTGTGTGACAATAAGGGCAAACAGGGCTTGCAACGGAACGGTACCGGCAAAAGCGACAGGAAAAAAGATAAGCGAATCGGCGCTTTCTCCCACCAGTGTAGAGACAATCGCCCGCAGCGAGAACTGTTTTCCCTGACTGGCGATTTTCATTTTGCTCATGATGTATGCGTTCAGAAACGAGCCGGCCAGAAAGGCGGTCAGGCTGGCTATGGCAATGCGTGGGGTGGATATGAATACGTCTGCAAAACCCTGCTGTCCATCCCAGAATTCGGCGGGCGGCAGCAAAATGGCCAGCTGTATGAAGGCTACGGCAAGGAAATTCATCGCAAATCCGGCCCAGATAATCAGCCGCGCTTTGCGATAGCCCCATACTTCGGCAATGCAGTCGTTGATAATGTAGGAAATGGGAAATACGATAAGCCCGGCCGTAGCGGTAACAGGGCCGATTTGTATCATCTTTACCTCTAAAATGTTGGAAAGGATAAGGCATACGCAGAACAATATGCCCAGTGCCATGAATGGCAGACTGACGGTTTGTTTCATTTTCTTCTTGTTTTTAACGTGGTTAGACAAGCACACGGGACTGCAAAGATACAACTAACTGCCGGATTGCCGCTTCTTGAAACGATATTTTTTTGAAAAAAAACGGTCGGGACATAAAAAAAGGAATAGGGCATGGACGGGGATGAAATCGGATAGATAACGATTGAAAAGAGAGGAATGGAAAGTGTAAATTTTTTATTTGTAATAAACTTTGTGAAGAAAGACCTGTCTAAAATATAAAAAATTGTATTTTTGTATTGGAAATAAAACGAGGATAGTTATGAAGAAATTAATTCTGTTTGTTGTCCTGATGATGGCGGGCAGTTCTCTGTTGCTGGCCCAGAAATCTTCGGCTGCCAAAGCTGAATTTGTTGAGACGATTCATGATTTTGGGAATATATCGGAATCCGGAGGAGACGTTACTTGCCGGTTTGTGTTCAAAAATACCGGAAAATCTCCGTTGATTGTTACTCGTGCGATTGCGTCGTGCGGATGTACCGAGCCGAGTCATCCCAAAGTGCCCATTGCTCCCGGAAAAACCGGTGAAATAACCGTGACTTACCACCCTAAAGGCCGTCCCGGAGAATTCAATAAGAATGTAACTGTTTATACAAACGGAAAACCTGAAAAATATACCTTACTAATAAAAGGTGTGGTGGTTCCGGGCGGTAAAAAGTAATGAATTCTGCAAAAATCGAAATATGAAATACGGAAGATATCTTTGGCTGTTGTTATGGATGTGTTGTCCGGCATGGCTGTGTGCACAGCCGAAACCGGAACTGAAGTTTGAGGTGACAGCACATGATTTTGGAGAGATTGCCGAAGAAGGCGGATTGGTGACATGTTCATTCCCTTTTACGAATACGGGGAATGCCACATTGATTATTACCAGAGCTGTGGCTACTTGCGGATGCACCCAGCCGATTTTTCCGAATGTGCCGATAGGTCCGGGCAAATCGGGAGAAATCAAAGTCTCTTTCAATCCCAAAGGCCGTCCCGGAAAATTTCAGAAATCGGTTTATGTGTTTGCCAATATCGATTCGGCAAGGGCGGTGCTTACCATTACGGGAAAAGTGCTCCGGGAAGACAAGACGCCGGTGAAATTTGCCAATGCGATGGGGCCGATAACCCTGCGGGCCAAACATCTCTCTTTTTTCGATGTCTATACCGATTCGGTGAAAGTCCGCTCGATAGATTTTGCCAACAGTTTGCGGGACTCGATAACGCTGGCGTTCGGCAATGTTCCGCCGCACTTGACGGTAAAGCAGATTCCGGAACGTGTGGCACCGGGAAAATCCGGAGTTATAGAGGTGACTTACGATGCCTCCCGTGCAAATGACTGGGGTATGCACAAGGATGAATTCGGAATCATATTTCCCGGAGAAGAGTCTCCCGACAGGAAAAATGTGATTACGGTTTCGGCCGATATCCGGGAAAATTTTGCTCACATGACGGCCGCTCAACGGGCAAAAGCCCCTAAAATAGTGATGGAAGAGACCCGGCTCGATTTTGGAAAAATAAAGGGAGATTCTCCTGTAGAGAAAACAATAAAAATACGGAACGAAGGGAAATCGACACTCCAGATTCGTAAGATAAACAACGATTCGAACACGGTCTTGGCAGAGGTTTCGAAAATGACGGTGCCGCCGGGAAAGGCCATTGATTTTAAAGTCTCCGTTTTTCCGTCGGGCGCAAAAAGCAAAATTTTGAGTCATCGGATATTTCTGATTGTGAATGACCCTGTCAATCCCACGTTTTCAATTCCTGTATTCGCTGAATTTGAATGACTTTCTTATGGAACACATCGAAAATGACGAACAATATGCCGGCTTGACGGTCAACAAAGGGATACAGCAGCCGCCTTCCGTGAATCCTTATTTGAAAAAAATGCGTACGGCCAGGCGGCGGATTTATACCGCTGGGGAATATGTGGAAGGCATACGCAAAGGCGATATCTCCATGTTGAGCCAGGCGGTAACGCTGGTGGAGAGCAACCTGTACGAACATCAGGTGCTGGCGCAGGAGGTGATAGCCAAATGTCTGCCCTATTCCGGAACGTCGGTCCGCATCGGTATTACGGGAGTACCCGGCGCCGGAAAAAGTACGTCGATTGATGCGTTCGGACTGCATGTGCTCAAGCAGGGGCATAAATTGGCCGTGCTGGCGATAGACCCCAGCAGCGAGCGGTCGAAAGGCAGTATTTTGGGCGACAAGACCCGAATGGAAAAACTGTCGGTGCAGAACGATGTTTTTATACGCCCTTCTCCGTCGGCCGGTTCGTTGGGCGGCGTGGCCCGCAAAACCCGTGAAACGGTGGTTTTGTGTGAAGCTGCCGGGTTCGATACGGTGTTTGTCGAGACAGTCGGTGTCGGGCAGTCCGAAACGGCTGTACATTCGATGGTCGATTTTTTTCTCTTGATACAGCTGGCCGGAACCGGAGACGAACTGCAGGGCATTAAACGGGGTATCATGGAAATGGCCGACGGTATTGTTATCAACAAGGCCGATGGCGACAATGTCGAACGGGCACGGCTGGCTCAGGCGCAGTTCCGTAATGCGCTGCATCTGTTTCCCCCCACGCCTTCCGGCTGGCAGCCGCAAGTGCTTACCTATTCGGGGTATTACGAACTGGGTATCGCTGAGGTATGGGAAATGATTGATAATTATATCGCATTTGTCAGGGAGAACGGATACTTTGAGCGCAAACGTCAGGAACAGGCGAAATACTGGATGTTCGAAACCATCGACGAGCAGTTGAAAGAGCATTTTTACCGGAATCCCGAAATTGAAAAAATGTTGCAGGAGAAAGAACGGCTGGTATTGTTGTCGCAGGAGAGTTCTTTTGTCGCCGCCAAAGAGGTGCTCGATTGTTATTTCTCTTTGAAATCTCTCCCAGAATAGCCGTTTAACCCGGTTTGGAATTAAAGAAAGATAAAAAAATACTCTTTCTATTAAAAATTAGTTTCCAAATAATTTGTGTGCCTTTTATTATTTGTGTTACTTTGCAAAAATGTAATACATGCCGTCTTTTTGCCCGGATACGGCAGTTGTGTTTTTTGAATCGAAAAGAGGAATAATAAATATATAATTATAAATATGAATTCATTATTTGTCGTTGTATTTATCACAGGGCTGGCTTTGGTGGCTGCCGCTCTGCTGATTGCCGGATGGATATCTCCGCGCTCATTCAATCCGCAGAAAGGAGAAGCCTACGAATGCGGTATCCCGACACGGGGTACCTCTTGGATGCAGTTCAGAGTCGGTTATTATTTGTTTGCCATCCTTTTTCTGATGTTTGACGTGGAAACGGTATTCCTGTTTCCTTGGGCAGTAATTGTCAGAGACTTGGGAGTGGGCGGACTGATTAATATTTTGTTTTTCATGATAATCCTTGTATTGGGATTGGCTTATGCATGGAAGAAAGGAGCTTTGGAATGGAAGTGAAAATTAAATCAATGAAGTATGAAGACTTCAACGATAATGAATATATCGAACAACTTGTTAAACAGCTTCAGGAGTCTGGCACCAATGTGGTCGTGGGCTCTTTGGACAATCTTATCAATTGGGGGCGTTCCAACTCGCTTTGGCCTCTCACGTTTGCAACCAGCTGTTGCGGTATCGAATTCATGTCGGTGGGTGCGGCCCGTTACGACATGGCCCGTTTCGGCTTTGAGGTAGCCCGTGCTTCGCCCCGTCAGGCCGACTTTATCATGGTGGCCGGTACCATTGTCCACAAAATGGCGCCGGTACTCAAACGGTTGTATGACCAGATGGCCGAACCCAAATATGTGATAGCTGTCGGCGGTTGTGCCGTATCGGGCGGACCTTTTAAAAATTCGTATCATGTACTTAAGGGCGTAGGGGAAATATTGCCGGTCGATGTGTATATACCCGGTTGTCCTCCCCGTCCGGAAGCGTTGCTTTACGGTATGATGCAGTTGCAGCGCAAAGTGAAAGCCGAACGTTATTTCGGCGATGTAAACCGGCAGGAGAAGAAGCCGAAAGAGTTAGACAAATAAAAATACCGAGTTCGATTCATGGGAAATATACAAGAAAAAATAGTCAGCTTTTTACCGGAAGCTGTTTTTGAAGAAGGTCAATATCTTACGGTTACCGTGCCTGCACGCAAGTGGCGTGATTTGGCCCGTTTTCTGCACGATGATCCGGAACTGCAGTTCGACTCTTTGGCCTCGCTGGTCGGAGTAGACTGGGGCGAAACACTGGGAGTCGTTTATTATCTCAATTCTGTAAAATACAACCATTGGCTGATTGTAAAGACCGAAACGGCCGACCGGGAAAATCCCCTGTTGTACAGCGTTGCCGATATCTGGGGCAGTGCCAATCTCAATGAACGGGAAGTGTACGACTTTTACGGAATCCGCTTTATCAAGCATCCCGATATGCGCCGCCTTTTCCTGCGTGAAGATTGGGTGGGATACCCCTTCCGCAAGGATTACGACGCCAATCCGGAAATAAACCCCATACCGGTTTGCAACGAGGAGACCAACGACAAAACCGTTGTGCTTGAAGAGTTGGAAGACGGTACGGTTGTCGAGAAAGAAAAGGTTCTTTTCGAAGCAGACGAATATGTGGTGAATATCGGGCCGCAACACCCGGCGACACATGGCGTCTTGCGGTTCAAAACCTCTCTTGACGGCGAGAACATAAAGAAAATAGATGTACATTGCGGATATGTGCATCGGGGTATCGAGAAACTGTGGGAAAACATGACCTATCCCCAGACCCTGCATATGACCGACCGTCTCGATTATCTGTCGGCTCACAACAACCGTCACGCCCTTTGCATGTGTATCGAGAAAGGGTTGCAGCTCGAAGTACCCGAACGGGCTGTCTATATCCGTACCATGATGGATGAACTGATGCGTATCTCGTCACATCTGCTCTATTTCGCTACGATGTGTATGGACTTGGGCGGGTTGACGGCATTCTTCTACGGATTCCGTGACCGGGAAAAAATCCTCGATATATTCGAAGATACTTGCGGTGCCCGCATGACCATGAACTATAATGTTATCGGTGGTGTGATGGCCGACATTCATCCCGATTTCCAGCGCAAGGTAAAAGAGTTTATCGCCTACATGCCGGCAAAACTGAAAGAATATCACGACATATTTACCGGAAATGTCATCGCCCAGCAGCGTATGAAAGGGGTGGGAGTGCTCTCGTATGACGATGCTGTCAATCTCGGCGTGACCGGTCCTTCCGGTCGGGGCTCGGGTTGGGCCTGCGATGTGCGCAAGCGTACCCCCTATGCCGCTTATGACAAGGTGCAGTTCAACGAAGTGCTGCGCACCGAAGGAGATACATTTGCCCGTTACATGGTGCGTCTGGACGAAATCAAGGAGTCGCTCCATATTCTCGAACAGCTGGTCGACAATATTCCGGCCGGAGACTATGCCGTCAAGACCAAACCGGTTATAAAAGTTCCGGAAGGCCGCTATTTCCAGCAAGTCGAAGCCGCACGCGGTGCTTTCGGTGTATATCTCGAAAGTCGGGGAGACAAGACACCTTACCGATTGAAGGTAACCTCTCCGGGATTGACGTTGGTGGGAGCCGTCGACCATTTGACACGGGGTGCCAAAATCGCCGACCTGATTGCCATCGGAGCATCACTCGATTATGTGGTTCCCGATATCGATAGATAATTGTAGTTGCAAACAAAAAAATAATTGAAATATATCATGTTCGATTTTTCAGTAATTACCCAGTGGATTGACAACTTGCTGCGGTCGTGGATGCCCGGCGGATGGGCCCTTTTTATCGAATTTGTGCTGGTAGGTGTCGCCTTATTGCTGCTATATGCGCTGATTGCTTTGGCATTGATTTATATAGAACGTAAGGTTTGTGCCTTTTTCCAGTGCCGTCTCGGCCCGAACCGGGTGGGCCCCTACGGTCTCATCCAGAGTGTGGCCGACATGTTCAAGATGTTGATAAAAGAGCTTATCGATATTAAACATACCGATAAATTCCTGTTCAATCTGGCACCCTATATCGTCATTGCCTCATCGATGCTCGCTTTCGGCTGTCTGCCTTTTGGAAATGGTCTTATCGTATTGGATTACAATATCGGTATTTTCTTTATCATGGCCGTTTCATCGATTGGCGTATTGGGCATACTCCTTGCCGGCTGGGCCAGCAACAACAAGTTTACGTTGATTGGTGCCATGCGAAGCGGTTCGCAGATGATTAGTTACGAACTTTCCATCGGGCTGTCGTTCCTTACGATGGTCATATTTGCCGGAACCATGCAGACTTCCGGTATCGTCGAAGCGCAGACTTCCGGCTGGTTTATCTTTCGGGGGCATGTTCCCGCCATTGTGGCATTCATTATATATCTGGTAGCCGGTACGGCCGAAACCAATCGTGGCCCGTTCGACCTGCCCGAAGCCGAATCGGAACTTACCGCCGGATACCATACCGAATATTCCGGTATCCATTTCGGATTTTTCTATTTGGCCGAATACCTGAATCTTTTTATCGTGTCGGGTATCGCTACGCTGCTCTTTCTCGGCGGCTGGATGCCGTTCCATATCGGCGGCTGGGAGGCCTTTAACCACATTATGGATTTTATCCCCTCCGTTATCTGGTTCTTCGGAAAAGTTTTCGTGGTGATGTTTATCATCATGTGGTTCAAATGGACGTTCCCCCGTCTGCGTATCGACCAGCTGCTCCGGCTCGAATGGAAATATCTGGTGCCCATCAGTTTGGTAAATCTCCTGCTGATGGTATTGGTAGTGATTTTCGGATTGCATTTTTAAGAAAACCGATAACAGTGTTATCATAGAAAAGTATAAACAGTTTTAAACGATATATTATGGCAGATAAATTTGGATATATAACTCAGGTTATCGGTCCGGTTGTCGATGTGATTTTTGAAGGCGAGGGGAACGAACTGCCCCCTATCTATTCGGCCTTGAAGATAGAACGGGACAACGGAACAAATCTTATCGTCGAAGTAGAACAGCATATCGGTGAAAATACGGTGCGCTGTGTGGCGATGGATACGACAGACGGCTTGAAAAGAGGTATGAAGGTCATCGACTTGCAGCGTACGCTGGCTATGCCCACCGGTACGCAGATTAAAGGTCGCCTGATGAACGTTATCGGCGATGCCATCGACCACCTGCCCGCCCTCGATTATTCCAATGTTCAGTCGATTCACCGGCCTTCGCCCAAATTTGAGGATCTCTCTATCAATACCGAGTTCCTGTTTACCGGTATCAAGGTTATCGACCTGCTCGAACCCTATTCCAAAGGAGGTAAAATCGGGTTGTTCGGTGGTGCCGGTGTAGGAAAGACCGTGCTGATTATGGAGATGATTAACAATATAGCCAAAGGCCATAACGGATTCTCGGTTTTTGCCGGTGTCGGCGAACGTACCCGTGAAGGAAACGACCTGCTTCGTGAAATGATTGAATCGGGCGTTATCAAATACGGTGACGAATTCAAGGAAGCTATGGAAAAAGGCGAATGGGACTTGAGCAAGGTCGATATGGACGAGCTGAGTACGTCGCAGGCTACGCTGGTGTTCGGACAGATGAACGAACCTCCCGGAGCCCGTCTGCGTGTGGCTCTTTCGGGGCTGACCGTAGCCGAACAGTTCCGTGACTCGAACGAAGGCGGTAAAGAGATTTTGTTCTTTATCGACAACATATTCCGTTTTACGCAAGCCGGTTCCGAAGTATCGGCCCTTTTGGGCCGTATGCCCTCAGCCGTAGGTTATCAGCCCACGCTGGCTTCTGAAATGGGTGCTTTGCAGGAACGTATCGCCTCGACAAAATATGGGTCTATTACTTCGGTTCAGGCCATTTATGTGCCGGCCGATGACTTGACCGACCCGGCTCCGGCCACCACGTTTAACTTCCTGGATGCGACAACGGTGCTTAGCCGTAAGATTACCGAGCTGGGTATCTATCCTGCGGTGGACCCGCTGGAGTCGACCTCCCGTATTCTGGACCCGCTCATTATCGGTGAAGACCACTACAATACCGCTCAGGCGGTAAAACAGCTGTTGCAGCACTATAACGAGTTGCAGGATATTATCGCCATTTTGGGTGTGGACGAGTTGTCCGATGAAGACAAACTGGTCGTTGCCCGTGCCCGTAGAGCACAGCGTTTCCTCTCGCAGCCGTTCCATGTGGCAGAGCAGTTTACCGGTATTCCCGGCGTGATGGTTCCGCTGGAAGAGACGATTCGCGGATTCAAGATGATTCTCAGCGGCGAAATGGACGGTTATCCCGAACAGGCCTTCATGAATGTGGGAACCATCGACGAGGCAATTGCCAAAGGAGAGAAGATGATGCAGGAGGCTAAGGAAAATAAATAAACGGAGGCTATGAATCTTGAAATTATTTCTTCAGAAAAAGTACTGTTCAGCGGCGAAGCCGTTCGGGTGACGCTGCCCGGAGCGTTGGGCTCTTTTACAGTACTTGACAATCACGCCTCGTTGATGTCGACGCTGACTGCCGGAGTGATAGAATACGAGACGGAGGGAGAAGTAAAGACGATGCCGGTTGACGGCGGATTTGTGGATGTAAATGACAATCGCGTGGCGATATGTCTCCAATAAGCAGGTTGTCGGAAGAGTATGAAAAATGAGATAAATAAAATAATGAAACGTTGTATCGGGATATGGTTCCTTCTCTTGGGCTTGTCGTTTTCGGCGTTTGCCTCAGAAGAAGAAAAGCCGTTCGATGCCAAAGAGACGATTTTTGAACATCTTTTGGACAATTACGGCTGGGAAGTTCCCTTTTCCCACAGTACCCGTATTCCGTTGCCCGTGATTGTGCGTGATGTCGAAGGAAACTGGCACCTGTTCAGTTCCGCCCGGTTGGAGCACGGCGGTCGGTACAATGGCTTTTATATCGCTGAAGAGGGAGAAAACAAAGGCAAAATCGAGAGTGTCGATGGAGACGGAAACAAGTATCGTCCGCTCGATTTTTCGGTAACGAAAAATGTATTTGCGATTCTGATATCGGCGTTGCTCGTGGGCATTTGTGTCCTTCCGCTGGCCCGTTTTTACCGCCGCAATCCTTACAAGGCCCCCCGCAAATGGTTGGGAGCGATAGAGTTCCTGGTCGATATGATTTACGGGAGTGTGATACGTCCCATATTGGGCGAAGATGCCCGTCGTTTTGCGCCTTATCTGTTGACCCTGTTTTTCTTTATCGTCTCTATCAACCTGTTGGGGATGATTGTCATATTTCCCGGCGGAGCCAATTTGTCGGGTAATATTTCGGTAACGCTGGTATTGGCGGTATGCACTTTCCTGGTTGTCAACCTGACCGGAACCAAACACTATTGGAAAGAGCTGTTCTGGCCCGAAGTTCCGACATGGATGAAATGTCCGATACCCATTATGCCGGTTATCGAAGTCTTCGGTGCGATTACCAAGCCGGTGGCACTCATGATACGTCTGTTTGCCAATATGCTGGGCGGACACCTTATCGTGCTGGTATTGATATCCCTGATTTTCATTTTCGGGGCGATGGGGACGGCTGTTGTTGCCGGTACGACCGTGTTGTCGGTGTTGTTCTCCATCTTTATGAATCTGTTGCATTTCCTGATATGTTTTATTCAGGCATATGTATTTACCATGCTGTCGACCATTTTTATCAGTCTGTCGAGAGCACACGGAGAAGAGAGTGAAAAATAATATGGAAAAATAAAATAAATGTATAACAATTAAAAAAAGAACATTATGTTAGGAATGATTTTATTGCAGGCAGTAGCCGGTGCAGGTTTGGCAAAAATCGGAGCATGTATAGGTGCAGGTATCGTAGCGATAGGTGCAGGTTTGGGTATCGGTAAGATTGGTTCTTC
>JAFLRV010000025.1 GCA_022511245.1 Coprobacter sp.
GGCACGAAAATATTCCCTCCGCTACAAAGCAGAGGCGGCTCCGGCCTGTCGGCGTGCGTATATGCTAACGTGTTTTATTCTTTTCGGACATGTCACGACATGTCCCTACACGGGGCCGACAAATCGTTGGTATTGTTTCACGGGTTCGGTCGCCCGGACATGTCACGACATGTCCCTACGGGTGGGAAAACAGAAAGGCCCGTCTTGCGACAGGCCTTGCGCTCTTCAGGTAGGACTTGAACCTACGACCCTCTGATTAACAGTCAGATGCTCTAACCGACTGAGCTACTGAAGAATAAAATATTCACTCGTTTAAAAAGCTCTTCAGGTAGGACTTGAACCTACGACCCTCTGATTAACAGTCAGATGCTCTAACCGACTGAGCTACTGAAGAATTTTGCATTCCGGTAAAAATGCGTTGCAAAAGTAATGTGTTATTTCCAATTATGCAATATATTTGCAAAAAAAATTTCCATATGAAAGTTTTAGGACTGGGGAATGCCTTGACCGATGTTCTGGCAACCTTGCCGACCGACGGGGAGATTTCCCGTACCGGCCTGCTCAAAGGGGGCATGCAGCTAATCGATGAACAGAAACTGGCCGAACTTACCGCTCTGTTCAAAGGGTATGACACGGTGCTGGCTCCGGGCGGCTCGGCGGCCAATACCTTGACCGGCATCACCCGGATGGGACTGCCGGCGGGATTCATCGGCAAAATCGGACGGGACGAATGCGGCCGTTTTTACCGGGAGGCGCTGGAACAGGCGGGCGTTGAGTCCCGGCTGCTGGAAGGGGACCTGCCGTCGGGTCGTGCCATGACGCTGGTGTCGCCCGACGGGGAACGGACGTTCGGCACTTATCTGGGTGCGGCGGCTTCTCTGACGGCGGCGGAACTCCGGCCGGAAATGTTCGGAGGATATGACCTGCTGCACATCGAGGGCTATCTGGTGCAGGACCCGGACCTGATACGGACCGCCGTCTGTATGGCCCGCAACGCCGGACTGCGCATCTCGCTCGACCTGGCCAGCTACAACGTGGTGGAGGCTCACCGGGACTTTTTCGGCGAACTGATACGGGATTATGTGGACATCGTATTCGCCAACGAGGAGGAGGCGCTGGCCTACACGGGGAAAGTACCGGCCGAAGCCGTGAGGGTGCTCTCTGAAGCGTGCGACATCGCCGTCGTGAAATGCGGGGCGGATGGCTCGCTTGTCAGACAGGGAAAACGACAAATCCGGATAGAGGCTATCCCGGCCCGGTGCATCGACACGACCGGAGCGGGCGATTTGTATGCCGCCGGGTTTCTGTATGCCCTTGCGCACGGCTGTTCCCTGAAAACGGCCGGAAAAACCGGCTCCGTGCTTTCCGGAAACGTTATCGAAATCGTCGGCACCTGCATGGATTCTTCCCGCTGGGAAAGGATAAAAAACGATGTCCGGCTCCTCTTCCGGGCCGACTGACCGGCCTCCGATATCGACTGTTTTTATCTTTTTAGTGAAAAATAAGGCGAAAATGAAGGTGTTTTTCGGTTTTGTGCCTAACTTTACCGCTCATCTCTAAAAGAAATATTCGAAAACGATGAAAAGAAATTTTTTGTTCCGTCAATTTCCGGTGTGGCTGGCCGGACTGATTTTTGCCTCGACGGCATGGGCCGACGAACCCCGCAAACGGGATTTCGATGTGGCGAAAAATCTGGAAATATTCAATGCTCTTTACAAAGAACTGAATCTGTTCTATGTGGATACCATCGACACGGAAAAGAACATGAACACCGGCATACAGGCCATGCTGAACCGCCTCGACCCTTATACGGTCTACATTCCCGAATCGGAACAGGAAGATTTCCGTTTCATGACCACCGGTGAATACGGCGGTATCGGGTCGCTGATTCTCTCCCGTGAAAAGAATACGTACATCTCGGAGCCTTACGAGGGACTGCCGGCTCAGCTGGCGGGACTGAAAGCCGGTGACAAGCTGGTGAAAATCGATGACGAACCGCTGGAGGGCCTCTCTTCGTCGCAAGTGAGCGACCGGCTGAAGGGCCCGGCCAATACCGTCGTCAAGGTGACGGTGGAACGTCCCGGAACGGACGGATTGCAGACGTATGACATCGTGCGGAAAAAAATTACCTTGCCGTCGGTTCCTTATTTCGGCATCGTGGGCGACAGCATCGGATACATATACCTGAACAGTTTTACCGACAAAGCGGCCAGCGAGGTAAAAACCGCTTTGCTGGAGCTGAAAAAACAGAATATCAAAGGGCTGATTTTCGACCTGCGGGGCAACGGCGGCGGTATTCTTGACGAAGCGATACAGATTGTCAACTACTTCGTGCCCAAAGGGAAAGAACTCCTCTCCACTCGAGGGAAAATAAAGCAGTGGGACCGAACTTACAAGACAACGCAGGAACCGATTGCTCCGGATCTGCCGCTGGCCGTACTGGTGAACAGCAATTCGGCTTCTGCATCGGAAATCGTGGCGGGCTCCCTGCAAGACCTCGACCGGGCCGTCATCATCGGGGAAAGAACGTATGGCAAGGGCCTGGTACAGTCGACCCGCTCCCTGCCCTACAACGGGACGCTGAAAGTGACGACGGCCAAATATTATATTCCCAGCGGAAGACTGATACAGGCGATAGATTATTCGCACCGGAACCCCGACGGAAGCGTGGGCCGGATTCCCGACAGCCTCACGACGGCTTACCGGACGGCCAACGGTCGCATCGTGCGTGACGGCGGCGGCATCAATCCCGATATTGTCATGACAGCCGACTCGGCCGACCGGAAAGGAAACATCGGATTTTACCTGCTGAACGACCTGCTCTTTTTCGATTTTGCCACCGCTTACGCCCAAGAGCACCCGACCATTGCTCCGGTCGAGGAGTTCGCTCTGACCGACGAGGAGTTCGAGGCGTTCAAATCGTTCGTCAAATCGAAAGATTTCTCTTATGACAAACAGAGCGAAAAGGTTTTGCAGGAGCTGAAGACCATCGCCCGGTTCGAAGGTTATCTGGAGGATGCGACCGAAGAGTTCGAGGCGCTGGAAAAGAAACTGAACCACAACCTCGACAAAGACCTCAACCTGGCCAGAGAGGATATAGAGGAGTTGCTGTCGATTGAAATCGTCAAACGGTACTACTACCAGAAGGGGGAAATCGTTCAATCGCTGAAATACGACAGGGATACGGAGAAAGCGGTCGAGATTCTGCAAAATCCGGCCGAATACCGCCGGATGCTGAGCGTTGTGCCGGATGCTGTCCCGGATAAAAAAGGCCGGAAATGAGGGCGGAAAAACATCTGCTGCATCTTTTCCGCTTCTGCCCCCGCTGCGGGTCCGGCGCTTTTGCCGAAAACGACAGCCAGTCGAAACGGTGCGAATCGTGCGGTTTCGTCTACTATTTCAACCCGAAAGGTGCCGTAGCGGGCATCGTGACCGATGACAACGGCCGCATTCTGGTGTGCCGCCGGGCCAAAGAGCCGGCGAAAGGGTCTCTCGACCTGCCGGGCGGATTCATGAACCCGGCCGAAACGGCCGAAGAGGCGCTGGTCCGGGAAATCCGGGAGGAAACGGGCCTGACGGTCACCGAATCGCAATATCTCTTTTCGCTGCCCAACGTCTATCCTTATTCGGGTCTCGATGTGCATACCATCGATCTTTTCTTCGTCTGCCGGGTGGCTCCCGACGGAAATCTGAACCCGCAAGACGATGTGGCGGAGTGCCGCTTCATGCCCCGTGACGAAATATCGCCCGATGACTTCGGGCTGTCATCGGTAAGAACGGGTATCGAACGGTTTCTGAAAATGTCGCCGAATCATCGCTGATTGACCCGCCCGATATCCCGGCCGCCGACCTGCTGGAATGCCCGCAGGCCGAAACGGGGCAGCACGGAAAGAAAATGTTCCATAATCTCGGCCTGCACCGATTCGTAGTCGGTCCATACTTTGTCGGCCGAAAAACAGTATATTTCGAGCGGCAGCCCGTCGATGCCGGGTGCAAGGGTGCGCACCATGAGCGTCAGCTCCCGGTTAATCAGGGGATGCTGCCGCAGGTAGAGCGTCATATAGGCCCGGAACACGCCCAGATTGGTCTCGATGGTGCCGTCGGGCAATCCGGCGGCATTGGCCGTATTCTGCTCCCGGCCGGCGGCCCGCTGCTCCTGCTTGCGGGTGATATAATCGGTCAGCAACGGTATCTTTTTCCACTCTTCGAGCATCTCCGGCGTACAGAACCCGACGGTTTCGGCGTCGATGTTGTATCCCCGCTTGATGCGCCGCCCGCCGGAGTCGGACATGCCCCGCCAGTTCTGAAAGTTTTTGGAGATGAGCGTATAGGGCGGGATGGTCATGGTGGTATTGTCGAAATTGCGCACCTTGACCGTGTTCAGCGTGATATCGAGTACAACCCCGTTGACCGGAGTGCCGGGCACGACAATCCAGTCGCCCCGCCGCACCATGTCGTTTTCGGAGAGCTGCACTCCGGCCACGAACCCCAGAATGCTGTCCCGGAAAACAAGCATCAGCACGGCGGCAAAAGCACCCAGCCCGGTAATGAGATTCATCGGCGACTTGCCCGCCAGCATCGAAACGATGAAAATGACCGCAAACCCGACGACGATTCCTTTGGTTATCTGCAACAGCCCTTTCAACGGGCGGTCCCGCAGCCCCTCCCGGCGGGAAACGATATTCCACAGGGCGGTCAGAAACAGATTGACGAATACCGCGAAAGCGATTATCAGGTATATCCAACATACCCGCGTGATGACCATATAGGGCCGGGACGAGGTATCGAACGCAAAAGGCAACAGGGAAATGATAATCAACGGCGGTATGAGCATGGACGAGCGGGAAAAGATTTTGCGCTCGGTCAGGATTTTCAGCACTCCGTTGCGGCTGTCTGAGAAAAAATACATGAAAACATAGTGTATCACCACCCGAGAGAGCCGTCCGACCACCAATGCGATGAAAACAATCGTGACGACATAAATGACTTCTTCCCAGCCGTCGAGCCGGACACGGGGCACTCCCGCCGCCTCCAGCAGACGCTTGATAAACTCGATGAGCGCCAAAGCAAACTTATCGGACCGATCTATACTCATTTCTTCTGTCTATACCCTCAACAACAACCCGCGTCGCCCGGAGGTTCAAAAAATTAAGGTCCGGCAGGTTGCCGGACTTATAAAAGATTGCGTATCTTTGTACCCGGAAATGTTATTTACACAAACAGAATACAAACATGGCATTACAATGTGGAATAGTAGGTCTGCCCAATGTCGGAAAGTCTACGCTTTTTAACTGTTTATCGAACGCCAAAGCCCAGTCGGCGAATTTTCCTTTCTGCACGATAGAACCGAACGTGGGCGTCATTACCGTCCCCGACAACCGGCTCAACAAACTGGCTGAACTGGTGTCGCCCCAGCGCATCGTCCCCACCACAGTGGAAATCGTCGATATCGCCGGACTGGTCAAAGGGGCCAGCCAAGGGGAGGGTCTGGGGAACAAATTCCTCGCCAATATCCGGGAAACGGACGCCATACTGCATGTCCTGCGGTGTTTCGACGATGACAACATCACGCATGTCGACGGCAGCGTGAACCCGGTGAGAGACAAGGAAATCATCGACTTCGAATTGCAGCTGAAAGACCTCGAAACCATCAACAGCCGCATCGACCGGATACAGAAACAGGCCCAGACCGGCGGCGACAAGAATGCCAAACTGATGTATGAGGTACTGCGCCGATACAAAGAGGCGCTGGAACAGGGCAAATCGGCCCGAACGGTGACGTTCGAAACCAAAGACGAACAGAAAATCGCCCGGGAACTGTTCCTGCTTACCAGCAAACCGGTAATGTATATCTGCAATGTCGACGAAAACAGCGCCGTCAGCGGCAACCGTTATGTCGAAGAGGTGCGGGAGGCCGTCAAAGATGAAAATGCCGAAATCCTCGTCGTGGCCGCCAAAATAGAGTCGGAAATCGCCGAACTGGACACCTACGAGGAGCGGCAGATGTTCCTCAACGAAATCGGACTGGAGGAATCGGGCGTGGCCCGGCTGATTCAGTCGGCATACAAACTGCTGAATCTGGAGACGTATTTCACGGCCGGACCGCAGGAGGTGAAGGCCTGGACCTACCGCAAAGGCAGCAAGGCTCCCCAGTGTGCCGGCATCATCCATACCGACTTCGAAAAGGGGTTTATCCGGGCCGAAGTCATCAAATATGAAGATTATATCGCCTTCGGTTCGGAATCTGCCTGCAAAGAGGCGGGCAAAATGAACGTGGAGGGGAAAGAGTATGTCGTACAGGACGGAGACATCATGCACTTCAGATTCAATGTATAAACCTCGCCGCCTGCCGACAGGCGGCGACCCAAAGAAATGACTATGGTACAGAAATTCGACTTTCTGGTTATCGGCTCCGGTATCGCCGGCATGAGCTTCGCCCTCAAAGTGGCCGAAAAAGGCAAAGTGGCCGTACTCTGCAAAACCGGTCTCGAAGAGGCCAACACCTTTTATGCCCAGGGGGGTATCGCTTCGGTCACCAACAACCTTGTCGACAATTTTGAAAAACATATCCAGGATACGCTGGTCGCCGGAGACTACATCAGCGACCGGGCCGCTGTGGAAAAAGTGGTGCGGGAGGCACCCGGACAAATCGAGGAACTGATTGACTGGGGGGTGGACTTCGACAAAAACGAGAAGGGGGAGTTCGACCTGCACAAAGAGGGCGGCCACTCCGAATTCCGGATACTGCACCACCGGGACAACACGGGCGCCGAAATACAGGACAGCCTGATACGGGCCCTGAAAAAACATCCGAAAATCCGGGTGTTCGAACACCATTTCGCCATAGAAATCATTACCCAGCACCACTTGGGCGAGGAGGTGACCCGCCACTCGGACAATATCGAATGTTACGGGGCGTATGTGCTGGACGAAAAGACCAACCACATCCATACTTTTCTGTCGAAAACCACTCTTATCGCCACCGGCGGCATCGGAAACGTATACCACACGACCACCAATCCTCCGGTAGCTACCGGAGACGGCATCGCCATGGTATACCGGGCCAAAGGCGAGGTGAAGGACATGGAGTTCATCCAGTTTCATCCGACGGCCCTTTACCATCCGGGTGAACGGCCCAGCTTCCTCATCACGGAGGCCATGCGGGGTTACGGCGCCGTACTGAAAACGAAAGACGGCAAAGAGTTCATGCAGAAATACGATGACCGCCGTTCGCTCGCTCCCCGTGACATCGTAGCCCGTGCCATCGACAACGAGATGAAGATTCGGGGCGACGAATGTGTCTATCTCGACGTTACCCACAAAAACGCCGAAGAGACCAAAGCGCATTTTCCCAACATATACCAGAAATGCCTGTCGTTAGGCATCGACATCACAAAAGACTTCATCCCGGTGGCTCCGGCCTGCCACTACTTGTGCGGCGGTATCAGGGTAGACCTCGACGCCCGCTCGTCGATAAAACACCTCTATGCGGTAGGCGAATGTTCCTGCACGGGATTGCACGGCGCCAACCGACTGGCATCGAACTCGTTGATAGAGGCTGTCGTGTATGCCGACGCTGCGGCTAAACATGCCGTAAAATCGCTGCCGGACATCCGGATAAAGGACGGGGTTCCCGACTGGAACGACGAGGGTACATCCCTGCCGGAAGAGATGGTGCTGATTACTCAGAGTGTCCGGGAGGTGGAACAGATTATGTCGGCCTATGTGGGTATCGTGCGGTCGAATCTGCGGCTGAAACGGGCGCTGGACCGGCTCGAAATTCTTTATCGTGAAACGGAAAACCTCTTTGCCCGGTCGGTCGTGTCGCGGGAAATCTGCGAACTGCGCAACCTGATTACCGTAGGCTACCTGATTATCAAACAGGCAATGGCCCGCAAAGAGAGCCGGGGCCTTCACTACACGATAGACTATCCCAAAAAGAATCTGGATTGACCGGGTGAGATTACCGCAGTTCCGGCCGGGAGAATATCCGGTACCCGATGCGGCAATACAGGCATTTGCGTCGTTCGCAATAGGCGGTATGCAGCTGTAGCAGCGCCTGACTGTCGAGCGCATTGGCCGCCCCGATTCCGTTTTGCCGGAAACAGCGGATTATCCGGTTTTCTTCGGGGCGCAACTGTTCGAGCAAACGCATGGCCCGGTCGGCATACCTCTCATTTCCCGTCCGAAGGGCGTAACTGTAGAGCAACGGCGCCACCGTATTAATAAACAGCACATCGACCGCCGCCCGGCTCAATGTTCCGGGCAGGGTGGTGGATTCCCGTCCGAATGTGTAATGGTGCTCCCAATAACCGCCCGGATAGGTCTGAAACAGCGAACGGAACTCTTTTTCCCGTGTCTGTTCGCAAATGCGGGAAAACAGCGAAAACCCGCCGTGTATCATGCGGGCCAGTAAGGCGATGCGCCGGTGCGGGAAATTGGCCGGCCGAAGCCGGAAAAACTTCCAGCTGTCGCCGTTGACGGGGGTAAGGGAAAACTTGTTTTTCAGAAAGGCATATTCGTCACACAACCGGCCGTAATATTCGTCGCCGGGACAGGCTCCGGGCAGGAGCAGTCCGGCTTGTCCGAAAAGAAAGGCTTCGGTCTGAAACAGCGAATCGGCATGCTTTTGCAGAAAATGCAGCGGCAGCGAACGGGCCAGCCGTTCAAACGCATCACTGTTGGCTCCGAAACCGAGCGTACGGGAAAGGGTCAGGTAGCAAACTTCTTCCCAGTTGCCCCGATATTGGTCGACCCAGTCGAGAATGCGCTGCGATTTCTGTTCCAGCCGCTCTATGGAAAGGGCACTTTTCCAGTCGGAGAGAAAAAGCGGCGGCAAACCGGCCAGACTGGAGGCGCAGGGCAACGGGTCCTTGCCGTCGACAAAGCGGACATACTCGTCCCGGAAACGGGCGGAGCAGGGCATCTCCCACTGGGGAATGGCTTCGCCGTCGGTGCGGAAAATGTCGCAATCGGCCTCCCCGACTACATGCAGAATGACCGAATCGTAGGCCTTGTCGTTCTGATGTCTGTGCTTCAGCCAGTCGGACGAACGGAGATGAATCTCTACATTGCCCGCCCAAACGTGCTCTCCGATGCGAATCTTCGCATTGAAAAAATCGGGACCGGAATCGGGATTGGGCCGTCCGGAATCTATAATCTCGAAGGAACGGCCGTCCGTCGTTTTCATCTCCGGACAAGAATAGAGCCGGTGCTGCCAGATGTAATACATTAACTTTTCCATAAAAACGGCTGTCCCATCGTTAAAAATCGATTGTCTTTCATTGATATTTGCAAGATAAACCTTATCTTCGAATCTGAAAATAAAGTATCGGATGTTTTTTAACAGAATTTGCCCAAAATGAAACTCGCTCTCATCGGTTACGGCAAAATGGGCCGGACCATCGAACAGATAGCCCGCAAACGGGGTCATGAAATCGTTTGTATCATCGATATAAACAACCAGCAGGACTTCGCATCGGATGCCTTCAAAAGCGCCGATGCCGCCATCGAATTCACCCAGCCTGCCGTCGCACTGCAAAATTACCGCAAGGCTTTTGAGGCCGGTGTGCCGGTGGTATCGGGAACGACCGGATGGCTCGAACACCTGCCGGAAATCAAAGCGGCCTGCGAAAAGGGGGCCACTTTCTTTTACGCCTCGAATTTCAGTCTGGGCGTCAACATCTTTTTCGCCGTCAACCGGTACCTGGCCCGCATCATGAACGATTTTCCGGCCTATGAGGTCAAAATGGAGGAGACGCACCACATTCACAAACTGGACGCCCCCAGCGGCACCGCCATCTCGCTGGCTCAGGACATCGTCGCCGCCATCGACCGCAAAACCGCATGGGTCGAAGGGAAAACAGCCGAACACAACGAACTGGAAATCAAATCAATCCGGGAGGGAGAAGTGCCGGGCATACACTCGGTCATCTACGAATCGGACGTGGATACGATAACCATCACCCACGATGCCAAAAGCCGGGCGGGATTCGCTCTCGGTGCGGTTGTGGCCGCCGAATTCACCTGCGGAAAGAAGGGTTTTCTGACCATGCAGGACATGTTGAATTTTTAATTGTCGAACCGAATGGAAAACCAATCTCAACATACCGCCCCGAACAAAGGGGGCTCCCTGAAATCCCGGCTCGGCGCCGTAACCCGCTCCCGCTGGATCCGTTTCGCCGCAGCCGCCCTTGTCACCATCGGTTTTGCCTGGTGGATCGGCAACGGATGGATTCTGCTGCTGATTGTCCTTTTCACCGACATCTACCTGACCCGGTTTATCCGCTGGGGATTCTGGCGGACATCGGAAAACCGGGCTTTCCGGAAAACGATGGAGTGGGTCGATGCCATCCTCTATGCGCTGGTAGCGGTCTATATCATCAACACGTTCTTTTTCCAGAACTATAAAATCCCCTCCTCTTCTCTGGAGAAATCGCTGCTGGTCGGCGACTATCTGTTTGTCAGCAAACTGAGTTTCGGCCCCCGCATGCCGAATACGCCGCTCTCTTTCCCGCTCGCCCAGCACACCTTGCCCGTCGTGAATACCAAGTCGTACATCGAAAAACCGCAATGGCCTTATCACCGGCTGCGGGGAACCGGTACGGTACAGCTTAACGATATCGTCGTGTTCAATTTCCCCGCCGGAGACACGGTCGCACTGAAAGTGCAGAACCCGGACTACTACACCCTTTGCTACCGGGAGGGCCGGGAAACCATCCTCCGGAACAAGGATATTTTCGGTGATATCGTATTCCGGCCGGTCGACCGCCGCGAAAATTATGTGAAACGGTGCGTAGGCATGCCGGGCGATACGTTCCGGATTATCGACAACCAAATATACCTCAACGGGGTGAAGCAGAAAAACCCCGAAAACATGCAGCTGAACTACTATGTAATGACCAACGGCACCCGACTGGGGGAACTGAATTTCAGAGAACTCGACGTCAGTGCCGATGACCGTGAATATGTCAACAACCCGGATTTACTGCTGTTTCTCGGATTTGACCCGGACCAAATCCGGACGGGCCTGCCGGTTTACCGGCTGCCGCTGACCCAAAAGGCTCTGGAGAAAATCAAAAGTTATCCGTTCGTGGTCAAGGTGGTGGGCGAACCGGGAGAATTCGGCGGAGAAACTTATCCGCTCGGCTATTCACATGGCTGGAACCGGGCCAATTACGGTCCGGTGTGGATTCCCCGACGGGGCGCCACACTGAAACTGACTCCGGACAACCTGCCGGTATACGAACGGGTAATCCGGAACTACGAAGGCAACCGGCTCGAGGTGAAAAACAACAAAATCTATATCAACGGTACGGAAACCGACGAATATACCTTCAAGATGGATTACTACATGATGCTGGGCGACAACCGGGACAACTCGGCCGACAGCCGTTTCTGGGGATTCGTTCCGGAAGACCATATCGTAGGCAAACCGCTGGTGGTATGGTTGTCGATAGACAAAGACCGGGCCTGGTTCGACGGACGCATCCGTTTCAACCGCCTGTTCAAATCGGTGGGCCGGGACTAAAAACGGCCTGCGTCCGGGAAAGGGTGTCATGAAGAGAAATGTTGCAAAAAACGGTTGTCTGCTGCTGTTGGGAATCGTATTCGCCGTATGGCTGATTAAAAATACCGGCGTGCAGCTGTACCGCATTCCGGCCAACCAGATGGAGGAGACGCTGCTCGAAGGCGACAACCTGCTCGTAAACAAGTGGAGTTACGGTCTGCGACTGCCGCAAACGTTGCTGGCCCTGCCGTTTCTGCACGACTCGATTCCCGGAACAAAACTGAAATCATATTTTGCCTTTCCGCAGATACCTTATCTCCGTCTTTTCCCGAAAGAGGCCAAACGGAACGATATCGTGGTTTTTAACCGACCGGATGCCCCGACCCGGAAAATTCCGACAGACCGCCGGAAAATCGCCGTAGGACGATGTATCGGCGTGCCGGGTGACACGGTTTGCATGAGCAACGGACACCTCTTTATCAACGGAAAAGAGGCGATCCTGCCGCCCCAAACATACGATGCTTATCTGACTCCGGACTCGCTGGAGGCTCAACTCTGCTCCATTCTGATACAGGCCCGGATTCCCGATACGGGATTCGAACGCATCCCAGACTACCGCATCCGCTTCTTCCCCCGATACCGGGCCGAAGAGATACGGCGTATCGCCCAACGGGCCGATTTGCTCCAACCGATACACCTGAAACAGAACAATTATACGATAATACTGCCCCGACCTCACGAACCGGTAAACATTACACCGGAAAACATCCATCTCCTCTACCCCCTGCTCGTGAGACACGAAAACCTCCCCGTGACCCGGACGGGAAACCGGCTGCTTCTGGACGGAAAAACCGTGAAGAGCGTGCGTTTGTCGCAACCTTATTACTGGATAGCGGGCGACCACCGGGCAAAAGCCGCCGATTCCCGGATATTCGGCGCCGTACCCCACTCCCACCTCATCGGCAAAGGTGTTGCCGTAGGGTATTCCATAGACCCCCGAAAACCGCTGTCCGGCCCGCTGAGAACCGACCGGCTTTTTAAACCTATCGATTGATTATGTACCGCACCGCCTGCCTGTCGACCGCCTATCTTCCGCCGGTGTCCTATTTTGCCAAACTGTACCACTACCCGGTTATCGAAATAGAGACCCGCAGCCATTATGTAAAACAGACTTACCGCAACCGCTGCCATATCGCAGGGGCCAACGGCATCATGCCGCTCTCGGTTCCGGTCATAAAACCGCAACAGGCCAAATGTCCGGACGGAGACATCCGGATTTCGAACCACGACAACTGGCAGCACCTGCACTGGAACGCCATCGTTTCGGCTTACGGGTCGACCCCTTTTTTCGAATATTACCGGGACGATTTGTTCCCTTGCTACCAAAAAAACCAAGACGGACGGCTCCTGCTCGACTTCAACAACGAACTGCTGCACATCGTGTGCGACTGGCTCGACATTCATCCCCAAATCCGTTTTACATCGCATTACAAAACCGAATTTACGGCCGATGAGCGGGATTTCAGGGAGGCGATACACCCTAAACATGCCGATAATCGTGATTTTACCGCACAGGTGTATTATCAGGTTTTTGCCGACAAACACGGCTTCCTCCCCGATATGAGCATCATCGATCTGGTATTCAATATGGGCCCCGAATCGATACTGATACTGAACGGAGCGGAAAAAACGGAGACAACCCCGTGACAGGCTGTTTTCTTTTGGCTTTTCAGCCAAAATATCGGCAAGAATTTCTACCTTTGCATTTTAGGTTGTATCTTTAATACAAAAACCGAAAAAAATGAATCTGAACAAATACTCGGACATCATCACGTTGACGGTAGCAAAATTGTCGGAATATGAATCGGCCCGCGCCCTCTGCCTTCACCACCACGAAGGCGAGCCGTTCCCGTCGGAGAAGGTGTTGCAGGAGATTATCATGCTGTGCCGCTCGCTGCTCTTTCCGGGTTATTTCGGATATGCCAATATCAACAGCCGCAACATCGCTTCTTATATCGGGGTAAACACCGAAAAACTGTATGAACTGCTCTCGGAGCAGATTCTGGCCGGGCTCTGCTTTACCTGTGACCGAAGCCGGGACATCGACCTCGACAACCTGCGGGGAGAGGCCGTAAAACGTGCGGCCGAATTTATCGAACGCCTGCCGGTGTTGCGGCAAATACTGAACACCGACGTTATCGCTGCGTACAACGGCGACCCGGCGGCTGAAAGCTACGGCGAGGTGATTTTCTGCTATCCGGCCATCCGGGCGGTCTGCAACTACCGTATCGCACATGAACTGCTGAAACTGGAGGTCCCTCTTATTCCCCGAATGATATCGGAAATGGCTCATTCGGAAACGGGAATTGACATACATCCGGCCGCAACGGTCGGCAGCTATTTCTCGATAGATCACGGCACGGGGGTCGTCATCGGGGCGACATCCATCATCGGAAACAATGTGAAAATATATCAGGGCGTAACGCTGGGCGCCAAAAGTTTCCCGTCAGACGAAAACGGAAATCCCATCAAAGGCATCTTGCGGCACCCGATTATCGAGGACGATGTCATCATATATTCCAACGCTTCGATTTTAGGACGGATAACCATCGGCAAAGGTGCGGTCATCGGAGGCAATGTCTGGGTAACGGAGGATGTGCCGCCCGGAGCCCGCATCATGCAGCCGGATGCCCGCTGAACAGAGATACATAACCATTATCCAATAAACTCACAGGTGAAAAACGAGAGGTTTGAAATTATAGCAAAAACAATGCAGGGACTGGAAGATGTCCTTGCGGAGGAAATCGCCCTGCTGGGCGGAGAAAACATAGAACCGGGACGGCGCATGGTCTCTTTTACCGGCGACAAAGAACTGTTGTACAAGGCTAATCTGCAACTGCGGACCGCCTTGCGGATACTGAAACCCATATACCGGTTTTCGGCCAGCAATACCGACGAAGTGTATGACCAGATAAAAAGTTTCAACTGGGACAAATTCCTCTCTCCCGACAAAACTTTTGCCATTGACTCGGTGGTGTATTCCGACGAATTCAAACATTCCAAGTTTGTAACGTACCGCACCAAAGATGCCATCGCCGACTATTTTGCGGAAAAATACGGCAAAAGACCTTCGGTGCGCATCAACAACGCCGATATTCTGCTCAACCTGCATATTTCGCAGCACAATTGCACGCTCTCGCTTGACAGTTCGGGGGAGTCGCTGCACAAAAGAGGTTACCGGGTAGACCAGACCGAAGCCCCCATCAACGAAGTCCTGGCCGCCGGACTGATTCTGAAAACAGGCTGGAGAGGAGACAAAAATTTCATCGACCCGATGTGCGGTTCGGGAACTTTCCTGATTGAAGCCGCCCTGATTGCCACTCGTACGGCTCCGGGAATATACCGGAAAGATTTCGCTTTCGAACGGTGGCCGGATTACGATGAGGAGCTTTTTGACCGGCTGTATAACGACGACAGCATGGAAACGCCGTTCGAATACAAAATATACGGCTCGGACATCTCCCCCAAAGCCGTCTCCATCGCGGAGCGCAACATAAAAAGCGCCGGAATGTCGAAATACATCGAACTGAACGTACAGCCGTTCCAGCAGTGCACCGAAGCTCCGGAAAACGGGGTGCTGGTCACAAATCCGCCCTACGGGGAACGCATCACGAGCGAAGACCTGCTGGGTCTTTACAGCATGATAGGCGAACGGCTGAAACATGTGTTCAAAGGTTATGACTGCTGGATTATCAGCTACCGGGACGATTGTTTCGACCGGATAGGACTGAAACCTGCCCTGAAACTCGAAATGATGAACGGTGCGCTGGAATGCCAGTACCGCAAATATGAGATTTTCGACGGAAAATACCGGGATTTCAAACAAAAAACGGGCGGTTTCCGGGAGAAAAAAAGAGAAACGGCCCAATTCCCGGCAGCCACGAAAAAATACGGCCGAATACCGGAAAAAAGAGGGCAAAAAGAGGAGCGGCGGTTTCCGGGAGAAGATGAAAAATGGCAAAAACCCAAAATGCTGCACGGGGAAGAGGCCATTGAAAAATTCGTCACGTTCAAACTGCCTTCGATACAAGACCCTGATGTAGACAACCGGCCGGGCTGGAAACGGCTGAGAGACCGGTATCAGGAACAACAGAAGGCGTTGAAAGAGAAATCCCGGAAAAAATCTAACGATAAAGAGGTGGATTCTTCTCCCTACAAAAAGAGGGGTTCACGGGACGAAAAACCGTTGAAAAAGGCTTCCCGCAGTCCGAAACCTTCTTTCAAAGAAAAACCGGCCAACCCGAAAACAACCCGACGGACCACCGGCAAGAATACCAATCCCAAGACCCGAAAACAATGAAACGCATACTGTATCTTTTTCTGTTAACCATTATCAGTTCTGCTGTCATGGCCCAAAAAAAAGAGTTGACCTTCGAACATCTGATTCCGGGCGGAAAACAGTACAATCGCCTGTCGCCTTACAACAAATCGCTCAAACAACTTTCGTTTTACGGCGACGATTGTATTTTTCTGCTCAACGACACGGTCTACAAGATTTCGCCCCACAAAAAAAAGGGAAAACAAATCTGGTTCTCTTTCGATGACGTAAAGGCGGCCGCTGCCGACAACCCCCGTATTCCCGAACTGAATCACTTGTCTTCGTTTGAAATACGTTCTACGGCCGACGGTGATGTCGTGCGCATACCCGGAAAAAAATGTTTTTTCGATTTCCTGCCGGAACAGGGCAAAACGGGTAATGTATTCCTGTTTGAAAACAAGGACCGGAATCTCGATTACCATCCGGCCAAAGACTGTTATGCGCTTACTCAGGACAACGGTCTGTATATCCTTACGGCCGACGGAGAACGGATTTGCGTGGCCCGGAACGACAACCTCAATATCTCTTACGGCGCCAACAACGTATACCGGAACGAGTTCGGACAGCACAAGGGAACCTGCTGGTCGCCGGAAGGAAACGCCTTAGCCTTTTACGAAATGGACGAAAGCGATGTCGCCGAATATCCGCTGGTAACCGTCGGCGACAGCACGATGGCCCGGCTGAATGCGATAAAATATCCCATGACCGGACAAAAAAGCCACAAAACCCGCATCGGCATATTCCGTCCCGACACCCGCCAAACCGTATATCTCGAAACCGGAGCTCCCCGAGACCGGTATTTGACCAACCTGACCTGGTCGCCGGACGAAAAAGAGATATACATACAGGAGCTTAACCGCCGTCAGGATTCCTGCCGGCTCACCGTCTACAGCAGCGAAACCGGACGGAAACTGCGTGTTCTCTTCACCGATACGCACGAAAAATATGTAGAACCGGAATTTCCGCTGACTTTCATTCCCGACAAACCGAATCAGTTTCTGTGGCTGAGCCGGCAGGACGGATTCCGGCATCTGTATCTGTACGACACCGACGGAAACCGGATAAAACAGCTGACACAGGGCGCATGGGAGGTAACTCAAGTATATCCTTCCGGCAAAAAAAATACAATTTACATAGAGAGTACCGAAGCATCTCCGCTGGAATCGCACCTGTACGAGATAAACATAAATACAGGCAAACGAACGAAGATTACTCCGGAAGAGGGGGTTCACAGAACGAAAACAGACCGGACCGGCCGATATGTCATCGACCAGTACAGCAACGGCCATACTCCGCTGGTACAACAGGTTATCGACACCAAAAGCGGTAAAACATACCCGTTGTTCTCTGCCGAAGATCCGTACAGAAATTACAACTATCCGACGATAGAAACCGGAACGATAATGGCTGCCGACGACAGCACGGAACTGTACTACCGAATGGTAAAACCGTCGGATTTAGACCCGGCGAAAAAATATCCGGTTATCGTTTATGTATATGGCGGCCCCCATGCCCAATTGGTAAGAAATACGTGGAAATGGGATGTTCGGGGATTCGATGTCTATATGGCCCAACACGGATATATCGTATTCACACTGGATGGTCGTGGCTCGGCCAATCGGGGATTAAATTTCGAAAATGTCACCCACCGCCAGCTGGGCAAAACGGAAGCGGCAGACCAGATGAAAGGTATTGAATTTTTAAAGACTCATCCGTTTGTCGATGCCGACCGCATCGGAGTTCACGGCTGGAGTTTCGGCGGATTCATGACAACCTACCTGATGACCCACTATCCCGAAACATTCAAAGTCGGGGTGGCCGGAGGACCGGTTATCGACTGGTCTTTCTACGAAATCATGTATGGTGAACGCTATATGGGAACTCCCCAAAACAATCCGGAAGGGTATGAAGAGGCTAATC
>JAFLRV010000026.1 GCA_022511245.1 Coprobacter sp.
AAATCCAAAATACGCGGCGAAGAATCCTTCGGCATGATATGCGCCGAAGACGAACTCGGCATCGGCGAGAGCCACGACGGCATCATCGTCCTGCCCGAAACCGCCCGGCCCGGTACCCCCGCCAAAGAATACTACAACATCAAAAGCGACTACATCCTCGAAGTCGACATCACCCCCAACCGCATCGACGCCGCCTCCCACTACGGCGTAGCCCGCGACCTGGCCGCCTGGATGACCCGCAACGGATACACCCCCCGCCTGCACAAAGCCCCCGTCGACACCTATAAGACCGACGACCCCGAAGGCCCCGCCATAACCGTCGACGTGCAGAACACCGAAGCCTGCCCCCGCTATTGCGGCCTCACCATACGCGGCGTGAACGTCACCGACAGCCCCGACTGGATGCAGAACCGGCTGCGCGCCATCGGACTGCGCCCGATAAACAACATCGTCGACATCACCAACTACGTGCTGCACGAAACCGGGCAGCCCCTGCACTGCTTCGACCTGAACAAAATCGAAGGCGGGCAAGTCATCGTGAAAACCCTGCCCGAAGGCACCAGGTTCATCACCCTCGACGAAGTCGAACACACCCTCACCGACAAAGACCTGATGATATGCAACAGCCGCGAAGGCATGTGCATCGCCGGCGTGTTCGGCGGCCTCGAATCCGGCGTCACCCGTGACACCACCGACATATTCCTCGAATGCGCCTATTTCAACCCCACGTGGGTGCGCAAGACCGCCCGTCGGCACGGACTCAACACCGACTCCTCCTTCCGCTACGAACGAGGCGCCGATCCCAACAACCTGACCTACGTCCTCCAGCGGGCCGCCCTGCTCGTCAAAGAACTCGCCGGAGGCCAGATAACCGGCCACATCATCGACCACTATCCCCAGAAGATAGAAAACTACCCCGTGCAGCTCACCTATGACCGCATCAACACCCTCGTAGGCAAAACCATACCCGCCGACGACGTCAGAAACATCCTCCACAGCCTCGAAATCGACATCCTCGACGAACAGGACGGAAGCCTCTCCCTGAGCGTGCCCACCTACCGGGTCGACGTGCAGCGCGACGTCGATGTCATCGAAGACATCCTGCGCATTTACGGATACAACAACGTAGAGTTTACCGACAGCGTACACTCCAACCTCTCCTATAAAACCCCCACCGACACCGCACACCAGCTGCAAAACCTCATAGCCGAACAGCTCACCGGCTGCGGATTCAGCGAGATAATGAACAACTCCCTCACCAAGTCCGCCTGGTACACCCCGCTGGAAACCCTGCCCGAATCCCGCTGCGTCAGACTGCTCAACCCCCTGAGCAACGACCTCAATGTCCTGCGGCAGACCCTCCTGTTCGGCGGCCTCGAAAGCATCGCCTACAACGTCAACCGCCGGCGGACCGACCTCCGGCTCTACGAATTCGGCAACTGCTACCAGTACGACCCCGAAGCCGACACACAAAAAGGCGTCCTCGCCCCCTACAGCGAACAGCAGCATCTCGGCATCTGGATGACCGGAAACCGAGTCTCCGGCAGCTGGGCGCACCCCGACGAAAAAACCACCGTCTACGAACTCAAAGCCTGCGTCGAGAACATCCTCCGCCGGCTGGGCATCCCCGACGGCCGCCTGCAATACACACAAGTCGCCACCGACCTCTACACCGCCGCCCTGCACATCGCCACCCGCGACGGCAAAACACTCGGCACACTCGGCATCATCTCCGGCCAAATCCGGAAAACCTTCAGCCTCGACACCGAAGTCTACTTTGCCGAACTCGACTGGACACGCCTCATGAAAGAAGCCGCCCGTACCAAAGTCACCTTTGCCGACATCACCAAATACCCCCCAGTCAAGCGAGACCTCGCCCTGCTGCTCGACACCGCCGTGCCCTTTGCCGAAATAGAAAAAATCGCCAGAGAAACCGAACGGCGCCTGCTGAAAGACATCTACCTCTTCGACGTGTACGAAGGCAAAAACCTCGAACCCGGCAAGAAGTCCTACGCCGTCTCCTTCATCCTTCAGGACGAAAGCAAGACCCTGAACGACAAACAAATCGATACCATCATGAACCGAATCATCGACGCACTCCAGCAAAAAGCCGGAGCCAAACTCAGATAACAAAACCAATAAAACAGAATAAAACAATGGGAAGAGCCTTTGAATATCGGAAAGCCAGAAAACTCAAACGCTGGGGAAACATGGCACGGACATTTACAAAATTAGGAAAAGAAATCTCGATAGCCGTCAAAGCAAGCGGCCCCGACCCCGATGCCAATCCCCGCCTGCGCGTACTCATGCAGAACGCCAAAGCCGCCAACATGCCCAAAGAAAACGTAGAGCGGGCCATCAAGAAAGCCACCTCCAAAGACGAAGGCGACTACAAAGAAATCGTCTACGAAGGATACGGCCCCTTCGGTATCGCCATCGTCGTAGAAACCGCCACCGACAACCCCACCCGCACCGTAGCCAACGTGCGCAGCTACTTCAACAAAGCAGGCGGTTCACTCGGAACCAGCGGCAGCCTCTCGTTCCTGTTCGACCACAAGAGCGTCTTTAAAATCAAAGCCAAAGAAGGCGTTTCGCTCGAAGACCTCGAACTCGAACTCATCGACTACGGCGTAGACGAAGTCGAAGCCGACGGCGAAGAAATCATGCTGTACGGCGAATTCGAGTCCTTCAGCAACATCCAGAAATACCTCGAAGAAAACGGATTCGAAATCGAAAGCGCCGAATTCGAACGCATCCCCAACGACACCAAAGAAGTCACCGAAGAACAGCGAGCCTCCATCGAAAAACTGCTCGAACGGTTCGAAGACGACGAAGACGTGCAGAACGTATTTCACAACATGAAAGAATCCGACGAAGAATAACCTGAATCATGAAAAAGGAGAGCGCAGAGCCCCACACGGCAAAGCCCCTCCGATAAACCAAAATGCTAATTATAACAGAGGAAGCCTCCTGTGAAGGACGCTTCCTCATTTTATCCACCCGCCATAACCCGCAAAACAAAACACCCGCCATATGAAAACAAACCACAGCCAAAAACACCACATCATCCTCACCCTCCTCCTCCTGCTCACCCTTTGCCGCTGCACACCGAGCCGGCAGACCGGCCACACCGACCCATACCCCCGCCTCAGCTGGGACACCACACTCACCCTGCCCCCCTATGCCGGCATGAACCCCAACAAAGGCCTCGCCGGAGCCTTCGCCGGAAGAGTAGGAGAGTACCTCGTCATCGCCGGCGGAGCCAATTTCCCCCAAGCCCCCGTCTGGGAAGGCGGAGCCAAACAATGGTGGAGCACCCTCTACCGCATCCATCCCCGAACCGGAGAAACCACCATCTACGAAAACTTCCTCGAACACCCCCTTGCCTACGGCCTCACCATACAACAGCCCGAAGGCATCCTCTGCATCGGCGGCAACGACGCCGACTGCTGCTATAACCGCCTCTATCTCATCACACAAGACCCCGACGGCAACCCCCAGCTCATCACCGACCCATACCCCCCGCTGCCCGTACCCCTCTCCAACCTCGCCGGAACACAACTCGGACAAAAAATCTACCTCGCCGGCGGACAAGAAGAAATGCACCCCGAACAATCCACCCGCCATTTCCTCATGCTCGACCTCGACCAACCCCAAACCGGCTGGCAGCAACTCCCCGCCTGGCCCGGAGCCGACCGAGCCTACAGCATATGCGTCGCACAAGCCGGAGAAATCTACCTCTTCGGCGGACGCAGTTTCGGACCCGGACGCCAGATGACCATACACCCCGACGGCTTCAAGTACAACCCACACACACAAACCTGGACACCCCTCGAAGGCAACTACCCCGTCATGGCCGGAACAGCACACCCCCTCGACAACGACAAAATCCTCCTCATCGGCGGCGTCAAGACCCTCATCCCCGCCGCACCCGACCATCCCGGATTCACCCGCACCCTGCACCTCTACAACACCACCACCCACACCCTCGACAGCATCGGCCAAGCCCCCATCCCCCTGCCCGTCACCACCACCCTCGTGCAACACCACGACACCCTCTACATCCCCAGCGGCGAAATCAGGCCCGGCCAGCGCACCCCCCGCATCCACAAAGCCATCATCAGCCGCCCCCATACCCGATGAAACTATTAAAATAGTCCGAAATCACCCGGACAAAAACATAAATACGATTAAAATAGTACACACATTGACAAAAAAAACAAACAAAACCGACATAAATAAGACACCCCTTTGGCACATTAATTATGAATTATTATATTTGCAACGATTATTATATAAAATACAATGAAAAAAACACTACGAACCATTTTTTTTATTATATTTACACTCACTATGAAGAGCTGTAGCACCAACACAAAAGAAACCCACGTAACCATAAGCACCCGCTATGGAGACATCGAAATAAAACTCTACGACGACACCCCGCAGCACCGGGACAATTTCATCAAACACGTCCAGGAAGGCACCTATGACGGCACCCTCTTCCACCGCGTCATCGAAGGATTCATGATACAAGGAGGCGACCCCGCCAGCAAAAACGCCCGGCCCGGAGCACGGCTCGGCGGAGGCGACATAGGATACACCCTGCCCGCCGAAATCCAGACCCCCGCCCGTTACCACAAAAAAGGAGCCCTCGCCGCCGCCCGGCTCGGCGACAACCACAACCCCGAAAAACGCTCCTCCGGCACACAATTCTACATAGTCACCGGCACCACCCTTACCAACGGGCAGCTCGACACCCTCGCCCACCAGAAAACCCGGCAGCAAGAACAGCACATCTTCACACAACTCGCCATCCAGCACCGCGACGAAATGATGCAGCTGCGCAAAAACCGCGACCATGCCGGATTCCATGCCCTGCAAGAACAACTCGTTGCAGAAACCAAAAAACAGATGCAGGCCCAGCCCCCCGTCACCTTCACCGAAGAACAGCGGCAGACCTACACCACCATAGGCGGAGCACCCCATCTCGACGGAGAATACACCGTATTCGGAGAAGTCGTCGCCGGGATGGACGTAATCGAACGCATACAAAAAGTATCCACCGATGACGCCGACCGCCCCCTCGACGATATAACCATGACCATGAAACTGAAAAAAAAGTGATAGCCGTAAACCGATACGTATTGCCGAACGGACTGCGAATGATACACCATTACGACGGCAGAACACAAATGGTTGCGCTCAATATACTGTACGACGTCGGGTCAAAAGACGAAAACCCCGCCCGGACAGGATTTGCCCACCTGTTCGAACACCTCATGTTCGGCGGTTCAGCCAACATCCCCGATTTCGACACTCCGCTGCAACAAGCCGGAGGCCAGAACAACGCCTGGACCAGCAGCGATGTGACCAACTATTACAGCGTCGTCCCCCGCCGGAATGTCGAAACCGCCTTCTGGCTGGAGTCCGACCGCATGCTCGAACTCGAATTCTCCGAAAAAAGTCTGGCCGTACAAAAACAAGTAGTGTGCGAAGAATTCAAACAACGCAACCTCAACCAACCCTACGGCGACATGTATATGCAGCTTCGGCCGTTGGCATATAAAAAGCATCCCTACCGCTGGCCCGTCATCGGGAAAGAAATAAAACACATCGAAGATGCCACGCTGGACGACGTAAAAGACTTTTATTACAAGCATTACGCCCCCAACAACGCCATACTGGCCGTCACCGGGAACATCCCCTTCGCCGAAGCCGTCAGGCTCGCTCAGAAGTGGTTCGGCCCCATACCCCGCCGCGACATACCCCGCCGCGACCTCCCCGCCGAACCCCCGCAGACCGAGACCCGGTACCACGACATAACCCGCCCCGTACCCCTCGACGCCATAGCGATGGCGTGGCACATGAGCGGACGGCACGGAGACACCTATCGGGCGAGCGATTTGCTCTCCGACATACTCTCCAACGGAGACTCCTCCCGGCTCTATCGCCGGCTCGTCGTCGAAAAACCCCTGTTTTCCGACATCGACGCCAGCATAACCGGCGACATCGAGCCAGGCCTGTTCGTCATCACCGGCCGCCTCAACAAAGGCATCACGATGCAACAAGCCGAAGACGCCCTGCAACACGAAGTCCAGACCCTCCAGGAGCAGCCCGTCCAACCCGGAGAACTGAACAAAGTAGTCAACAAATACGAGTCCGACCACCACTTTTCCAACATCGACTACCTCAGCAAAGCCACCCACCTGGCCTGGTACGAACTGATAGGAAAAGCCGAAGATATCGACAGCGAGACAGACAAATATAAAACCATAACCCCCGACCATATGCAGCAGGTCGCCCGGACACTCTTCAGCAACAGCAACCGGTCCACCCTCTATTACCGGGCACAGAAATGAAGCCCGCCCCAAGTCGGAAAAACAAGAAAGAAAGATGAAGACAGAAAAAAAAATAAGTGTGATAAATAAATTAGTTAATAAACCCTTCTTAATTTAATCCGATGCGTTTCAAATTAATCTTATCCGTAAAAGCCGATCGCTACGGAGCCGTGCTGCCCGTGAGCTATCAATATGAATTATCATCCTGTATACATCGGAAACTCTCCGATAACATGGATTTGTGTGGAACCTGGCTGTCGCAGAACGGATTCATGCCCGAACTGAGCACCCGTTACCGGCTCTTCTCCCTCTCCAACTTCTACATCCCCCGAATTCGGGTCGAAGAAGACCGCCTCTACATCCTCGCACGGCGAGTGCAGCTGTGGATGTCCTTTCTGCCCGAACGAGGCACCGAAGAACTGGTCAGACAGATATTTCTCGGCCAGACCCTCCTCATCGGCGACCGATACAGCAAAGTCGAATTTGTCGTCGACGATATCGTGCCCATGCCCGAACCCGAATACCGCTACACGATGGAGTACCTCTCCCTCTCGCCGCTCGTATTCTTCAACGTGCTGGAAAACGGCATCGAATACATCGGCCCCGATTCCCCCGAATACCGGGACGTGATGCTCAACACCATCCTCGACAAATACCACTACTTCTACCGCAAGGAATTCCCCCTCGACGAGCTCCGCTTCGAATTCGACCTGCTCACGCCCCCCAAGCGCAAAGGCATCTTCATCAAGCGGTACACCGTCGACGAGTCCAAGACCATCGGCTACATGTACAAGTTCCGCCTCACCCTCAACCCCGTGTTGCACAAACTCATTTACAACACCGGATTCGGCGAAAAAATCAGTCTCGGATTCGGCTGCATCGAAGAACGCCGGTAACACCCGGACCCGAACCCGGACCCCCGTTTGGCGAAAGCCGTTTTACGTCCCCGCCGGACGCAAGACGGCTTTCGGACAAAAAACAAATGCGCTTTTTTTTAGCAAAAAGTGCCCCGTTTATATATGAATTGTCCAAATAATTTTTTTAATTTGTCTTTCCATACATAAAAAAAGAAAAGAAAGCAAATAAAAAAAACAAACAATATGAGCGATTCCCAAGAAAATATTCCCGTGAACGACAACCCCGAAACCCCCGCCGTCCCCACAGTTGCCGCCCAACCGGCAGCCGGAGAAACACCCCGTACCCAAGCCGGGCCCACCCACGAAGAACCCCAGCTGTCGACCCGGCAGGAAATCGTAGACCGGCTGAAGACGCTCGTCGAAAAAAACGTAGAAGAAGTCAAAGACGACATAGAAAACCTCAAGCAGACCTATTACAAGCTGCGCAAGGCCGAGACCGACGCCGCCCGCCAGCAGATCGAAGAAAACAACCCCGACGAAGGCAGCACACACACACCCGAAGCCGACCCCCTCGAAGAAACCCTCAAATCGCTGCTCAACATCTTCAAGGAGAAAAAAGCCGAACTCGCCCGAGAGCAAGAACACCGGCGCGAAGAAAACCTCACCCGCAAAAAAGAGATACTCGACCGCATCAAAGCCCTCGTCGAAGACCCCGACAACATCAGCCGCAACTATCCCGAATTTCAGCAGCTCCAGCAAGCCTTCAAGGAAATAACCGATATCCCCCCCGCAGCCGTCGGCGATTTGTGGAAAAACTACCAGCTCAACGTAGAACACTATTACGATTTGCTCAAGATAAACAAAGAGCTGCGCGATTACGACTTCAAGAAAAACCTCGACCAGAAACTCGCCCTGTGCGAAGCCGCCGAAGCCCTCGCCGCCAACGAAAACGTCATCGAAGCCTTCAAAACGCTGCAAACCCTCCACGAAGAGTGGAAAGGAACCGGCCCCGTCGCCAAAGAACTCCGGGAAGAACTGTGGACCCGCTTCAAAGCCGCCTCGACCGAAGTCAACAAACACTATCAGCAGCATTTCGAAGCCCTCAAAGCCAGAGAACAGCAGAACGAAGAAGCCAAAACCTCCCTGTGCGTCGAAATAGAAGCCATCGACACCAGCACCCTCGACAGTTTCAGCCAGTGGGAAGAAAAAACCAAAGAAATAATCGCCCTGCAAGAACGCTGGAGAGCCATCGGGTTCGCCCCCCGCAAAGTCAATACCCGCCTTTTCGAACGATTCCGGAAAAGCTGCGACCAGTTTTTCAACAAAAAATCCGAGTACTTCAAGTCCGTAAAAGACGAGATGACCCGCAACCTCGAAAAGAAAAAAGCCCTGTGCGAAAAAGCCGAAGCCCTCAAAGACAGCACCGACTGGAAATCCACCACCGACACCCTCGTCGCCCTGCAGAAAGAGTGGAAAACCATAGGCCCCGTCGCCCGGAAATACTCCGATACCATCTGGAAACGCTTCGTCGCAGCCTGCGACCATTTCTTCGAGCAGAAAGCCCTCCAGACCACCACACAGCGGCAAGCCGAGCAAGAAAACCTCGAACGCAAAAAAGACATTATCGCCCGGCTCGAAGCCATCGGAGAAACCATAGAAGCCGCCGAAGCCATCACACAAGTGCGCACCCTCATGGCCGAATGGAATCAAGTCGGCTATGTCCCCTTCAAAGAAAAAGACAAAATATACAAAAAATACCAGGCCGTGCTCGACAAGCATTTCGGCCGCCTCAATATGCAGGAAACCCAGAACAAGTGGCTCAACTACACCGCCACGGTGCAGCAGATGGCCACTTCGGACCAGGCCCGCAGCAAGCTCGGCAAAGAACGCGAAAAACTCCTTTACACCTACGAACGGCTCAAGACCGAACTGCAGACCTACGAAAACAACATCGGGTTCCTCACCATCTCCACCAAAGGCGGCAACACCATGCTCAAGGAGATGGAGCGCAAGATGCAGCAGATAAAAGAACAGTTGCAGCTTATCGAGAAAAAAGTCGACCTGATAGACCAGAATCTCCAGTAAAAAAACGAAGAACGGCAACAACTTGAATACCACTCCGGAGACCATTTAAGATGTTGCCGTTTTCAAAAACCACGACAAACCGAAACAATGTTTACCATAAAAAACAATAACGGCGGATACGGATATTTGATACGGATATTCATCACCATAGGCGATATCCTCTGCCTCAATATAGCCTGTCTGCTCATCGCACACCTCTTCCCCCAAGCCGCAACCGCCTTCTCCACCAAAATGGTATGGCTGCTGGTCAACATCTCCTACTGGCCCGTCGTCTACCTGTTCGGTAACATCCACAACGACCGCATGATGCACATCGACTGGGTGCTCGTCGTCGCCCTGCGCTCCGTCGTGGTCTATGCACTCGTCACCCTCTCCCTGCTCACCTTCTTCAAAGAAGGCGACAATACCCCCTCGCACGTGCTGCTGGCCTATTTCACCCTCTTTTTCAGCCTGCTCTCCCTCTGGTGGTTCGTCAGCCGGCGGTTGCAGAAATATTTCCGGCGCAAAGGATTCAACTCCCGCAATGTCATCATCGTCGGAGCCGGCAAGACCGGGATGCGCATGTACAGGGCTATCCGCAGCGACGAAGGCTACGGATTCCGGTTTCTCGGATTCTTCGATGACAACACCACGCTGAAAGAAACCCTCACCCCCTATCAAGGCACCGTCGCAGACGTCGAAAACTTCGCCCTCGAAAACAAAGTCGACAAAATCTATTGCGCCCTGCCCGGCTCACAAGACGAAAAAATCCTGCGGCTGATAAAATTCTCCGAACAGCACATGATACAACTCTACATCGTCCCCGAACTCAACCGCTACGTGCTCAAGCACATGCACTACGAAATCTTCGGCGACGTGCCCGTGCTCTCGCTCCGCAAAGAAAAACTCGAACACCCCGCACTGCGGCTGCTCAAACGCACCTTCGACCTCCTCTTCTCGCTCACGGTGCTGCTCCTCTCCCCCCTGTGGCTGCTCCCGCTGGCGCTCGCCGTCAAGCTCACCTCGCCCGGTCCCGTCTTTTTCAAACAGCGGCGCACCGGCCTTCGGGGCAAAGAATTTTACTGCTACAAGTTCCGCACCATGCACACCAACCAGGACGCCGACCGCCTGCAAGCCACCCGTGACGACGCCCGCATCACCCCCGTAGGGCACTTCCTGCGCCGTACAAACCTCGACGAGCTGCCCCAGTTCATCAATGTCCTGCGCGGCGACATGTCAGTCGTAGGCCCCCGTCCCCACATGATAAAACACACCGAAGACTACTCCAAGATAATCGACCGCTACATGGTGCGGCACATGGTCAAACCCGGCCTCACCGGCTGGGCGCAAGTCAACGGTTATCGCGGCGAGACCCGCGAACTCTGGCAAATGGAAAAACGCGTCGAGTACGACGTCTGGTACATCGAAAACTGGAATTTCTGGTTAGATATCAAAATTATATTTCTCACCGTCGTCAACATGATTCGGGGAGAAAAAAACGCATTCTGAACCCAACAACAAAACCATTCGAAGATGAAAATAGCCATAGTTGGAACCGGATACGTCGGGCTGGTCACCGGCGCCTGTTTTGCCGAAATGGGGCTCGATGTCGTCTGTATCGATATCGATGAAGCCAAAATCGAAAAACTCAGAAAAGGTATCATCCCCATTTACGAACCCGGACTCGAAGAGCTGGTGAAGAAAAACAGCAAAGAACGCCGACTCACCTTCGCCACCGATTTAGCCGCCGGCATCGACGACATCGACATAATCTTCACCGCCGTAGGCACCCCCTCCGACAAAGACGGCAGCGCCGACCTCCGCTATGTCCTCGACGTAGCCCGCACCATCGGCCGCCACATGAACCGCTATGTGCTCGTCGTCACCAAAAGCACCGTGCCGGTGGGAACCGCCGAACAAATCCGCCGCACCATACAGCAGGAACTCGACAGGCGCGGACTCGAAATCCCCTTCGACATCGCCTCCAACCCCGAATTTCTCAAAGAAGGCAACGCCGTCAAAGACTTCATGAGCCCCGACCGGGTCGTGGTCGGCGTCGAGTCCGAACACGCCCGCAAACTCCTGACCCGGCTCTACAAACCCTTTATGCTGAACAATTTCCGGGTCATCTTCATGGACGTCCCCTCCGCCGAAATGACCAAATACGCCGCCAACGCCATGCTCGCCACCCGCATCAGCTTTATGAACAGCATCGCCACCCTGTGCGAAGCCGTCGGAGCCGACGTCAACATGGTGCGGGCCGGTATGGGAGCCGACATGCGCATCGGCAAGAAATTCCTGTACGCCGGATGCGGTTACGGAGGCTCCTGCTTCCCCAAAGACGTGCGGGCCCTCATCCGGACCGCCTCGCAGCACGGCGTAGACATGGAAATCCTGCAAGCCGTCGAGACCGTCAACATCCGGCAGAAAGAACAACTCTTCAAAAAACTCTCCGCCCGTTTCGACGGCGATTTCACCGGCAAAACCGTAGCCGTGTGGGGCCTCTCCTTCAAACCCGAAACCGACGATATGCGCGAAGCCCCCTCCGTCGTGCTCATCGACGCCCTCCTCGCCGCCGGCTGTCAGGTGCGGGTCTACGACCCCGCTGCGATGGACGAAGCCCGGCGCATCTGGAGCCACACCCCGCTCTACTGGGCCGCCGACATGTACGACGCCCTGCTCGGAGCCGACGCCCTCTGCCTCGTCACCGAGTGGAGCCCCTTCCGCATGCCCGCCTGGAGCGTCGTTAAAAAACTCATGAACCGACCCTGCATCATCGACGGACGCAACATCTACGACGCCGAAGAACTCCGGTCGCTCGGCTTCCAGTACGACTGCATCGGCCGCCGTTTCGACCGCTGACAGGGCAGGGGAGAACCCGGCCGACACCCCCGTCCGCCCCGTTTTTGTTGGAAAAATGCCGCCCGCAAGCGATATTTTTTAACAAAATGTATACCCAAAAGAAAAAAAGTCTTTATATTTGCGATTGTAGACAGAAAGAGCCGGAAAAAGAAGAAAATTTTTACCAGAAAAATTTTTCTTTTTTTATATTATAAATATATATACGAATTATAAATATATATATACGAAGTGTGTAGAGAGAATACAACCATTATGCAACACGGAAATACAAATCGAAAAAACACGAAAAACATGAACATATACCGTAGAGCCGCCCATGCGCTGCACCGGCGGGGAACCCGTCTGCTCCGGCAGACCCTCTTCACGCTGGCCCTCCTGGCCCCCGTCGCCGCACGGTCGGCCGGAAGAGGAGAAACCCTCACCCAGCAACCCCAGACCCCCGCAACCTTTACCGTGACAGGACAAGTCTTCGACAACGCCAAAAACCCCCTGCCCGGCGTCACCGTCACGCTGAAAGGCGACAAGAGCCGGGCAGCCGTCACCGATGTCGACGGCAACTACCGCATTACCGTGCCCGACGGGCAGACCGCACGGCTGCTCTTCACCTTTCTGGGCATGGAGACCAAAGAAGTCCCCGTCCGGAAACAGCCCCGACTCAACATCATCCTGGAACCCGGCTCCGTCGCCCTGCAGGACGTCGAAATCGTGGGAGCCTACGGAACCGTGCAGAAACGCGCCGATTTGGTGAGCAGCGCCTACCAGGTCAACGAAGACCAGATGAAAAACCTCCCCCTCAACCGTATCGACAACCTGCTCGACGGTCTGGTGCCCGGACTCAAAATCGACATCAACACCGACGTCCCCTCCAGCACCCGGCCCCGCTACGACGTGCGCATACGCGGCGAGTCCTCCCTCTCCGCCTCCAACGAACCCCTCTGGGTGCTCGACGGAACCCCCATCTATACCGGAGAACGCACCAATCAAGTCATCGGGATGAACTACTCCATCAGCCCCCTCTCCTTTATCAACCCCGAAGATATCGCCTCCATCACCGTCCTCAAAGACGCTTCAGCCACCGCCATATACGGAGCCAACGGCTCCAACGGCGTTATCCTCGTCACCACCAAAGGAGGAACCTCCGGCAAGCCCCAGTTCAATGTCTCGGCCCGTTACGGCGTCTCCCACGTCAACAACGGCTCCTATATCAAGATGCTCAATGCCGAGCAATACATGGAACTCGCCAAAGAATCCTTCGCCAACTCCGGCTACGACATGAAATACTTCCCCTTCCAGGACAACGAGCTCAACGCCTACAGCACGACAGCCACCAACTGGAAAGACGAATTCTTCTCGCTCGGCCATTACCTCGAAGCCGGACTCTCCGCACGCGGCGGAAACGACCGGGCCAAATACTACCTTTCCGGAAACTACTACCGGGACCAGAGCACCGTCAAAGGCAATCTCGGACACCGCATTACCTTTCGCGGAAACAACGAAGTCAAGCTGCACCGCAAGCTCTCCCTTACCCTCAACTTCTCTGCCGCCTACAACATCAACGACCTCTTTGTTCCCAGCGACTACTACTACCAGTCACTGCCCATCTACAGCCCCTACGACCTCGACGGCGTGACCCGCCGTCTCTACAACAAATACATCGACAACACCAAGATGGGCGGCGACCCCGTGTGGAAAACCGTTAAATACCTCAACTACGTAGCCTACCGGGAAGAAAACGACAACCGCCAGCGAGCCTTCCTCGCCAACCTCAACCTCCTGTTGAAATACGACATCATCAAAGGCCTGCGCTATACCGGGCAGTTCGGCACCGACTTCAACAGCAACTTCGAAGACACCTATTCCGCCCGCTCCAACTGGTCCAGCGTATCCCTCGATACCGGACTCGCCGAAGGATACGCCACCCGAGCCCACAGCAACATCATGGTGTGGACCACCGTACACCGCCTCAACTACGACACCAAGATAGGCAAGCACGCCATCGGCGGCGTATTCGGCTACGAAATGTCCTCCAAAAGTTACAGCGTAGTCTCCGCCTCCGGCGAAGGCTTTGTCAACGACCACATCAAGGAAATATCCTATGCCGCCACCCGGCGCGGCTCCAGCTCCGCCTCGATAAAACACTCCATGTCCCTCTTCCTGCAAGGCAGCTATTCGTGGGACGGACGCTATTTCGTCGTGCTCAACGGCCGTCGCGACGGAGACTCCGACTTCGGTACCGACGTGCGCTGGGGCAACTTCGGTTCACTCGGACTCTCCTGGAACATCCACAACGAGCCCTTCTTCAGCTCCTCCGTCATCGACATCCTCAAACTCAAGGGAAGCTACGGCGTCAACGGAAACTCCCGGCTCGGCAGCCAGACCGCTATGGGACTCTACACCTACAGCGAAAGCAGCAACTACAACGGGCAGTCCGGAGCCGTCGTCTCCTCCGTCGCCAATCCCCAGCTCAGCTGGGAGAGCACCTACGCCACCAATCTCGGTCTGCGCATCAAGCTCTTCAACCGGCTCGACATCGAGACAGAACTCTACAACAACATCACCCGGAACCTCATCAGCCAGCTCGATGTGACCCAGACCACCGGCGACACCCGCGTCTACCGCAACATGGGTTCCATCCGCAATCGGGGAATCGAAGTCACCATAACCTCCGAAAACCTCAAAGGCCCCTTCACGTGGGTGACCGACCTCAACATGACCCACAACCAGAACCGCATCCTCGAACTCTATCACGGCACCGACATCAGCCAGCCCCCCTACGTGCGCCGGGAAGGATACGACATCAACACCTTTAACCTCGTGCGCTGGGTAGGCGTCGACCCCCGAGACGGAAATCCCCTCTGGCTCGATGCCGACGGCAACGTCACCCGCGCCTATACCATCGCCAACCGCATTCCGGTGGGCAACTCCACCCCCAAACTCACCGGCGGTATGACCAACACCTTCGGTTACGGCGATTTCAGCCTGCGGGTGATGCTCAACTACACCATCGGCGGATTAGCCTACGGCAACCTCAACAGTCGGGGAACCACCGACGGACGCAGCATCCTCTCCCAGAACCAGTCGGTCAACCAGCTCGACCGCTGGCAGAAACCCGGAGACCTCGCCCTCAACCCCAAACCTTCAGTTAACAACGAGACACAATCCACCATGACCAGCACCCGCCAGCTCTTCAGCAAGACACACCTGCGGTTGCAGAACATCGCCCTTTCCTACAACTTCCCCCTCTCGGTGGTGAAGAAACTCAATATGAAAGGCTTCCAGCTGTCCCTCATCCTCGACAATGTGGGCGTCTGGACACCCTACGACAAAAAAGACCGCAACTCCTACCGCCAGCTGATGCGCGGCTATCCCTGGGAGACCGTCTATTCCTTAAACGCCAACATCTCATTCTGACCCCAAGAAGAACCACGATATGAAACAAACAGCCAAATATAGAAAAATCGTCCGGTGGCTCGCCCTGCCGCTCCTGCTGTCGGGCTGCCATTTCCTCGAAGTCGACACCATCGGGAAAACCACCATACCCAAACTCTTCTCCGACATGGACGGCATACGCGCCGCCCTGCCCGGAGCCTATACCAAAATGTTCACCTACTACAACGGCGAATTCTATTTCTACCCCGACGTAGCCGGAGACATGCTCCTGATGCCCAACGTCAACGCCAGCGGCGACATGGTCGACCAGTACAACTACACCTCGCTCGGCAATCAGGAAATAGGAGCCGTCGGCCACATCTGGACACAAGTCTACGAAGCACTCGGCAACGTGAACAATATCCTCCAGTACGAACCCTCCCTGCGCGAGAAATACCCCGAATTTGCCGACGAACTCAAGCAGATTCGCGCACAAGCCCTCTTTCTGCGGGCCATGTGCCATTTCGACCTCTGCCGGGTCTACGGACAACCCTACAACTACACCCCCGACGCCACCCATCTCGGCGTACCCATCATCCTCCGCACACCCGGAGCCAACGACAGTCCCGCACGCGAATCCGTCGCCAAAGTCTATAATCAGATTATCAAAGACCTCACCGACGCCCGCACCTTCTTCGGCAATGCCGCCCGAGTCGACGCCTACCACGTGTCGCCCGTCGCCATACCCGCCATGCTCTCCCGCGTCTACCTCTATATGGAACGCTGGAACGACGTAGTCACACAAGCCACCGAAGTAATCGGGCAGATGCCCCTCTCGCAAGGCGACAACTACCTCGCCATGTTCAACGACATCTACGTCACCGGCGACGAAGCCATTTTCCGCTTCAGCGGGCTCGACAAGTCCCGTAAAATCAGCAAGTTCTACGATGCCTCCGACGCCGGAGTCATCCCCGACGATACCCTGCGCACCTTCTTTACCGACCCCGACGACATCCGGCTCGAACTGCTCGGCGGAGGAACAACCTGCCGCAAATACCTCTCCACCAATGCCGGAGTCACCGAGAGCAATACCCACAACGACCCCTTTGTGCTGCGCGTCTCCGAAATGTACCTCAACCGGGCCGAAGCCTGGTGCAATCTCGGCCAGCTCGACAAAGCCGCCGACGACATCAAGACCCTGCAAGCCAGAGCACTCCGCAAAAACAAGAACG
>JAFLRV010000027.1 GCA_022511245.1 Coprobacter sp.
AATCGACATAACGCTGGCGGTAGCGGAGTTCGGGGTCTTCAAAAGCATCGTAGGCCACTCCGTCCTTCATCTTGACAATGGGCAGCGGACGCAGCGATTTGGAGAGAACGGTCAGTTCCTGAGCATGCACCGATATTTCCCCCATCTGGGTGCGGAACACATACCCTTTGATGCCGACAAAGTCACCGATATCGAGTAATTTTTTAAATACGGTATTGTACATCTCCTTGTCTTCGCCGGGACACAAATCGTCACGGGAGATATAAATCTGTATACGGCCCTGTGAATCCTGCAACTCCATGAAAGAGGCTTTGCCCATGATGCGACGGCTCATGATACGGCCGGCTACGGTCACCTGCCGCTGCTCGGTTTCATCGTCGAACGAAGTCTTGATTTCGGTCGTATAGGCATTCACCGGATATTCGGCTGCCGGATAGGGTTCGATACCCATATTGCGCAACTCCTGCAAACTGTTGCGCCGGATAATCTCCTGTTCGCTTAAATCCAATATATTCATGTCATTTCATTTTTAGCTGACAAAAAACATTTTCTCCGAAAATTTGACAGAAACCGGAGAAAAATCTGCAATTTTTCACAAAAATACAAAACTTTACCCGAAGTCACGGCAAATTTGAGGCTTAAATTTCACTCCGACAACGAATATTTCCCCCGACATTCGCCCCGACCAACAGCCGGAAAACAAAAAAGGGTACTTTGCAAAGTACCCTTTTTCTGCCGAAAAGCAATTTCTTACTTTCTGATTCCAAGCTCTTTGATAATAGCACGATATCGGTTGATATCGACTTTAATCAAATAGTCGAGCAAGCGACGGCGCTTACCCACCAACATTCTCAGAGCTCTTTCAGTCGTATGATCTTTGTGATTTGACTTGAGATGTTCAGTCAAATGAGAGATACGGTATGAGAATAATGCTATCTGCGCTTCAGGTGAGCCAGTATCAGTATTGGACTTCCCGTATTTCTCAAAGATTTCTCGTTTTTTTTCAGAAGTTAAATACATTTTTCTCTGCTGATTTGTTTGTTAATAATTCTTTGAGCGCACAAAGATACATATTTGTTTTCGAAAAACAACATTTCGCCGTTTTTTTTATTCATAAAAATAACCGTACGGGGGCAAAACAAGCGTCAGAACCGTATATCCTATTAAAATTTATGCTACCTTTGTGCGACCAAAACCGTGTATATGCAAAAAATCAGAAACATCGCTATCATTGCCCATGTCGACCATGGCAAGACAACGTTAGTGGATAAAATGCTGTTGGCCGGACAGCTGTTCCGTGAGAACCAGAACTCCGGCGAATTGATTCTCGACAACAACGACCTCGAACGTGAACGGGGAATTACCATTCTGTCCAAAAACGTATCCATCCGATACAAAGATTATAAAATCAACATTATAGACACACCGGGACACGCCGACTTCGGCGGCGAGGTAGAACGGGTGCTGAACATGGCCGACGGCTGTCTGCTGCTGGTCGATGCGTTCGAAGGCCCCATGCCGCAAACCCGGTTCGTGCTGCAAAAAGCCATCCAGATAGGGTTGAAACCGGTGGTGGTCATCAACAAAGTAGACAAGCCCAACTGCCGTCCGGACGAGGTAAACGAAATGGTATTCGACCTCATGTTCAGCCTCGACGCCACAGAAGAACAGCTCGATTTTCCCACCATTTACGGGTCGGCCAAACAAAACTGGATGTCGACCGACTGGCGGAATCCGACCGACAACATTACGCCCCTGCTGGATGCCATCATCGAACACATTCCCGCTCCGGAATACATCGAAGGCACTCCCCAGATGCTGATTACCTCGCTCGACTTCTCCTCTTATGTGGGCCGTATCGCCATCGGCCGCATCCATCGGGGAGAACTGCGTGAAGGCATGGACATCGCCCTGTGCAAAAAAGACGGGACTTTCGTCAAGAACCGCATCAAGGAATTGCACCTCTTCGAAGGGCTGGGCCGCACCAAAGTGGAAAAAGCCGGGTCGGGCGACATCTGCGCACTGGTAGGGATAGAGGGGTTTGAAATCGGCGACACGATTGCCGACCTGCAAAACCCGGAACCGCTGCCCCGCATCGCCATCGACGAACCGACCATGTCGATGACCTTCACCAACAACGACTCGCCGTTTTTCGGAAAAGACGGCAAATTCATCACCTCACGCCACATCGCCGAACGGCTGACCAAAGAGCTGGACCGCAACTTGGCTTTGCGGGTCGAAAAGGCCGAAGAGGCCGACGTATGGACGGTTTACGGTCGGGGGGTGCTGCATCTCTCGGTACTCATCGAGACCATGCGCCGGGAAGGATATGAACTGCAAGTGGGACAGCCCAAAGTCATCATCCGGGAAATCGACGGGGTAAAATGTGAACCGATAGAACAACTGACCGTCAACCTGCCGGAAGAGTATGCCAGCAAAATTATCGACATGGTCACCCGCCGCAAAGGGGAGCTGCTGTCGATGGAGAATCACAACGACCGCACGCACATGGAGTTTACGATTCCTTCACGGGGCATCATCGGACTGCGCAACAACGTGCTCACGGCATCGGCCGGAGAGGCCATCATGGCTCACCGGTTCCTCGAATACCAGCCGTGGAAAGGCGATATCGAACGCCGCACCAACGGGTCGCTCATCGCGATGGAAGCCGGTACGGCCTATGCTTATGCGATAGACAAACTGCAGGATCGGGGGAAATTCTTTATCTTTCCGCAGGAAGAGGTGTATGCCGGACAGGTCGTCGGCGAGAATGCCAAAGAGGGCGATATCGTCGTCAACGTGACCAAATCGAAAAAACTGACCAACATGCGGGCGTCGGGTGCCGACGACAAGGCCAAAATCATTCCGCCGGTGGTTTTCAGTCTCGAAGAGGCTCTCGAATACATCAAGGAAGATGAATATGTCGAAGTGACTCCGCACCACCTGCGGCTGCGCAAAATCATTCTGGACGAAATCGAACGCAAGCGAAGCAACAAACAATAGAATCCGGCCTTCACTTGCAGGATACTTACAATCGACATCGGGCAATGTTTTCATTGCCCGATGCCGATTTAACATATTCAGGTAATTTTACGATAATCGGGAGAAAACGAAAATCAACAAACCCCGACTTCACGCATTCGAATTACAACTCCTCATCGGCATCTTCATGCAGCAGAGCTTTGAGCCTGTCCCGGTCGAGAATCAGAATTTCACGGGTAGAATAGTCGATGATGCCTTCGGCCTTGAGTTCGTCCAGCGCACTGACAAACACGGAACGCTGCACCCCGAAAAACGAATAGAGGTCTTTCTGCTTGCATATCACCCGAATATCGCTCGACCGGCGCTGGGTAAAACAGAGCACCCAAAAGGCCAGTTTCTCTTTCACACTCCCCGACGAGAGGGAGAGAAAAGTCTCGATGCTCTTTTGCGAACGGCGGGATATGATATTCAGCAAATTAATCAATACAATCGGCTCCGTCTGCAATATATTGACAAACGTCTGCTTGTCGATTTGCATAATTCCGGTATCTTCGGCCGCACAGGTATCGGCCGGATAATAGGTGGTACGGCCAAAAAGATGATTGGGGGCCAGCACGTTCGGCGCATGAAGCACTTCCGCAACCCGAATCTTGCCGCTCTTGTTCACCATTTCGGAACGAACGCTGCCCGATATCAGAAATTTAAGATGCGTACACTCCTCGCCTTTCGAAACGACGGTCTCTCCCGTTTTGTATTTAAGGAAATGAAATTTGGTCTTTTCGATTATTTCTGAAATACTTACCCTACTTACCCCCTGAAAAAGAGGTAATTGCATAAGAACCTCATACATACTGTCCATAACGTCCATGTTTTAACGAGCCAAATTTATAAATAATAACTGGTATACTCACCGAAGTAACCCTAAAATCATCTTAATTGTTTAAAAAGGATTGATTTATTTTTTTTTCGTTAACTTTGCCGGAAACAAATAAAAGACCTATGCCTGAATTACATTTTAGTTTACAAGAATTTACCAGTGCATTCATTGTACTGTTTGCGGTTATCGATATCACCGGCCTGGTTCCCATCATCATCGACCTGAAAGAAAAAGGAGAAGACATAAATGCCGGAAAAGCAGCGATTTATTCGCTGATTACATTCCTTGCTTTCCTGTTTATGGGAAACATGATTTTACAATTGTTTCATGTCGATATTTCCTCGTTTGCCATTGCCGGCGCATTCGTCATCTTTGCGATGGCCATAGAGATGATTCTGGGTATAGAAATCTTTAAAATGGACGGGCCTAAAGGCAGTACGACGCTGGTACCCATCGTGTTTCCGCTGATTGCCGGAGCCGGTTCGTTCACGACCCTGCTGTCGCTTCGTGCCCTGTACAGCCTGACCAACCTGCTCGTTGCACTGGCACTGAACATCCTCATCGTATACGTGGTCATACGCAACGTCCACATTCTCGAAAAACTGCTGGGGAAAAGCGGCGTATATGTATTACGCAAGTTTTTCGGAATCATTCTGCTGGCTATCTCGGTCAGGATGTTTATCGACAATCTGGCCAAATTGCTGGCCTCCCTCTCCTGAAAAAGAAGGGGGCGATTCGGGGTTCGGACCGGAACCACCGGTTTCGGCCGCCGGCATACCGTCGGTTTCCGGAGTCTCCGGCATCTCCTCGTCCTCATCCTCAAAATGGACTTCCCGTTGCGGACCATGACGGCGATAGACCCACGCCAGCACCGTCCCGACGACAGCGCCGCCCAGATGTCCCTCCCATGAAGTGTCGGCATTGACCAGTTCGGCAATCGGGAACATATTCCACACAATGCTCCCGTACAAAAATATCACCACCAAAGAGACGGCGACAAGAGGGGCATGCCGACGGATGATTCCGCTCCAGAACAAAAAGAACATCAACCCGTATATCAGCGTACTGGCCCCCACATGCCATCCGGGCCGGCCCGCCACCCATAGAAAAAGACCCGGCAGCAGGCAAAGCCATACGAACATCTTCGGAGCAATGTCGGCATAAAAATAGAACAGCAGCCACCCCAACACCAGCAGCGGAACCGAATTGGCCAGCAAATGGTATATGCCGGAGTGAATAAAGACATGCAGAGCTATACCGTAGAGCCCCTCCACCTTGCGGGGCGCTATCCCCCACTGCCAGAGATTCCACCCCAAATCCCACTGCAAAAGAGCAATGCTCCACAAAAGAAGCAGAAAGAGAGAGGGCGGGACAAAAGCATAGGCTATTTTTTTAGGCTCCGATATCATCGATATATACAATTTTTAATGCCGAAAGTCATTCAAATATACAATTTTATCCCCGAAAACCGCAAATTCTGCCCGAAGGAATCCAAATGTTTTATTTTATTAAAATAAACCAAGAGAAAAATTTTGATTTTTGACAGATACTACGTATATTCGAAAAATTAAATAAATCTAATACGAAACTTTATTAACCGAACATCTATCGTTAACAAAATGAACTATCTGAAGTTTGACAAAAGTCTAATGATCAATCTGGAACAATCTCTCCCGAAAGAGATGTTGCGCACCAACAAATCAGGAGCATATCATTGTACTACGATTGTCGACTGCAATACCCGGAAACAACACGGCCTGCTGGTGATTCCCATTCCGGAGATGAACAACGAGAACCATGTGTTGCTCTCTTCGCTGGACGAAACCGTCATACAGCACGGCGCCCCCTTCAATCTGGGGCTGCACAAATATCAGGGAGACTGCTATACTCCCAACGGACACAAATACATCCGTGAGTTTAACTGCGAGCCCATGCCCAAAACCACCTACCGGGTGGGCGGCGTTATTCTCACCAAAGAAAAACTGTTTATTTCGCACGAAAGCCGCATACTGATTAAATACACGCTGGTCGATGCCCACTCCGAGACAATACTTCGGTTCAAGCCGTTCCTGGCTTTCCGCAACGCCAATGCGCTGTGTGTGGAAAACAGCCAGACAGACCGCAGCTACGAACCGGCCGAGAACGGCATCAGCTGCTGTCTCTATCCCGGATATCCCCGTCTGTATATGCAGTTCAACAAAGCGGCGGCATTCGTCTACCAGCCCGACTGGTACAAAGGCATCGAATACATCAAAGATCAGGAACGCGGGCTTGCATACAAAGAAGACCTTTACGTTCCCGGTTATTTCGAACTGCCGATTAAAAAAGGCGAAAGCATCATATTCTCGGCCGGTGTGGGTGAAGTCAAACCCCGCTCTCTGACCACCCTGTACAACAAGGAAATCTCGATGCGCACCTACCGCTCCAGTTTCTACAACTGTCTGAAAAACTCGGCCCAGCAATTTTACCTGAAACAGGGCAAAAACAATTACCTGCTGGCCGGATATCCCTGGTTTAAAGTGCGTGCACGGGACAGCTTCCTCGCCCTGCCCGGCTGTACGCTGGCTATCGGCGATCAGGAGATGTTCGAAGCCATTATGGCTACCGCCGAAAAAGCGGTCAAACAGTTTATGGCAACCGGAGAACCCGATTCGGTCATACAGGAAATAGATGTTCCCGATACCCTGTTGTGGTGTCTGTGGGCTTTGCAACAATACGCCAAAGAGACTTCGATAGAAAATTGCGCCGCCAAATACGGCAAATTCATAGAGTCCGTCATCGACTACATCCGCAAAGGGAAACACCCCAACCTGTTCCTGCACGAGAACGGACTGTTGTACAGCAACGGAAAAGACAAAATAATCTCCTGGATAAACTCGGCCCGGTTCGGGCATCCCGTTATCCCCCGCAGCGGCTATCTGGTCGAATTCAATGCCCTTTGGTACAACGCTCTGCGGTTTGCCGCATCGCTCAACACCGATGAAGCGCACGAAATCAAAGCCGATATACTGAACAAATTGGCCGACCAATGCGCTATATCTTTTAAAGAGATGTTTCTCAACGATTACGGCTATCTGTTCGATTATGTCGATGGAAACTATGCCGACTGGAGCGTGCGCCCCAACATGCTGTTCGCCCTGTCGCTCGACTACTCGCCGCTCGACAAAAAAGAACGGAAAACCGCTCTCGAAGTGGTTACACGGGAACTGCTTACCCCGAAGGGAATACGCACGTTGAGCCCCAAAAGTCACGGATACACCCCGACATATGTAGGCTCGCCCGACGAACGGGAAAACGCCTATCATCAGGGACCGGCCCGGCCATGGCTGATGGGAGCTTATGCCGACGCCTACCTGAAAGTATTCGGATTCAGCGGCGTATCGTTCCTTGAACGGATGCTGATCGGGTTCGAAGAAGAGATGTCGAACAACTGTATCGGAACCATTTCGGAACTGTTCGACGGCAATCCGCCCTTTATGGGTCGGGGTGCCATAAGTTTCGCCGCCAATGTCGGAGAAATACTGAGAGTGTTGAAATTGTTAAAGAAATACAACCATATTTAAAAACCACGCTGTATGAAAGCATTGATGTTTGGATGGGAATTTCCCCCTCATATTCTCGGCGGACTGGGTACCGCAAGTTACGGCCTCACCAAAGGGATGGCCGAATGCGGAGATATGGATATCACATTTGTAATTCCCAAACCTTGGGGAGACGAAGATAAAAGTTTTGCCCATATCATAGGAGCGGGAAACACGCCGGTCGTATGGAGAGACGTAGCATGGGAAACAGCCTGCGACCGGTTGAGTTACTGCATGGACCCGCAGGAATATTACCGGTTGAGAGACCATATATACGCAGATTTCAATTACATGCACACCAACGATTTGGGCTGCATCGAATTTTCCGGACGCTACCCGGACAATCTGCTCGAAGAGATTAACAACTATTCTATCGTGGCCGGCGTCATTGCCCGTGCCTGCCCGTGCGATGTCATCCACTCGCACGACTGGCTCACCTATCCCGCCGGGATACACGCCAAACAGGTCACCGGCAAACCGCTCGTCATCCATGTGCATGCCACCGATTTCGACCGAAGCCGGGGCAACGTAAACCCTACCGTGTACCGCATCGAAAAAGACGGCATGGACTGGGCCGACCACATCATCACCGTCAGCAACCTGACCCGGCAGACCGTTATCGAAAAATACCATATCGACCCGGCGAAGGTTACTACGGTACACAACGCGGTGGAGCCGCTGAGCGATGAAATCATGGCCATGCAGGTAACCAAAAACACACAGGAAAAGGTGGTGACATTCTTAGGCCGCATCACCATGCAGAAAGGCCCCGAATATTTTGTGGAGGCTGCCGCCCGTGTACTCAAGAAAAGCAACAATGTCCGGTTCGTGATGGCCGGCAGCGGCGACATGATGAACAAAATGATACGGCTGGCGGCCCAGCGCAACATATCGGACCGCTTCCATTTCACCGGATTCCTCAAAGGAAAACAGGTATACGAAATGCTCAAGGCCAGCGATGTCTACATCATGCCGTCCGTCTCTGAACCGTTCGGTATCTCCCCGCTCGAAGCCATGCAGGTAGGAGTGCCGTCGATTATATCGAAACAGTCGGGCTGCGCCGAAATTCTCACGAACGTCATCAAAACCGACTATTGGGATATCGACGCTATGGCCGATGCCATATATTCCATTATCACCTATCCGGGCATGTACCAGCAGCTCAAAGTGCAGGGAAAACTCGAAGTGGACGAAATCAAATGGAAATATGCCGGACAGAAAGTCATCGACATCTACCACAGAGTGATTGGAAAATAAGATTATGAACGAAATTAAACGCTATACTATATGAAAACCATCTGTTTCTATTTTCAGATTCATCAACCGTTCCGGCTGAAACGCTACCGTTTCTTCGACATCGGTAACGACCACTATTATTACGATGATTTCAACAACGAAGAAATCATCCACCGCATCGCTCAACGCTCCTATCTCCCGGCCAACCAGACCCTGCTGGAGATGATAAAAAATTCGAACGGGAAGTTCAAAGTCGCTTTCTCCATATCGGGGGTAGCTTTGGAACAGCTCGAAATATATGTGCCTGAATTCATCGACAGCATGAAAGAACTGGCCAAAACCGGCTGTGTAGAATTTCTCTCCGAAACCTATGCCCACTGCCTGGCATCGTTGCAAGACCCCGAAGAGTTTGCCAGTCAGGTCAAAATGCACGACGACAAAATAGAGGAGCTGTTCGGCCAGCGGCCCAAAGTGTTCCGCAATACCGAGCTGATTTACTCCGATGAAATCGCCTGCCAGATTGCCGCATTGGGATTCAAGGGATGCATTACCGAAGGAGCCAAACACATTCTGGGCTGGAAAAGTCCCAACTACCTGTACAACTCGGCCGCCGTTCCCAAACTGAAACTGCTGCTCAAGAACTACAAAGTGAGCGACGACATTTCGTTCCGGTTCTCCAACTACGAATGGAGCGAATATCCCCTCACTGCCGACAAGTTTATGAACTGGATTGCCAATACCCCCGAACAGGAACAGGTCGTCAATCTGTTTATGAACTACGAGACACTGGGAGAACTGCAACCGAGAGAAACCGGCATTTTCGAATTTATGAAAGCCCTTCCCCGCTTTGCCGAAGAACGGGGTATCGGATTTGCCACCCCGACCGAAATCATCTCCCGGCTGAAACCGGTGGCCGCCCTCTCCATGCCCTACCCCATATCTTGGGCCGATGAGGAACGTGACACCAGTGCCTGGCTGGGAAATATCCTGCAGAACGAAGCCTTCGAAAAACTCTATTCGGTGGCCGAACGGGTGCGGCTGTGCGAAGACCGCCGGCTGAAACAGGACTGGAACTATCTCCAGACCAGCGACCACTTCTATTATATGTGTACCAAGCATTTCAGCGACGGAGCCGTTCACAGCCATTACAGCCCCTACGAAACGCCCTACGAGGCATTCACCAACTACATGAATGTACTCAGTGACTTTATCGTGCGTGTAGAGGCTCAATACCCGGCAGAAATCGAGAACGAAGAGCTGAACGCCTTGATTACCACTATCAAGAACCAGGCCTCCGAAATCGAAATGCTGCAAAAAGAGCTGAAATCGGCCAAGACCGAAAAACAGCAGGCCAAAGCCAAAGTCGAAACCAAAAAGACAACCAAAACGACGGCAAAAACAACGGCAAAAAAAGCCGAAACCCCCAAAGCCAAAACAACAAAAAAGGCTCCGGCCAAAGCCTGAAAAGGTGATACCCTATTAATAACGGGATTGCTTGTAACAAGCAATCCCGTTTGTTTTATACAGAGAAACGAACCGGTATCAGTCGTTTCTTCTTCCGCCTAAAAAGATAAGAATGTAATAGACCAATGTCGCCAGCGAACTCAACGCCGCCACCACATAGGTATAGGCCGCCCAACGCAACGCATCTTTGGCCTTGTCGTGCGTATTCACGTTGGTGATGCCCGACCGGTCGAGCCAGGCCAATGCCCGCTGGCTGGCGTTTATCTCCACCGGCAGCGTTACGAAGCTGAACAAGGTCGTCATCCCGAAGAGTACAATACCGAACAGCATCAACTGCGGAAACGTCTGCAAGGTCAATATCCCGGCCAGCAGCACCCACTGCATCCAGCGGGAGGCAAAACTCACCACCGGCACCAGTCTGGAACGCATCGTCAGAAACGAATAGGCCCGCGCATGCTGCACGGCATGGCCGCATTCGTGGGCCGCCACTGCAGCTGCAGCCACGCTGTTGCTGTAATACACGTCCCGGCTCAGATTAACCGTATGCGTTTCGGGATTGTAATGGTCGGTCAACCTCCCTTCCACAGAGATAACCTTCACATCTGTGATTCCATTGTCACGCAACATCTTCTCGGCAACATCTTTTCCAGTCAGTCCGTTGGGAATGGGCACGCGGGAATAGTTGTCGAATTTCGACTGCAACATCTTCTGCACCAAAAAACTAATCAGTGCAAAAACAATAAATATAACATATATACCGCTCATCTTTATTTATAATGTTTATGAAACAAAAGTACAAATATAAACAGAAACCGCCCGCAGCAGCTTAACAAATTATGTTAACAGCATATCGGCTTTATTCTTCTCCCCGTTTCAAGACGAATTTCCAGATACAGGCGCAGGAGGAGTCTTTCACTTCGGGATAACAGCTCAGCACCTCGCAATCGATACGGGGGTCTATCGTGGAGCCAAAATATTTATATTCCATATAACCGGCCGACATACAGGGGTGAAACGGCATTCCCTTTCTCGTCCGGGCATCCTGCACATGACAGTCAATGACCCGGTATATCAATACATCGCCTTCGATACGGGTCTCCGTCCGGTTCAGCAACGAATTGAAATGCAGGTCCAACGCTTGGGAGAGCCCTTCGAGACCGGGATATTCGGGCAATTTCAGAAAATTCTTTATCCGCCGGGCCTCCGTCTGCGTAAACCGTTTCCACACCTCACAGTCGTGCCACATGGCCTCGTCCATCCCTTTCTCCTTCTCTATCGACTGAAACCATACACCGTCCAGTGCCGACATATTTTTGGCCATCGCCCGTATATAGGCAATCAACTGCTCTTTAGAGAGATTTTCCAATACATCCATATCGTAACGTATGATTATTAAAAACAGCAACGACGTACCGCAGCCGATACGTCGTCAAACTGTTATCCGTGTTCATATCTGTCAGAGTCCGAACATGCCGAAACTCAGATTGAATATCTGTGTATAAACCACGCTTACCAAACCGGTCAGCACAATACCGAGCACACAGACGGCAATACCCAGCCGCAAAGAGCAGGAGGAGCGGAAAGCCGGGATGGTGCAGTCGTCCTGATGTATAAACATCGCTTTTACCACCAGCAAATAGTAGTAGAGCGAGATAATCGTATTGACAAGGGCAATGAATACCAACACATAGAATCCCTGTTCGGCAGCAGCAGCAAAGATAAAGAATTTGCTGAAGAATCCGGCAAAGGGCGGAATACCGGCCAAAGAGAACATCGCCAGCATCATGGCCACACTCAATTTGGGATTCGTACGGTAAAGGCCGTTGTAATCGTCCATAGAAACTTTGTCGGTCTGGTTCTCGATAGAGGAGATGACACCGAAAGCGGCCAGATTGGAGAAGATATACACCAGTACATAATATACCAGCGAACCCATACCTGCCGTACTGCCGGCAATGATACCCAGCATGATGTAACCGGCCTGCGAGATAGAGGAGAACGCCAGGAACCGTTTCAGGTTTTTCTGACGGACGGCAAACAGGTTACCGACCGTAATCGTGACGATGATAAGTCCGTACAGAACCGGCTGCCAGATATCCGCTACGGTGGGGAAAGCCTTAAAGAGAATCATCGTCAGGGCAAATACAGCCGCACCTTTGGAGATTACCGACAAATAAGAGGTTACCTGCGTAGGAGCACCCTGATATACATCGGCCGTCCACAGATGGAAGGGAACCAGCGATATTTTGAATCCCATACCGGCCAGGAAAAATATCAACCCTACAATGGCGAGCGGCGTACCGGATATGCGATGAATCACATCATCGAAATACAACGTACCGCAAACACCGTATATATACGAGAGTCCCAGCAGCATAACAGCCGATGAGAACACGGCGACAAATACATACTTGGCAGCCGCCTCATAGGAACTGTGGCGGAATTTCTCCATCGCCACCAAAGTGGCAACAGGCAGAGAAGCCGTTTCGAGACCCACGAAGAAAAGCAGGAAGTTACCGGCAGAAATCATCAGATACATACCCAGCAGGGTCATCAGCACCAAAAGATAGAACTCGCCGCGACGAATCACCACATGTTCCAGTTTGGTCCAGGCGACCGACTGTATAAATATGAGCAGCGTACCGATATTAAGTATGACCTTTACCATCGATATAATGGGCGACGTCTGGTACATACCGGCAAAAGACGAACCGGCTTCAGCGGGCAAAATATTGAAGAGGGTCTGTGCGGCCAACAATACGCAGGCCGTTACCGAAAAAAGTTTCTGGCTTTTCTGTGAGCCGAAAGTATCATAAAAGAACAGCAGTACAATAACCGCTATCAACGACAACTCTCCGCGCATCAATAAGAAATTTGAATAATCCATACTACTCTGTATATTATAAGCGTTCAATAATCGTGTTTATACTCTGACTTATCATATCGGATACCCATCCCGGAAGCATACCCAGTCCGGCAACGGCAAGGATTAAGGTAATCACCGAGAAGCGCTCGAACCAAACGGCATCGTGATTGTCCTCTTTGGAGCAGTGATACAGCTCTACCGCAGGCCCGTACAACAGTTTGCCCACCACACGGAGGATATAAACAGCGGTAATCACAATCGAGGTACAGGCGACAATCGTAAATACCCGATGGAACGTATCGGTATGCTGGAACGAACCTACAAACACCGTCATTTCAGCGATAAAGCCGCTCAAACCCGGCAGACCGAGCGAGGCGAAACCGGCGATAACATAAGATACCGACAAGAAAGGCCAGGCCTTCATCAAGCCGCCCATTTCCCGGATGTCACGGGTATGTGTACGACCGTATATCATACCGATAAGGGCAAAGAAAAGCGCCGTCATCAAACCGTGCGACAACATCTGGAGCACGGCACCGGTCATGGCGGTGGTGTTGAGCATCAGAATAGCAAAGAGCACCAGACCGCAGTGGCTTACCGAAGAGTAGGCGTTGATATATTTCAGGTCTTTCTGTACACAAGCGCTGAAAGCTCCGTACACGACACTGATACCGGTCAGAATCAGGAATATCCAGGCCAGTTCATTGGCCGCTTCCGGCATCAGATAGATAGCCACCCGGAAACAGCCGTAACCACCCAGTTTCATCAATACACCGGCATGCAGCATGGAGACAGCCGTCGGTGCCGAAGCATGACCGTCGGGCGACCAGGTGTGGAACGGGAACATAGCTCCCAGCACACCGAATCCGACAAAGGTAAGCGGGAACAGGTAATATTGCACATTTACCGGAATGGCATGGTTAGCGGCGATTTGTACGATATTCATCGTAAAATTCCCATCGGCGGCAGAGTGGTAATAGATACCGAGAATACCGACCAGCAGGAAAGCCGAACCGCCCATAAGCATCAACGTCAGCTTCATGGCCGAATATTCCTTTTTGCCGCTGCCCCATACGCCAATCAGCAGATACATCGGGATAAGTGCCACCTCATAAAACATAAACATCGTAAAGAGGTCTATCGAGATAAAGAACCCGAACACCCCTATCGACAACAGGATAAGCCAAAGGAAAAATTCTTTCGGCAGCGGAGAAATCTTCCACGATGCGAATACGCCGGCAAAAACGATAATGGCCGACAACAGCAACATAGCGACTGAAACACCGTCGACACCTACGGAATAATGAATATTAAGCGGAGCATACCACATCGAGCTGGCGGTAAACAGCATCTCTGCCGTATTCCCTGCGGCCCGCTCCTGCAGATAAAGAAATACCAAACCGATGGCCAGCAGCAACTGTATCGACGAACCGACCACAGCTACGCAGCGTATCTGTTTCATCCCTTTGGACAATGCCAGTCCCAGCATCATCAGCAAAGGTATAAGCACAAATAATGATAAAAAATTCATAATTACTTTATTTTAATATCTTTTGCAACCAATGTATTATAAGCAAATTACCAGCAATGCGATAACCAACGCTCCCATGAGGAATATCCAGGCGTAAGACTGCAACTGGCCCGACTGGAGTTTGCGGATACGGAACGAAACGGTCTGGGTCAACCAGGCAAACATATTCATCGTGCCGTCGACTACATGGCGGTCGAACCAGGCAATCGGTGTGGAAATGCAGTTGAATATAATCTTATGGGTAATGAAGATATACACTTCATCGATATAGAAACGATGATAAGCCCATTTGTACAGACCGCTCATCGAAGCAGCCATTCGGTCGGGCTTTTCGTTCGGGTTCTTGTACAGCCAGGTTGCCAAAGCGATTCCCGCAAGAGCGACAATCACACTGGTAACGGCGACAGACATCTCGATATGGATATGATAAGCCAATCCGTTGCTGGTGACAAATTCACCGAAAGGAATGAATCCGGCTACACAGGTCACTACGGCCAGAAAAATCAGCGGGAGAGACATGGTTTTCGGCGCTTCGTGCGGGGTGTGGTCGTGTTCGGCCTCTTTGCCCCAGAAGATATTGAAATACAAGCGGAACATATAGAATGCCGTCAATCCGGCAACCACCGTCATCCAGACACCCCAGAAAGTGCTCTTGTCGAATGCCGCCGCCAAAATCTCGTCCTTACTGAAGAAACCGGAGAACGGAGGAATACCGGCAATCGCCAGACAGGCAATCAGGAAGGTAATATGGGTCACGGGCATATATTTGCGGAGACCGCCCATATGGGACATCTCATTGGAATGTACGGCATGGATAATGGCTCCGGCCCCAAGGAAAAGCAACGCCTTGAACATGGCGTGCGTAAAGAGGTGGAACATGGAGGCCATGTAACCCAGACCGTGATCGGCGCTGGACACACCCAATGCCACCAGCATAAAGGCTATCTGCGATATGGTGGAGAAGGCAAGCACTCGCTTGATATCGGTCTGCACACAGGCTACGACAGCCGCATACAGCGCTGTAAATGCGCCTACACAGGTAATCAGGTCGAGAACTTCGGGAACCTGGCAATATACCGGGAACAACCGGGCGACCAAATATACACCGGCCACCACCATCGTCGCCGCATGGATAAGGGCCGATACGGGTGTCGGGCCTTCCATAGCATCGGGCAGCCAGATGTGCAGGGGGAACATGGCCGATTTTCCGGCACCTCCCATGAAGATAAGCGACATCGCCCAAACTCCGGCCGACAGACCCATGAATGTCTTACCGGCCATCGAAGCCAGTGCATTTCCTTCTGTAAGCGTTCCGAAATCGAACGTCTGGGTGAAGAAAGAGAGCAGCAGGATACCGACCAAGAATCCCAAATCGGCAAAACGGGTAACGATAAATGCCTTTTTGGAGGCCGATATGGCCGACGGTTTGGTATAATAGAACCCGATAAGCAGATAGGAAGAGGCTCCCACCAGCTCCCAGAAAATATACATCTGGAAAATGTTGGTCGCTACGACCAATCCCAGCATCGAGAAAGTGAAAAGCGACAGAAAGGCATAATAGCGCTGGAAACCGACTTCACCGTGCATGTAGCCCATACTGTAAATATGTACCATGAGCGACACCGTAGTGATAACGACCAGCATCATGACCGAAATGGGATCCAGCAGGATACCGAAATCGATATGCAGGCTGTCGGTAAACCGCAACCATTCGAAGCAGACCGGAGTCAATGTTTCGAATTTACCGTCGACACGGGGAGCCGAAAAATAGTGTACGGCCACCGTATAGGCCAACACCGTAATCACAGCCAAACCGAGTGTCCCCAGCAGACCGGCCGTACGATGCGACATTTTATGACCGAGCAGGCCAAGCAACAGAAACATGACCATCGGTACCAAGAGTATAAACAAAGAATATTCCATAGTTTGTCCTGTTTAAAGCAATAATCAATACTTCATCTCATCAAGATTTCTCGCCTGAATATTATGTATATTCCGGTAAATATTTATAATAATCGCTATGGCGACAGCCGTTTCGGCTGCGGCGATTCCGATAGCGAAAAGTGTAACCATGAA
>JAFLRV010000028.1 GCA_022511245.1 Coprobacter sp.
ACCCAGTCGTCCAGTGCGCATACATGAAATGGTAAACTTAATACCTTCGGGTGTGCTGAACGACAATAATCTTATCGTATTGACACTTGTCGGATTCCATAAAGCCATTCTCTCATCTTGGACAATCAATTCTTCTGCAACCCATTCATTCCTCGTTTGTATAATCCAATCGAATACCGATTTTGCTTTATCTGAAGTGGAAACATCAGCAACAAAGATTCCCTGTCCACAACCTAATATAGATGGTTTGAATATCATCTTGCCTAATCTATTGGCTATGGGTTCAAAATCCTTAAATAATGTCCTTTGATTCAAACAAAGCACCACCCTCTTGAAAAACGGTTTGGCAAGCAGATAAAAATTATATTTATCATTCAATTCTATATCATGTTGTTTTCGGTTGTCAATCATTGACATACGCTGTAGCATATATTTGTCTGTCATAAACTTCCGGCGCTCCGCTTTTGATTTATTTCTCAAATCCAAAAAGAAATATTCGTAAGGCTTTGCCATAATCAGTCTATCACAGATTCTAATATCTTTTATAATCCGTCTACACAATCTCTTATCCTGACGCTCTTTTTCTGTCAAATAATTATCCAATGCTTGTGCAATTTCAACTTTGTAGGTCTGAGACAATATATGCTGCAAATAATCAAACCTAAAATAAAAAAAAAGGCTTTGAATTAATTGTAACTGTTTGAGGCGAACCATTCTACCCCCCCCCTTCCATTTTACAAAATCCTGATTTACAGAAAGCAATGAGCGATTTATTGTATTGAGATTGTCTAAAGCGGCTTTTTTTAGCAATGCTATTTCTGCAAACTTATACTTATATTCTAACATACATTATAATTAGCTATCAATTAGACAAATTCATTTTATAATCATCAGATTATCTACTTTTTCACTGATTAATCGAATCAAATCATCGACCCTGTCTCGGACATGCAACGCTGTTTTTTTTCGGGGACTCATCTCATATCTGAGAACCGCCTCTGCAATAGCATGTGGGGCTTGCGGCTGGAATACTTCGGACGGTTCACAGACAGAATACAGATAAGGCAAATCGCACCCTATCACATCACAACCCGCTTCAGCAGCCTCAATGATACCCAGTCCGAGACTTTCATTCAATGAGGGATAAACCGTGGCTTTTGACCTGTTATACAACTCTATCACTTCCTCAAAACTGACATACCCATGATTGTCTATTTGTGCCCCCAATGCTCTTGCTTCGGCAATCAAACCAACCATACGCAGGGATTTCGTCGTGAGATGAAGCGTCGGATACACCCCTTTTTGTGCCAATATCGCCCACGCTTTTATCAAATCTTCATGCCCTTTGGCCCATGTATTCTCACCGACAAACACATAGTCGTAACGCTCTTCTACCGGAGTTTTGCAAATATCTGCCGGAATATGGTAAAAAGGCAATACCAGTACCGGCCGGTTCAATCGATTGATATATCGATTGACCAAATTAGCCGTATTTTCGGTCTGTACCACCCAAGTATCGGTATTTGCCGCCCGATAACGAATATAAGAGCGTTTTACATAATTCTTGATTTGTAGCTTGACAGGCGTACTCCGCTGTATTTTCAGCAAACTGACATTATGAATATAGGTATGTACCGGTACCGGCATTTTTATGGCCGGCGGAATATTGCCTAAACACAATACAGCACTAAAAGAGTTGCAACAAGACTTATAATACCGCTTGCGGGAACGTTCTCCGGAAGACATCACCACGACCTCCGGAACGGCACATTCCGAGCGCAACCCGGGACACCGCTCATCTTTCAGCAGCACAAAATTTACATTGCGGGCGACAAGTCGGTCAACCAGATGATTCAGAATCATCAATGCCCCTCCCGTATTGATGTGCAAGGCATCAACAAGAATCGGTTTCGTCATGTCTGTTACGCTTTGCTGCATGGGCCGCAAGTAATTGAAGTGGTAGTACATCCCGATTGTAACTCTCCGATAAGCTGCAAGAGATTTGCCGCTGCAACTTTCGGGCTCCAGATTTCCCGAAGGTCGGCCGCCGCCTGCCGTCCCATTTCCCGGCATCTGTCCGGATGCTCTAAAAGAAACGTTACTTTTCGATACAGCGAGTCGATATCTCCTCCTTTATAGATGAGGCCGTTGTTTTCATTCTGAATCAGAAACGGAATGGAGCCTATCTGATTGCTGCCAACCACACAGCAACCGCAGCCCATCGCTTCGTTTACGACAGCCCCCCACCCTTCGTTGCGGTCAGAGGTAAACAGGAAGATATCGGCGTCAGCCATAGCATGCAGCACTTCCGCATTGGAAACATCCCCCTTCAGCTCCACCAAGTTCTCCAGTTGCTTACCTGAAATCATTTGGAGAACTTTATCCCGAAGCGGCCCTCCGCCATATAGGCTCATCTTGAACACATATCCGTTTTTCCTAAGTCTGTCAGCCAGTTCGACTGCCGTTTCAGGGTGTTTCAACGGAATCAGTCTCGCACACCACATAATACGGACAACATCGGTATGCCCTACTTGTTCCTGTCGATGAAAAGCCGCAGCAGGCTCCGTAAAGTAGCCCCACTTGAAACAGCGCCCCCGAAATGCCAAAAGGCGGTTGCAGTCAGAGGCTGTAAAGGCACTTGCACAAAGTTTATAAAACGGTTTGAACCGCAATTTTGTCTGATACAGCCACCACCATCGGATAAGCCGGGGCGACAAAAGATTAAGCAGTCCCCGCTTAAACCAACGCTCGCTGATTTCGAAAGAGAGCTTGCCGGTGAGGGCTCGTTCCCGTTCCCAAGCCAAATTTCCGGCACCATAGACACAGACATCGGACTCCCGGTTGAGCCTTATCGCCTCTTCCCGTGCGGCCTCATCTTCGGCGGCAAGCAAGCAATAAGGACGGGAACTATAATCGGCTCCGCCTTTCAATTCTGCGGGATTCCGGGAACAGGTTGCCACAAACCGAAACCGGTCGCCTAACAGCCGATACATCTCATCGGCTACCGGCAGCTGATGATGATTCAGGTAGTTGATGAAAAATGTAATGTTCATGGCTCATCGTCCGAAATATCGTCCGAAATACATGTATAATCACTGGCACAGCCTATCGACAGCCACACGAGAAAACAAAGAAAACTGCCACCGGAAAAGACATAGCCTTCAGCCAGCATATGTGCGCCAAGCATCATCAATATCCCACCACTCAATGCTCCTTCCGGAGTACGAAAATCCAAAGCGTTTCTGGCTGCTTTGTAAAAAATAAATCCAAACAGCAAAAATCCGACCGTCCCGGTCATCGACAGAACGGCAAGCCACGACGACCCCGGTTCAATCATACCATTGAGACCTATATTATCTCTATCCGACACCGTACAGAATCCGATACCATACAGGGGTGAATCTTTCCATTCCTCGATACGCATGTTCCATTTCGACGTTCTCGAATCGGTATTGATGCCTTCATAAATAGAACCTTTATTTTTTGCCATAATCCCCTCAAGTGCACCATTCCACAGCGGATTGGAAACCAATAAGAATAGTATGGCCAGAATGATTCTTTTCATATTCCTGCCAATATTTTCGGTTGAAAAATAAAAGAGAACAATCTCTCCTATCAAAGTGGCAATCAGTGACGACCGGGAGGCTGCAAACAATACGGACCCTCCGCACATGACAACCAATACCCAAAATATTTTATTCCGGTTCATGGCCAAATAGGTGCAGACAATCGCCGCAACACCACTTATGGGGCCCAACAGCATCGACTGGCTTGTTATGCCACCGAATGTTCCGGCCGTATTCGTCTGATAGTCCAGCATGACTGCACCGGTATAGGTATTCCTCATCATATTAATGCCTAAAAAATAGCAGATAAACGAAATGGCCGAAATAGCTATACAACAAATCAAGACACCTTTGAACAGCCTCATTCTGAGTTCCTGGGCATATTCATTGACAACAAGCGGAGAAACAGCGATATAGACCAATGCAAACAGCCCATAGCGCAGCCACGATTTAAAGACAGGGGCAGGGTCGGCCAAAAACAATGCTACCGGAATATAGAACAGAAACAGGACACAGAGTGGATTCAGTTCCATTTTATGACGCAATACCATACATGTCACGATGATAAAGACGCCGTATGAAGCCGTATCTGCCGGAAAAAAATGGAATCCCAGTGTCTTGCAGCTCACGATGGCAGCAAACAGCAACGGCAACCAGCCGATATCATATTTCAAATAATCAAAAAACGACTTAATCATAAGTCTTTATGACTTTTGCAGGCACACCACCAATTAAAACTTTATCCTGATTGAAAACACCGGTTACCACTGCTCCCGCCGCCACAATACATTTATTGCCAATCTTAACACCGGGCAAGATTGTCGAATTGACACAAATCCAACATCCGGAACCAATCGTTACATCTTTGCTGATATCCCCGCACGATATACAGGGTGCATTGCCGTCAATAAGGTGTGTACCGGTGCCAATATATACTCTTGGGGCAAATTCGACGTTTGTCCCTATCGTTACTTTTGAAGAAGAAACAATCGTGACTTGAGAATTGATTCCGCAATTATCACCAATTACCAGTTCTCCGGCACCGAATACTTTAACAGAAGACCTTATTTTTACATTCTTTCCGACTTTTATGCCGGCCAAACGCCACATAAACCGTTTAAATGCAAAACATCTATCTTCCGGAAAGAGCGGAAAAATCAGGTTGTTAAGGTAATTAATACTTGTTCTCATTTTATTCGCCTAAAAAATTAATTTCGCAATTCCGTTTTTCTCTATCAATCTAAAACAAGGCTATTAAATAGCACATATACAGGGCCTTCAAAAACTATATGGAGTAAGAGTCATAAGCGCTGCTGCGACATCGGCCGCTACTTATCTGCGTACAATTTTGCGTTTCAGATAATTCCATGCCTTTATGATTCGCTGTTTACGGATTTGCCGGATTGCCGATTTGTTGACTTTTGCATCTATTTTGAAGCGCCGCTCGATATACCACCGGCCATGCATTTCACGGTTACGCCGATATGCCTGTTCCAAAGGCTGCTCAAATATACGTAACAACCACGCCTCGAACCGTTCCAATTCACTATCAATGAAACTTTCATGGGGTTGGGCAATATGGGGGAGAAGGGCCGGTTCGCAAAGCATCTGCAGATACTGTATCTCGTCATTCTCCAACTCCCGGATGCGTGCCACAAGGCTGTCAAAACTGTCAAAAGCATACGCATCGATAAGGGCTTTCTTATTGAACACTCTCCCCACTGCCGGGTCACCCCAATAGATAGGGACTGTTCTTGCCGCAAATGCCTGAACCAGCTTTTCTGTGGTATATCCGCTGTGTGCACCGTTTTCAAAACAGAGCGAAAAGCGATGGGTACGGTCAAATGCCAACTTGTCTTTAACCGGAGCACCGACATTATTCAGATAATGCCCTCCGGAATCGACCTTTTTATACTTGCACAGCGCCTCAAATGCCTCATTGCGCTTCGGATTCCGGGGATTGCTCACCACGAAGCTACAAAAATCGGGCTTTTCCATGTGCAAATCCCAGTCATCGGGCAGTTCATGTTTGTGCTCCATCGCATGCAGCAAATCCGAGCCGTAAAACATATAATTGGGAAAGCGGATATACCGGTCTTCATATTCCATCCATTCAAATCCGATAGCATAGTCGCAGGCATTGAAATCGGGAACAAGATTCTCTCCCGTCTGATATATTTTAATGCAACGGTCGGGAACACTCCAATGGCTTTCGCCCATAGCCGAGAAAAACACATAGTCGGCATCATCACACACTTTGACATCGTAGTGTTTCCGAAGTATCTTCATTATGAGACAATCGTCTATTTCACTCTCATAGAAACTGCCCCAATAATCCACAAATTTAATTTTAACCGTCCTTTTCATATCAGTGTTTTACAAGCATCGAATATATCATATCAATGATTTCTTTATCTATTAAAGAGTTAAACTTACGGGCAAACAGTTCATAGCGCAACCAACCGGTCCAAACAATAAGAATCGGTATGGGCAATGATACAATACACATGACGTCCGGTCGGGTTCATCTCAATATTTTATTTAATGGTGTCGTAAGACTAAGTATACGCCCTGTCAGCAATGACAGGCAAGATACAATAACCGCCACTATAAGCGAATACATAAAATTGAAGACAAATGAATTCGGCAAAAATGCAGGAATTTTCGGTATAAAAAAGAAATGAATTATATAGATACTCAACGAATATTTTCCAAAACATGCCAGCGTTTTATGAATTGTTACAGGCATATTTACCTCAACATATTTGACAAAATAAAAAAGAAGGAGTGCCGATGACGCATAAGCTCCGACATACAGCAAAAAGGTTAAATTCTTTGAGTCAAACATATTGGAGAAAGCTATTGTTGAAATACCCCAAAGAGCTAAACCTGCAACCCGATTCAATGATTCAAGATTATATTCACGCACTATGATTCCAATTATAAAGCAAGGAAAATACCTTGCCAATGAAGAGAAACAAAATATATTGTCAATCGTTGGAGACAAGCATTTCGCCGCCACCAAAAGAAGCATTTCTACCCCCCCCCCATGCTGCCAGCCTAATTGCACGATGACGACACAAGGCAACCGTTCCCCACCACAGCAGGAATATCAGATACAATGCCTCCAAAAACCAATAGCCCGATTTTGTAATATCCTTAATAAAAATATCTACTACATTGACTTTCCTGATAATAGACATTAATATTAAGATTATGACAAAAGGCATCAATATCCCTTTTGTTTTTTTAATAATCTCTTTCGGGAAATCGATGGTCTGTTTGTATGCCAAATAGCCACTGCACAAAAAAAATAGCGGGACATCCACCATCGTCAATATCTCCATGCCCCGATCAAGACTTCCTCCACAATGATGCATCACGACCAAAAGCATGGCAACGCCTTTGGCCACATCGATATATGAGAGTCGAGATTCCATTATCATCCTCATTTTAAAATTTTATAGACCAACCGATAGATACGCAACGAAACATTCGCCAACATTGCCTTTCGTTTCATCGTGCCGGTCAGGATGCTTGTCTTCATCGGGAAATATGGTTTGCGTCTATATTCAGACAAAGGCATTGCTTCTTTCGTGTAATAAGCCAATGACTGGGTAACGCAAAAATAAATCCGCTGCATCATGGAAATATATCCCGGAGTCAATTTTTCAAGGTGTTCAACCGTAAAAGCATATAAAGAGTCTGCCACAGCCAGCAAATCCCGGCAACGTTGAGTATTCCGGTTGCTTTTCATAATACCCCCCTCCCGCTGATAGTAATAATAGAGCGGGCAGTCGACATATGCGATTCGTTCGGCAAGACAATAGGTCCTCGGGGTAAACTCCTGATCTTCGTGCAGAATTCCCTCATAAAACCGCAAGTTATTGCTTATGAGAAAATCGCGTCTGTAAAGTGCGATCCACGCCGCCGGAGGCATGCTGACAGAAGAAATAAAATCCTGTCCGGAGTAAATCGTCCTATTACTATCACAATGCACATAAAAATCTTTCGTCATCCCGTCGGGATATTCGATTTTGAGATTGAAACACAACACATCAAGACGGTCTTTCCGTGCCTGCTCCACAAGCATCCCGGCGCAGTGTTCCTCTATGCGGTCGTCGCTGTCTACAAACCAGACATATTCTCCTTCTGCCTCATCCAATCCCGTATTTCGAGCTGCAGACAAACCGCCGTTGACCCGGTTGACAAGACGAATATGGGAATGATGCCTCCGGTATTTCTCTACCACAGCAACAGCATTGTCTGGCGAGCCATCGTTCACCACGATGATTTCATAATCATCGGATGACAACCCCTGCGTCAAACAAGAGTCCAGACATCGCCCGACATACTTCTCAACATTATATACCGGTATAATTATAGAGAGCTTTTTCATATACAAGTCCACTCGTCGCACTGGATACGGTAATCAAGCGTACGATTGACCCACCGGTCCGGTGCTATCACCATCTTATCATTACGGGAATTCATATAGGCCGCCCACCACGAAAAACTGCTGTTTGCAATAATGTTTATCCGGCAGACACTCATCAGGCGCATATCTTTATGGCTGTCATAACCGGTATTCCAGTCTACCACCGTTATTTCGGCATCGCCCAACATCGGGACAATATTTTCGATACACCAAGTGGTGTCATTGCTGAAAATAACGAAATGTCCTTTTCGGTCAAGCGCTTTGCCGGCCAACCCGATAGCTTTGGCATAATATGCCTTGTCACATATCGCACTATGCTGCGGAGAATTCAAGTAGTCGCCCCTGCGAATATGCAGACTGACGGAGTGATTCTCGTCGAGCAACCGGTTGTACAAATCCTGATTCCGCATATCCAACACCTCTTTAAATGACAAATCCCGGAGTACCTCCTCCCGGATATGGTCAAAATATTTATACCACTGCCAGTTGCCAATGTAATAACCATCTTTTTGCGCCTCCATAATATGAGGATAACAATGTTCATACCGCTCTCTTATTTCACTTCTTCGAGGGGGAAACCGCTGGAATATGCGACTGACAATCTCACTGTTTGCCGGATAAGTCACTTTCCACAGTTGCCGCATAGTAGCCGCGCCTAATGTCACCTTGAAAAGCCGGTCGAGTTCATATCCAAAATGGTTGGGAAAAAACTTGTAGCGATGGGTGTCAATAAGAACGTTTTCACCCGATGCTTTGGCCAATGCAAGCGCAAAAGCATAGCAAAACATCTGATTTCCCAGTCCGCCGTCAATCCTGACAATTTTCATTGTTTCATCCATTTTCTAAGATACTGCACGCCATAATATAAACGCAAATCGGTCACACCAACCTTGACAGCCCAGTCGGCATAGGTTCTAAATCCCATGCTTTTAAGGCATTTATCGGCCACACGCAAGCGATGCTGCAATCCGTTGCGATACTTGCCAACTACATAGTTGGAACTCATCACCGCCTTAAATGTCCGGGTCAGCCGTGCAGCCAGCCACGTAGTCTCCGCAATACCGTTTTCGGAAATAAAAGATACCAGATGTTCCAAAATAACCGGCGAATACTTTGCCATACAATCCAGCGTTTCAGAATTTCGCATTGCCGAGCCGCTACGTCTCAAACATTTATATAACCGCTTGTCGATACTTATCGGATTTTGACAAACCATCAGGTATTTATACTGGTATTCCAAATCTTCTCCCACCGGAATACCGTCGCTGAATCTAAGATGATGTTTTTCTATTATTTCACGCTTAAGCAAATAATTTTGAGGGGGGTAGTCACCTAATATAATCGTTTCATCTTTCGCTCTATCAACAATCGACTCACGGTCTTCGCAGCCCATCAACGCAGTGGATTCATCATAGTATTCAATACCGAAAAATACGGTATCGCAGTTTTTTCCATTAACCGCATCGGCAAGGAATGTGAGCGCATCTTCCGCAAGCCAGTCATCCGGATCAACATACCAGACCCACTCGCCCCGAGCATTATCTAACCCCATATTACGGGCAGAACTAACGCCGCCATTGGTCTTGTGAAAAACCCGGAACCGACTGTCACGACCGGCATATTCATCGCAAACAGAACCGCTGCCGTCGGTGCTGCCGTCATCTATCAGCAGGGCTTCCCAATCGTTGACATCCTGTGTCAATACCGAATCCAGACACTTCCGGATATATGGCGCCACATTATAGACCGGAATAATGATACTGAACATAGGCTTTATATCCAATTTGCTCCCTTTTGACGATTTATCTGCCTATTTTTGCGATATTGGGGGATATAGATAATATTTCGTATGAAAGCGGAGTAATATCGTCCAAAATTCTTAAATTCACCACGAAACAAACATCGTATGGATTCAAACATATAAGAGATGGCAACTCTCATTAGTTTATTGACCAACGTTTTCTTATTATAGTTGATATTCAAAAAATAATATGTTTTCAGTCCACAAAAAAACTCATCTCTCCGAGCCATTTTTTCATTCCCAAATCCATTGCGGTCATGAATCATTTTTGCATCAGGTACTACTATAGTCGATAATCCATGATACTTTATCCGTTGTGTATATTGGACATCTTCTCCATAGTGGAAAAATATGGGATCGAATCCGCCGATTATCTCAATTGTTTTTTTGGGCAACAACCAACCGGCTGCCGGAACCATATCCACAATGTAAAATGGTTTCGGAGAACTCAGCATCAAATCCTCTGCCATATCGGCAGAAATAGCAGACAAATAGCCTTTGAATTGGTAATCAAAATGAACGTTATCTCTGTAAAGATGCAACGGACTGACAATCCCAATATTCGAATCCTTTACATTCGAATAGGTATCAACCAAATGCTCAAACATATCTGGATAAACATAGGCATCTTGGTTTAGTAAATACACAAAATCAGCCCCCTGCTCCAATGCCTCTTTAATACCGAAATTGTTGGCTTGTCCGAAGCCTAAATTCCTGTCCATCTGGTGGACAGAGACCTCTGGGAATGCTTCCTGGATATGTTCCACCGTGCCGTCAGAAGAACCATTATCTACGACAATTGTGGACACACTTATTGTTGATGCTCGCAAGTCAGACAGACATCGGTCAATCCATTGCATGCCGTTCCAGGTAACAACGACAACATATATGTTACAATGATTATAACTCTGCATCATTTTATTATTTTAAGCATGAGTTAGTTATAAAAACTATTAATATGCTATCGGACTAATTCGAGAAACTTTCTATAAGAACTTTCCCAGGAAAATTGCTGAATTGAAATATTTCCTTTTTTGGCAATGTTTTGACGAAAAGAATCATCTTTAAACAACATTTCCATTTTATCTGCTAACGCTTCTGCATTTCCGGTAGGAGCTATTAATCCAGTCTCTCCATCGACAACCATCTCTTTGAATCCTAACGTATCAGTACAAACTATTGCACATCCACATATCATTGCCTCTCCTATGGTCAGACCCCATCCTTCCTGTAGGCTGGGAGCCAAATATATAGCAGATTCATTATATATTCTATTATGCGTAATTTTATCCGGAGATTGATAATATGTTATCCATCTCGGGATACCTTCTGGAGGGGAGGGGGTGCCGAAAAAAGTAACCGAAAGTTGGGGATATTTCAATTTTAAAATTCTCAATGCTTCAAGTCCGATATCACAACCTTTTCTTGCAGACCAATGATACATCATCGAAACATGAAATGGATTTCGTTTTTCAATGGGATTTGTAAATTTGAAGTATTCGAAGTCGAACCCATTTTTTATGAGGGTATAATTTGCTCCTGATTCTTTCACTCGTTCAGCCAACCAACTGGAAATCACAATATTTTCAAAACCGAATCGATAGGAATCATATACATCTTCATCTTTATAATCCTCCCAATTTTCAAAACCTTGAATCAAATACAGTTTTTTCCGTATATCAACATTATATTCATTTAAACAATATGCCGTTGATATTGCCGTTGCTACATAATAATCAGATACAGGAACTCTACGTTGATTTAAATTCAAAACAAGCCTTTCTTTTACTTTTGCATTCAACGAAAACCATGCCTTGCCTGAATATCCATTTATAAGATAATGAAAATACAATTTGCAGATTCTCAGCCTGTTCAGAAACGAAATATCTTTAATTTTTGATCGAACCGGGTACATAATATTAACCTTATACCCATCAGATACCAACCGGTTTGCATATTCGTATACAACTTTAAAACCTCCAGAAGGTATACTTCCTTCACACGGCAATAAGAATGTTATTATTTTTTTGTTACCGGTAAAATGACATAAGTATTTTTCTATTCTCCATATTATCCCTCCAACATATCGGCCCAAATTAGGATATCCTCTCAATGCAAATGAGAAGGCAGACCAAAAAGGCAACTCATGCAATAATTGAGTGTGGATTTCCGGATAGGTATTTAATAAGAGTTTATATTTTTTCGCTCCAAATAGACATTGTAGTGCAAACTTTTTAAAGTTATATAAAATTGTATCTTCTTCCTTGATTTGCAACTCTACTGATATTTTCTCTATCAATAATGAAACATTCAGAAAAAAGAACATTGCATTTTTTTTATGTGTTATGGATGATTCTCTTTGGTAATAATGATAAAATGCTTGAGGTACATATGAAATTTTTATATTGGGAAATTTATTTAATAATTGAATATTAAAAAATAAATCTTCACAATAAGCCAAATCAAAATCAAAATATATCTTACTTTGTACAAGATTACGCTTTATCAACTTGTTCCATGTACTTCCATGCAACTTCTGAGAAAGCAGTCCTCGTATCAAATCACCACTATTTAGATAACATCCAGATTGCCTTATGTATTTACAAACCTCATTTTTATCTTCTTTATAATCGCACCAAACTAAATCAGCATCCGTTTCTTTTGCTTTATGAAATAGATTCATAAGCATATCACTCTCTACATAATCATCAGAATCACAATAAATTATATAGTCTCCTTTTGATAAATCCAATCCTAATTGCCTTGTGCGAGAAATACCTTCATTTTGTTTGTTTATGACCTTTATGCGTTTATCTACAGAAGCATATTTGTCACAAATAACACTACTGCTATCATTTGAACCATCATTTATAAGTAATAATTCAAAATCAGTAAAAGTTTGATTTAGAATACTGTCAATACAGCGGCCCAAATATTTCTCCATATTATAAATGGGAACTATAATACTAATTGCAGGATTCATAAAACATATATGAGTGTCTGTCTATTATTTCAAATTCTTTATCTCTATCAAAAATTGAGGCATCATCAATTTTATACAACCAATGTATAACAAAAACATAACTGTAGCCATTACCAATAGATTGACAATTGAAGGAGAAAGCCAATAATCAAAAGATAACATTGCACCAACACCAATCCCCCCCGATATAATAAGAATTTTTAATGATTCTTTGAGGTAGTTGAACGGATTAATTTGGGTTACTTTCTTAAATAGATGGCAATTGTATATTACTCCTATTATTGAAGAAACGACTGATCCCCATGCTAATCCAATGAGACCACCAAAAGTTGAAATACATATAATCATCAAATTTATTGGCTGTGTCACTGCGGCCATTTTAAGAAAAATTCCAGGATATCCTAAAACCATCAACAACCGGCCATTTATTGAATTGATATGCTCCAATAGAGTACTAAGACATAATATCTGCAACAATGGTACACATGGGAGCCATTTAGCAGAAATAACATTAAGAATTAATGGATATGCAAGCCCTAATAAAAAAAAATTACCTGTAAAAACAAAGAATGACGATATTGTAATAGATTTCTGATATAAACGAATCAAGCTTTCTTTGTCTTTTTGAAGTTTTGAGAATGCAGAAAAAAGAACATTTTCCAACACACCGCTGAAATTTGATGGCACCAAAGTTGAATATGAGGAGGCTCTTGTAAAATAACCAACACTTTGTGAATTGAATTTTTTACCGATTATAAGCGGATATATATTGTTGAATATCACCCAAATTATATCACTTCCCAAAATTTTTGCACCAAATGAAAAAAGTTCCTTGAAAGATTTGACAGAAAACTTTAATTGAGGGATAAATTTTGAAACCCACATAATCCATATAGACGAAAATAATCCGGACAATACAGATTGATAAATCAAAGCCCACACGCCCATTCCGTAATAAGCCATCGCTATGCCAATTATACCCGAAAAAAGACTCGTTGCCAGAGTTATAAATGACATTTGCTTAAATTTCATTTCCTTTGATAAAATTGTGCGGCTGACTCCAGAAACAGCTCCAATGATGAGTGATAAAGTTAATACCCGAAGAGCAGATTTTAATATCGGTATCTGATAGAAACTACTGATTAAAGGAGCAGAAACATAGAGAATTCCATAGCACAACAAACTTACACCGATATTAATCCAGTTGACAGTACAATAGTCATCAATGGAACATTCTTTTTTGCAAATCAAAGCCCGGCTTAACCCGGAGTTAATAAATATATTGGAAAATGAAATAAACACGCTTGCTATCCCCAATATGCCATATTCTGACGGCGTAAGAAGTCTCGCCATGACAATGCTTACAAGAAATGCTATACCTTGAGAAGAATACTTCTCCAAAGCATTCCAAATCACGCTTCCTACTATTTTTTTCTTTGTCAGTTCCGTCATTTGTTATTTAGCAGTTAAAACACTATCTCGAACCAATTTGGGCGTTAACTTAAACAAAGGCTTCTGAACGACAAAATAGGGTAAAAATCTTTTACATATCGGAATAGCAATCCAGCAAAACAACAATATAATAGCCGTAAATCCCCATACAGGTATTTCATATCCTAACCATTGTTTCAAAAATTTGGGCAAATAAAACATAAGCGGTATATGAATACATAATACAATAATAGAGTAACGACCAAAATATGACACAATAGGCATCCATCTTATCACTTTACATAATAGTAAAACACCTATCACATATGTAACACTATTCAAATAACCCATCACGGGAAAACCATAAAAAAAATTTCCACCTATATCTACACGAGTATAATCAAAAATATAATATATACCATATGAAATCAGGATGCATCCTATTCCCAACAGCAAACTTTTCGTGATTGAATACCTCGACTGCAAACAAGAAATATCCCTACATATGTATCCAAAAAAGAAAAAGGGAAGGGCTATCAAAGAACTATCTATCCATAAAGGTAGTTTAATATTCTTTGTAAATAAAAATATCCAATTAATGCAACTATCTATATGACAAAGCCTGTCTTTTTATTGTCGGGCTCTCTTCCGAAAATAGCGTGACAATATTACATTCACCCCAATCCAAACGGAGATGTCGACAGCGAGCAACAGGTTGATGTTAATAACGGTACTGAGCCAGCAGTTAATCAATATAAACACCAAGCTGGCCATAACGATAGCGACCATAACGGTGCGCTGTCCCATACCGAGTGCCAGCAGTTTGTGATGAATATGATCTTTATCGGGCAAGAAGGGATTGCGATGGGCTCTCATGCGGCGCAGGCAAATGCGCACCACATCAAAACAGGGGATGAGCAAGGGTGCGTATGCGGCTACCGCCATACTCATTGCCTCTCCCGTATCGCCAATCTGGCAGATGCGAAGACTAAGTACACTCAGGATAAGTCCGATAAAAAGTGCTCCCGTATCGCCCATAAAAATCTTACTGTAATGGCTGGGGTTTCCGAATACGTTGTAGTAGAAAAAGGGCAACAGCGCACCGAGTGTGGAGAATGACAGCAGACCGTAGACATGCAGGCCGGCATTGTAGAATATGCAGCCATAGACCGCACAGGCGATAGCGCTCAGTCCGGAAGCCAGCCCGTCGATACCGTCGATGAGGTTGACAGCATTCGTAATAAACATTATCAACAATATGGTAAGCAATATGGAAGCGGAGAACGGGAGCTGATATATTCCAAGCAGGCCGTAAAGGTTATCGATACGAATACCTCCTGTGATAACAAAAAGGGCGGCCAGCAGCTGTGCGGCAAACTTTGCCTGATATTTCACCCCGATAAGGTCATCGGCTATCCCGACGAGATAGAGGACAATGGCGGCTGTCGTGACAAAGCACAACTGCGTAAAACTGCTGGACATCAACTGCTGCAAAAAGCCGGGCATGAATCGCTGACTGACTCCAAACAGCAAAAGTATCGAGAACTGTATGGCCGGAAAGAACGCAATCCCGCCCAGACGGGGAACTGCACCTTTGTGTATCTTACGGGGATTGGTCTCATCAAACAGTTTCCGGCGAAATGCAATCAGCAGAATCTTGGGGATGAGCAGACCCGTAATCATCGCCACCACAAAAAAGGTGGCCAAATAAAAATAATCCCAAGTAAATTCCATATTACACTTTTTTCTTTCTCCGTTTCACTCCGGAGGAGCCATATCCGTAACCATAGTGTCCATAACCGTAATGTCCGTAACCGTATCCGTACCGGTGGTAACCGTAGTGGTATTCGGTATCGGTACCGTTAAGCAACATGGCCATATTGTTGTATTTTTTCTCGTCATAGTTCTTCTGCAACTCAGGCAGCATACTGCGTTCCAGTAGACCAGCCCGCACGACAAAGAGGGTAAAGTCGGCCTCGCGGCTGATAATGGTAGCGTCTGCCACAATCTCAATAGGCGGACAGTCAACAAAGATGTAATCGTATTGTTGTCGCAATTCGTCCAGCATAAGTTTGAACTTGGGAGAATAAAGCAGCTCGGTGGGATTGGGGGGAATCTTGCCCACAGGCAGAATGTCGAGTGTATGCACAGCGTCTGTTTCGCCGTCATCGTCTTGTTGCCCGACAGGTTGATTGACAATCAGATTCCGATAGTCTTCGGAGTAACCGCTGAGATAGTTGGAGAGTCCGGTCTGGGGACTGCCGGCAAACTCGGACAAGGAAGCCCGACGCAAATCTATATCGATGCAAATGACCCGGCTGCCACGAATGGCGAACGATGCTCCCAGATTGGCCGTGATGAACGTCTTGCCGGAGCCCGGATTAAAGGAGGT
>JAFLRV010000029.1 GCA_022511245.1 Coprobacter sp.
GTCAGTACCACTTCACTTACCTTTGGTCCGACGGGAGGAAAACAGGCAGTGGGAGTTACGGCCAATTGCAGTTGGACGGCTGTTGGAGTTAATGGTTGGATGAAATCCTCCTATGATACCCAAGCGGGAACCGTTACTATTTCAGTTGATGCCAATAGGGATAATGATATACGTATATCTCATGTTTTTATTCATTCGTCTGCTAACGGTAGCCCTATAGATATAACAATTACTCAGACACGATAATACCTTTAATGAAACGAAATTATAACTTATATCCAATAACTAATAAAAACTATATTATGAAAAAAGCTATCATGTTAATCCTTGCCGCTATCCTGACGATACCGGCAGTAGAAGCTGATAACAAACAGCTTCAGAAAGCGCTTAAAAAAGAGTACAAAGCTAAAATGAAAGAGTATCAAAAGTCTAAATGGGAACTTTTTGGAAGTAGTCGTACACTTGATGTTGCACTTTTAAACCATTACGACCAGCTTAACAATCTCGGTGAAGACGGACGAGAGGTAGTAGGTATCGCATCTCGTTTCAAATCGAAAAACATCGGTCACCAACAAGCGATTAATAATGCTTGCCTCACATACGCTCAACAAGCTGGCAGCTATTTGAAAGGTCGTATTGTGAGCGATATGGCTGCAAATGCTGATGATACTTCCGCCGAATTCGACCATTTTTACGCAGCATACGAACGTTTGGTCGGAATGGAAATCAAGGGCGAAATGATGGAGTCGTACAGTGTCATTCGTTGTCTTAATCCCAAAGCTAATGACAAAGACCGGGAATATGAGATGCAGATATTTTTCGTTGTTAATGAAAGTGCTGCTACACGAGCCCGTATCCGAGCTATGGAAAATGCGCTCAAAGAGTCTGAAGCGGCCCAGAAATATGCTCAAAAGGTTAGCGATTTCGTAAGAGAAGGATTTGAGAATGAATAAATAAATCAGTCCCATAACAACGATTCTGCTATTCTGCATGAGTCTTAGGTATTAATCCATGAGAAATAATAGATTGTTTTTTTATGCCGGCTTGATAAAGAGGATTTTACTCCTCTTTATCGGGTCGATGATTATATTTCCGGCTTATGCCCAAAGTTGGGAAACGATAAAGAGTTCGGGTGCCTATCTGTATGGAGAGGGATGGGGCACAACGGTGGCGGAAGCTGACAAAAATGCGCTGAATGACCTGATAGGTAAAATATCACTGCAAGTGTCCGGAAGCGTGTCTCATAACGAATCCGAAACGGTAACCCATGCCGGTGTTGAGGCGAATAGTTCGTTTAGTTCTGTTGTCAATACCTATTCATCGGCCACCCTGACCAATACGGAAAAACTCATTCTTGAAAATGAGCCCGATGCCCATGTGGGCAGATACATAAGAAAAACAGAGGTAGCTAAAATTTTTGAGAGTCGCAAAAACAAAATTTCTGATTATATTTCTGCCGCAATTAAAGCTGAATCACAGGGCAAAATTGATGTGGCGTTGAAGGATTTGTATTGGGCGCTGTCTTTGACGAAAACACTGCAAGACCCGAATGAATATAGATATGCGACAGAAAATGAAGGACTTGTGGTAGCGATTACCTGGATTCCTCATTATATAAACGAGATTCTGGATAATATCTCAATAAATATTGTCAAGCGGAACGGAGATGATTTGGAATTGAGTATTAAGTATAAGGGAAAGCCTGTTAATTCAGTTGATTATACCTATTTTGACGGGCGAGACTGGAGCAATATCTATTCTGCAAAAGACGGTATGGGCCTCCTGGAACTTGCTCCCGGAAGTCAAAATTCGAATTATCAGTTGAAATTTGAGTATGAATATCGAGGTGAAGCCCATATTGATAGGGAGATTGAATCTGTTTTGAGTGCAATAGGGGGCATTCCTATCCGAAATGCGTATAAATCCATTAAGGCTGATGTTGTAACAGCTGCTAATATACCCAAACCGACCAAGAGTTCTGATAGGTCTGTAAATTCTTTTGCCTCTGTTTCTCCTGCAATTTATGAAATGCCGGCGCAGATAGCCGACAATGCAAAATATCGTCAAGTATTAGATAAACTTTCATCGGGCATTGTCAATAAAAGATATGATGAATATCTTGATTATTTTACTTCAGAAGCCAGAGAAATATATAATAACCTGATAAAATATGGAAGTGCCAAAATAGTGGGCACCCCCAGCTATACCTTTTATCAGTATGGTGCCAATGTAATTGCGCGTGGACTTCAGATGTCTTTCTCTTTTAAATCCGGAATGCGAAAGTCCTTTGTTGAAGAGGTGATATTTACCTTTGATAATAATGGCAAAATCAATAACATAACTTTTGGTTTAGGCAAAACGGCAGAGGACGATATTTTGGGAAAAGGAGTATGGAGCGAAAATGCCAGATTTGCAATCATGAATTTTTTGGAAAATTATCAAACCGCATATGCTCTGAAAAGATTAGATTACATATCGTCAATATTTGACGATGATGCTGTTATTATTACCGGGACAGTTACACATGTCCCGACTCGTAAAACAGACGGTGATATGCAAAAAATAGAATTTGCACATGATATAATTAAATACAACCGGCACACGAAAGACTCCTATCTTCACCAGTTAAAAAATAGTTTTGCAAGCAAGGAATATATTAACTTGCGTTTTGAGAATAATGAGGTTCGCAAATTAGGCAAAGGCGGAGAGTTATATGCGATTCAGATTTCTCAAGAATACTATTCTTCAAACTATGGAGATAAAGGGTATCTTTTCTTAATGGTGGATATCAATGACCCTGATAAACCAATCATTAAAGTCAGAACGTGGCAACCCGAAAAAGACCCGGATTTTGGCATATACGGCCCGGAGCATTTCAAATGAAAAAATCATGACACCCGATTCGGCATTGAGTTCCGAGTCGGGTGTCATGATTATTGGGTAGAAGAATGCAGAGCCTATCGGGCCTCTTCCGGTTTCAGCCAATGGTCGAGCCAGCGGAAGAAAATCCGTTGCCACAGAACGGCATTCTGCGGTTGGGATATCCAGTGCGTCTCGTCCGGGAAAACGACCATTTCGGCCGGAATCCCTCTCAATACGGCAGCATTGAAGGCGGCCATGCCCTGTGAGGCCAGTATCCGGTAGTCGAGCTCCCCGTGCGTTACCAAAATAGGCGTGTCCCATTGGTCGATAAACTTGTGCGGCGAATTGGCGTAACTGCGCTGGGCAACGACGTTGTCTTTTTCCCAGTAAGCGCCGCCCAAATCCCAGTTGGCAAACCACATCTCTTCCGTTTCGACATATTGCTGTTCCAGATTGAAGATTCCGGCGTGGGCAATGAACGCCTTGAACCGCTTTTCGTGGTGTCCGGCCAGCCAGTATATCGAAAAACCGCCGTAGCTGGCACCAACCGCACCCAGCCTGTCTTCATCGACATATTCCTCCTTTTTCATCGCATCTATGGCCGAGAAATAGTCTTTCATGTTCTGTCCGCCATAGTCGCCGCTAATCTGTTCGAGCCATTCCTGACCGAATCCGTACAGTCCTCTCCGGTTGGGAGCCACTACGATATATCCGTTGGCCGCCATCAGTTGCAGGTTCCAGCGATACGACCAGAACTGGGTTACCGGACTTTGAGGCCCTCCCTGACAGTAGAGCAGTGCCGGATATTTTTTGTTCGGGTCGAAATGAGGCGGATAGACAATCCAGGTCAGCATCTTTTGGTGGTCGGTCGTCTCAATCCATCGCGCTTCGACATTTCCCATAGTCAGCCGGTCGAGAATCTCTTGGTTTTCGAATGAAATTTCAGTGGTTTCGTTGGTTGCCAAATCGATGGAATAGATTTCATCCGGCTTCGAGAACGAATGACGCTGGGCAATCAGTCTGTTTTCGTTGACCGGAATGACGGCCGCATAATCGAAATCGCCGCTGGTAATCTGTCTGATTTCTTTCGTTTCGATGTTGACCGAAAATATTTGCTCCGTTCCCTGATAGGCGCACAGGAAATAGATATCCCGGCTGTTGCCGGCCCAAGCCAGCTGGTCGAGACTGTAATCGAACGCTTCGGTCAGATACGTTTTTTCTCCGGACTGCAAGTCGAGAATAAACAGCCGGTTCTTATCCGATTCGTAGCCGTCTCTTTCCATGCTCATCCAGGCCATATAGGCGCCGTCGGGCGATATGCGGGGATTCGTATCGTATCCCATCATGCCCTCTGTCAGGTTTTTAACCTCTTGAGACGCTAAGTTGTACATGTATATGTCCGAATTGGTGGAGAGCGAATATTCCTTACCCTCTTTTTTCCGGCAGGTATAGATGATATTCTGGCTGTCGGGCGTCCACGCAAAGTCGTCGGTTCCGCCGAACGGTTTCATCGGTGCTTCGTAGGGTTCCCCCTCCATGATGTCGGAGATATTTTTTATCGCCTCTTTGCCGTTGAAATCGGCGACAAAGGGGTGGGGGATGCTCTCTACCCACTCGTCCCAGTGCTTGTACATCAGGTCGTCGATGACCCGTCCGCTGGCTTTGGGCAGGTCGGGATATATGTCTGCGGCTCGCTGTCCGTATTTGACGTTGGAGAAAAATACGATTTTGGTCTCGTCGGGAGAGATGACAAAACCGTCTATTCCGTTTTCATGGTTGCTGATTCGGGTGCGCTGCGTGCCGTCGGCATTCATCACCCACAGTTGCGAACTGCCGCTTTCGGCCGACAGGAATGCGATTTGCTGGCCGCCCGCTATCCATACGGCATTCTGTTCCGAGTGAGGCGTATGGGTAATCTGTTTCTTGTCGCTTCCGTCAAGGTTCATGACGAAAAGCTCCCGGTTGCTTTTGTTTTCGGGGATACTTACATAGGTAACCCCGAACAGGACATGCTGTTTGTCCGGTGATACTTCTGCACCGCTGACCCGGCCGAAACTCATCATGATTTCGGGGGTCATCACTCCGTTTTCGATGTTCGGACGGGTTTTGCCGATAATCCCGTCTGTTTCAGGATTGTTTGACTGACAGGCTGTTAATGCGATAGTTCCGGCCATAACTAATCTGTTTATTGTTTGTTTCATATATAACGGTTATTGGGTATTATTTTCTTTTGTCTTGGTGTTTCGGTGAGGAATTCCGGTGCGGAAGCTGTTGTCCGTACAGTTTTTGCAGCAAGTCTTTCCGGCCCATTTGCGACAGTTTCCGCTCTATCTTTTTCCGTTCTTCGGGTTTGTACCAGAAAAAGAACTGCCGTTGTGCCAGTTTCTCCTCCTTTTGCCGGGCGGTAAATATTTTTTCGCCCGTATAGGGATGAAATCCGGTATAGTAAATCTCTGAGGCCAGTGTCATCGGGGTCGGCGTGAAATCCTGCACCTGCTCCAGATGAAAATGCAGCCGTTTGGTGATGACGGCCAGTTCGGCCATATCTTCCTCGTGACAACCGGGATGGCTCGATATGAAATAGGGGATGAGCTGTTGGTTCAGTCCGGCATCCCGATTAATCGTGTCGAATGTTTTTTTGAACGCCTCGAACTGCCGGAACGTCGGTTTTCTCATTATTTTCAGCACCCGGTCCGACGTATGTTCGGGAGCGACTTTCAACCGGCCCGATACATGGTTGCACAACAACTCCCGGGTATAGCGGCGGTTGGCCTCATTGATGCGTTCATCGTCGTGCCGGTGTTGCAGCAGGTCATAGCGCACCCCGCTGCCGATACATGATTTTTTGATGCCCTCCAACGCATCCACGCTGCGGTATATCTCCAGCAGAGGCGAATGGTCGGTATTCAGATTGGGGCATACTTCCGGATGTATGCAGGAGGGCCGCCGGCATTTGCGGCAAAGCTCTTCGTTGGCCCCCCGCATCCGGTACATGTTGGCCGAAGGGCCGCCCAAATCGCTCAGATACCCTTTGAATCCCGGCATTTCTATGATGTTTTTCACCTCTTTCAATATCGATTGTTGGGAGCGGGAGGCAATGAATTTCCCCTGATGTGCCGATATGGTGCAGAAAGCGCATCCGCCGAAACAGCCCCGATGCAGGTTGACCGAGAATTTTATCATTTCGTAAGCCGGAATCGTTTTCCCCTTGTATTTGGGGTGGGGCAGCCGGGTATAGGGCAGGTCGAACGATGCATCTATCTCGGCCTCGCTCATGGGCGGGAACGGAGCGTTTACCTTTACAGCCACCTTTCCGCACGGCTGCCATACTCTTCGGGCCTCGTATTTGTTCGATTCCGTTTCGATATGCTTGAAGTTGGCCGATTGCATCTTGCGGTCTGCCAGACATTGTTCGTGCGATGCCAGAACGACATCCGTATCGCTCTCCGCCATTCGGGGAACTTCGTGGGCCGGAACGATTACGGCCGTCTGCCGGATATCCTTCAATGTCCCGATGTTTTCTCCTTGCAGCAACCGGGAGGCCAGCTCTTTTATCGGCAATTCCCCCATGCCGTATATTAACAGGTCGGCTTGCGAATCAATCAATATGCTGGGGCGAAGACGGTCTTCCCAGTAGTCGTAATGGGTCAGTCGCCGCAGGGAGGCCTCGATGCCTCCGATGACCACCGGCGTATCGGGATATAATTCCTTTAAGATGCGGGAGTAGACAATGGTCGGATAATCGGGCCGCATTCCGGCCCGTCCGTCGGGCGTGTAAGCGTCGTCGGAGCGGAGTCTTTTGTTGGCGGTATAGTGGTTTACCATCGAATCCATAGCACCGGGAGAAATACCGAAAAAAAGACGGGGTTTTCCCAGTTTGCGGAAATCCCGCAAATCGTCCCGCCAGTTCGGTTGCGGAACAAGGGCGACCCGCAGCCCCATCGCCTCCAACGTGCGGCCGATGACTGCGGCGCCGAATGACGGATGATCTACATACGCATCGCCGGAGAATAAAATTACATCCACATAATCCCACCCCCTCAGTTCCACCTCCTTTTTGGTGGTAGGCAGCCAATCCTGTAATCTGTATTCCTTTTGGTTATGCATACGTTGCGTATTTCTCTTCCAGTTTTATCAGTTCATCCCGCAATTGAGCCGCTTCGATAAATTCCATTCTTTTGGCGGCCCCGACCATAGCGTTCCGGGTTTTCTCGATGGTTTTCTTCAGCTGCTCTTTGCTCATATACTGTACCACCGGGTCGGCGGCGATATCGGCATGAGGCTTGTACTCTTCGCTGTATATAACCGGTTCTGTTTTCTCGGAGCATTCTCTGTTCAGTATCGAGTCGCGGGCTTTTTGTATCGCTTGCGGGGTGATGTGGTGCTGTTCGTTGTAGGCCAGCTGTTTTTCCCTTCGCCGGTTGGTTTCCTCGATGGTTTTCTGCATGCTTTCCGTAATCTTGTCGGCATACATGATAACCATGCCGTTCAGGTTGCGGGCCGCCCGTCCGGCCGTTTGGGTGAGGGAGCGGTGAGACCTCAGAAAACCCTCTTTGTCCGCATCGAGAATGGCCACCAACGAGACTTCGGGCAGGTCGAGCCCCTCACGCAACAGATTGACGCCGATAAGCACATCATACAGTCCGTTGCGCAAGTCGTCGATGATTTTTATCCGTTCCAGCGTGTCTACATCGGAATGAATATAGTTGCACCGGATATCGAGCCGCAACAGGTAGGCGTTCAGCTCTTCGGCCATTCTTTTGGTAAGCGTTGTCACCAGTATGCGCTCGTCTTTTTCGATGCGCAGCTGTATCTCTTCCAGCAAATCGTCAATCTGGTTCAGACTGGGGCGCACCTCGATGACCGGGTCGAGCAGTCCGGTCGGCCGGATGACCTGTTCCACGATAATTCCTTCGCTCTTTTCCAGTTCGTAATCGGCCGGCGTGGCGCTGACAAACAGTATCTGTTTGGCCAGCGACTCGAACTCTTCGAATTTCAACGGCCGGTTGTCAATGGCCGCCGGCAGCCGGAATCCGTAATTGACCAGATTCTCTTTGCGGGAGTGGTCGCCCCCGTACATCGCCCTTATCTGAGGAATGGTGACGTGACTTTCGTCGATAATCACTAAAAAGTCTTTCGGAAAATAGTCGAGCAGACAGAACGGACGGGTGCCGGGAGCTCTTCCGTCGAAATACCGGGAATAATTCTCCACACCCGAACAATGACCTATCTCCCGAATCATTTCCAAATCGTATGTCACCCTTTCGTGGATACGTTTCGCTTCCAGCTCTTTCCCGACAGAATGAAAAAATTCCACCTGCCTTCCCAAATCGAGCTCGATTTCCCCGATGGCCCGGTCGATACGTTCTTTGGTGGTGACGAAGATATTGGCCGGATAGATGATGTAACGGTCAAAGAGTGCGATGGTGTGACCGCTTACCGGGTCTACGCTCTCGATAGCTTCGATTTCCTCTCCCCAGAAAATAACCCGCAATATGATGTCGGAATAGGCGAGATAGATGTCTACCGTATCACCTTTCACCCGGAAATTTCCCCGATCCAGTACCACCTCGTTCCGGGAATAGAGGCTGTTGACCAGATGGCGGAGGAATTTGTTCCGTTCCAGAGACATCCCCACCTGAAGTTCGATGGCATTGCTGTGGAAATCCTCCGGATTGCCGATACCGTACAGGCACGATACGGAGGAGACCACGATGACATCCTTGCGTCCCGACAGCAACGAGGAGGTTGTCGACAGCCGCAGCTTTTCTATCTCGTCGTTGATGGCCAGATCTTTTTCGATATAAGTGTCGGTGCTCGGGATATAGGCTTCCGGCTGGTAGTAATCATAATACGAGACGAAATATTCGACCGCATTGTCCGGAAAAAAGTTTTTGAACTCATTGTATAGTTGAGCGGCCAGCGTTTTGTTGTGGCTGAGAATCAGTGTCGGTTTCTGAACCTTTTCGATGACATTGGCCATCGTAAACGTTTTCCCCGAACCGGTTACCCCCAGCAATGTCTGATAAGGGATGCCTTCGGCAACCCCCCGGCTCAGTTCCTCGATAGCTTCCGGCTGGTCTCCGGTAGGCCGATATGGAGAAACGATTTTGAAATCCATGATGGTCTCCCGATACCCGTCAGGCCTGCGGAATTATGAATATCAATACGACATAGGCAATCAAAAAAGGCAGACATGCGGTAAAAATGGCCCCTACGACCGTAATGGCTCTGACAAGAGTGGGGTCTACATCGAAATATTCGGCCACGCCGCCGCATACGCCGGCGAGTACCTTGTTGGACGAACGAAGTAATTTTTTAGTTGACATAATCGTACATTTTATTTCCCGATGCGAATATAATAAATTTGATGCAATATTGAGGCGGCCGGAGAGCTTGTTTTATTTATTTAAGGGATTATATCCGTTAAAATTCTTTTTTTTGTTTTTGTTATTCAATGCGATTTCCTACCTTTGCACATTATTTGAGCATATGAAAAGACAAATTCTATATTTAATTGCCATTGTCCTGCTTTTTTCCTCGTGCGGCGAGTATAATAAAATACTGAAAAGTCAGGATTATGAATTAAAATATGAATATGCCAAAAAATATTTTGAACAGAAGAAATATTCCCGCGCATACACCTTGTTCAGCGAGTTGGCGACTATCTACAAAGGAACCGAACGGGCTGAAGAGGTTTTGTATTTGTTGGCCCGGAGCTATTATTTAGCCAAAGATTATATCTCTTCAGGGCAATATTTCACCACCTATTATACCAATTATCCGAAAGGGCAGTATACGGAACTGGCCCGTTTCTATGCCGGATACGGTTATTATCTGGATTCGCCCGAACCGGCGCTGGACCAGTCCGGAACATACAAGGCGCTGGAAGAGTTGCAGCTGTTTTTGGAGTATTATCCGACCAGCGAACGGGCCGAAGAAGCCCAGAACATACTGATTTCGCTGCAGGAGAAACTGGTGGAAAAGGAATATCTGAATGCCAAGCTGTATTATAATCTGGGCAGTTACATGGGGAATAATTACGAATCGGCGGTGATTACGGCCCAGAATGCGCTGAAAGATTATCCCTACACCAAATTCCGCGAACCCTTGTCGTTCCTGATTTTGAGGTCAAAATTTCAAGAGGCCTCGCAGAGTGTCGAGGAAAAAAAAGCCGACCGGTTCAGAGATGTCATAGACGAGTATTACAGCTATATAAATGAATATCCGGAATCCCCTAATTTAAAGGAGGCCCGTCGCATGTTCAACATCGCCAACAAATATGTAAAAGAATAATTAAGTAAAAGATATATGGATTACAAGAAATCGAATGCGCCGACAAATACGGTAACCCGCGATATGATCGCATTGTCGGAGGACACGGGTAATGTGTACGAAACCGTTTGTATTATAGGGAAAAGAGCCAATCAGATTGCTGTGGAGATGAAGTCCGATTTGGAAAAGAAATTGCAGGAGTTCGCCTCTTACAATGACAATCTGGAAGAAGTTTTTGAAAACCGGGAGCAGATAGAAATTTCCAAATATTACGAGAAACTTCCCAAACCTACGCTGATTGCCACGCAGGAGTATCTTGAAGGAAAAGTCTATTTCAAGAATCCGGCTAAGGAGAAAGAAAATATTTGATTTAGATTGAGATATATAAGCAAAAAGGCTGTTTCTGACAGAAACGGCCTTTTCCTGTTTTCATTGGTTTTATCCCCGTTTTCATGGTTTTTATAGATTCCGGAGAGTTAGATTTGGTTAAATCGGGGAAAAATTGTAATTTTAGACGCTTATAATGAAAAAGATATAAAAAAGAACAGGGTGGAATACAAGAAATTCATAGAAGAGTTACAGCGCCGGCTGGGCAAAAACAGGAAAGAAGTCGAATCGTCCGTTTCCGATATGTTGCAGATTGTAAAAGAGCGGAGTGTATTGATGGATTCATTTTCGATACAAGGCTTCGGAACATTCGAACCCCGTAAAAAGGCGGAGCGCATATCGGTAAATCCTTCGACCGGCAAGCGGATGTTGATTCCGCCGAAAATCGTACTTACATTTAAGCCGGGTACCATTATTAAGAATAAACTTAGAGAAAAATCCGATAATGAGCAGTAAAATATCATTACCCGAAATGGCCGATTTGCTGGCACGGAAATCGGAATGCACCAAGAAAGAGGCAGAAGCGTTTCTGAAAGAGTTTTTCGGATTGGCGACAGAGGTGTTGTCCTCCGGAGAGACGCTCAAAATAAATGGATTGGGAACCTTTAAACCCGTGTGGGTGGAAAAGCGCAGCAGCATAAATGTCCAGACAGGGCAGCCGTGTGAAATACCCGGTCATTATAAACTTTCGTTTGTGCCCGACAAAAACATGAAAGATGCCGTGAATGCACCGTTCTCCTGTTTTGATGTCGAGGAGCTGGCCGACGGTGTGGAGATAAAAGATATGGAACCGGTCGCCGAAACAACAGAGGCAGCCGAAGAAGTTCCCGGAGATGAACCGGAACAGACTTTCTCTGAACCGGAGCCGGAACAATGCGCTCTGGATAACCCCGTTGAAGACGTTATAATCGCCAGCGTCACGGAAGAAACGCCGGAGCCTGAAAATAGCTATGAACCCGAAGAGGTGGTCCCGGATACGGATGGACCCGGAAGCGAACAATCTCCTGACGAAGAGGGAGAAGAGGCCGATACGGATGATGTATGCCCCGTTGAAGTTCAGCCTTCCCCTGCCGAACCCAGAACATCCTGTCGGGGCTTCTGGTATGGCTTTCTCACGGCATTGATTCTCTTTCTGATTGTCGATTTGGTCTGGTTGTATTGTCATGGTTACCTCCGGAGAGAAAACAGCCGGTTCGTTCAATGGGTTACGGGCATCGTACAACCCCGTCCCGATGAAAAACCTGTGCAGGATTCCCTTGCGACAGTTCCCCCGTTAACGCAGGATTCGACCCGTATGTCTGTTGCAAATGAGACGGATACCGTAGAACCCCGCACCGACGTTTCCCTGCCCGAAATTTCCGATGTCCGGCTGAATCCGGAGCCGGTCGTTACCGCAACCGTGAAAGACGGCATCTATCTCACGACCCTTTCATTGAAACATTACGGACACAAAGCCTTTTGGGTCTATATTTATCAGGAAAATCAGTCGAAAATAGCCAATCCCAACAGAGTGCCGATAGGCATGAAAGTCGTGATTCCCGATAAATCGAAATACGATATCGATGCGGAGAGTGAAATCTCGATTCAGAAAGCAAAAGATTTGGCTGCAGAAATATTATCCGAATTCGAATAAATAAAGAAACGAAGTCGCTGACGAATCCCCGTTGGCGACTTAGTTTTTTTTACTACGGACTTAGCCTTTTTTAACACCTGAATTGTTAAAAAATAACGGCTTCGTGGTTATTTTTGCATGCAGGCCGAACGGGTCTGCATCCAATGGAAATTTGTAATAAAAATATACGATATGAATCAAACAGTAGACATTCGTGAGTTGAACGAACTTATTGCCAGCAAAAGTTCGTTTGTGAATATGATAACGATGGGGATGGATCGGGTGATTGTCGGTCAGAAACATTTGATAGATTCCCTGATGATAGGACTCCTTTCGAACGGACATATTTTGCTCGAAGGTGTTCCGGGTTTGGCAAAAACGTTGGCGATAAAAACCCTTGCCTCCCTTGTCGATGCCAAATACAACCGTATTCAGTTCACCCCAGACCTGTTGCCGGCCGATGTCGTGGGAACGATGGTTTACAGTCAGTCCAAAGAGCAGTTCGAAGTAAAAAAAGGCCCCGTATTCGCCAATTTCGTATTGGCCGATGAAATCAACCGGGCTCCGGCCAAAGTGCAGAGTGCGTTGCTTGAAGCGATGCAGGAGCGTCAGGTGACGATTGGAGAAACCACCTTCCGACTCGACGATCCCTTCCTGGTGATGGCCACCCAAAACCCGATAGAGCAGGAGGGAACCTATCCGTTGCCCGAAGCACAGGTCGACCGTTTTATGCTGAAAGTAATCATCGGATATCCCAAAAAAGAAGAAGAGAAACTGATTATCCGGCAGAATATTTCCGGCGAACGGCCTGCCGTACAGCCCGTACTCACCGCACAGGAGATAATCGAGGCGCGGGATATTGTACGCAAAGTCTATATCGATGAAAAGATTGAAAAATACATTGTCGATATTGTTTTTGCCACACGCTATCCCGAAGATCACGGATTGGGCGATTTGAAAGACATGATTTCCTTTGGCGCTTCCCCCCGTGCCTCCATTAATCTGGCATTGGCGGCCCGTTCCTATGCGTTCCTCAAGCAGCGGGGATATGTAATTCCCGAAGATGTGCGGGCCGTATGTTACGATGTGATGCGGCACCGTATCGGTCTCAGCTACGAAGCCGAAGCCAACAACATGACGACGGAGGAAATTATCAGTGAAATTCTCAATAAGGTTGAAGTGCCTTGACAGGAGATAAGCAGGGCAGCGAATACGGTTGCATATGGAAACGAGTGAATTACTGAAAAAAGTCCGGCAGATAGAGATAAAAACACGGGGCTTGTCACGCAATATTTTCGCCGGGCAGTACCATTCCGCTTTCAAAGGGCGGGGGATGGCTTTTTCCGAAGTTCGGGAATATCAGTATGGCGATGACGTGCGTGATATCGACTGGAATGTGACCGCCCGGCACCACAAACCCTACATCAAGGTTTTTGAAGAAGAGCGGGAACTGACGGTCATGCTGTTGGTCGATGTCTCTGCCAGCCGCAATTTCGGAGCAGTGGGGGAGATGAAGAAATCCGTGATGATTGAAGTGGCGGCTACGCTGGCATTCTCAGCCATACAGAATAACGACAAAATCGGCGTCATCTTCTTTTCCGATAAAATAGAAAAATTTATTCCGCCCAAAAAAGGCCGGAAACACATCCTGTATATCATTCGCGAACTGATTGATTTCCGGCCCGAAAGCACGGGAACCAGTCTGAACACCGTATTGGAATACATGACCAATGCCATTAAGAAGCGCTGTACCGCATTTCTCATTTCCGATTTTATCACTGCCGAAAATTACAAAAACACCCTTTCCATTGCCAGTCGAAAACATGATGTGGTAGGCATTCAGATATACGACAGACGGGAAACCGAACTCCCGGATGTAGGATTGATAAAAATGTTCGATGCCGAACGGGGCACGGAGAATTGGGTCGATTCTTCATCCAGGCGGGTGAGAGACCGCTATGGCCGTTGGTGGACCGAGCGGCAGAATACGATGCTCGATTATATGCGGAAAAGTAACACCGATTTGGCTTCGATAGCGACGGATGACGATTATGTAAAAGTGTTAATCTCCCTTTTCCAGCGGAGAAATTGATGCCACAGGTAAAAATTTATATAGAGCAGAATGAAATACAATAATTGGATAAAAGGGTTGAGTCTGGCATTGGCTATGTTGGTTTCACTGACTGTTTCGGCGCAGCGTGTCGTGGTCAGTGCCCGCATGGATTCTACGGCGATATGGATGGGAGAACAGACAACCATACATCTGGAAATGGTGCAGGATAAAAACAGTATTGTTCAGATGCCCTTGTTGACCGATACGCTGGTATCCGGCGTAGAAATATTGGATTTTTCCGTCCCCGACACAGCAGACCTTGAAAACAACCGGGTCCAGATAAAAAGCGATGTTTTGGTAACTTCGTTCGATTCCGGTTTTTATTATATACCCCCTTTCCGGTATATTCTGGATAAAGATACCTTTGAAACGGAAGCATTGAGCCTGAAAGTGGTTCCCATCGATGTAGATACGACACAAGTCATCTTTGACATCAAAGGAGTGCAGGCTCCACCGTTCGTTTTGTGGGATTTCATCCCGGACTGGTTGCTGGTTGCGGTGGGGATTCTCCTCTGCCTGGCCATCATTTTGTTCCTGCTCTATCGGTTCTGGTGGAGTAAACGGGGGCAGTCCGTCGAGCCATTGTCGCCCGAAGACCTGCTTCCGCCGCATATAAAGGCCCTGAATGCTTTGGAAGCGGTAAAAGAAGGCAAATTGTGGCAAAACGGACAGGAAAAAGAGTATTATACCCGGATTACAGAGATTTTGCGGGAATATCTCGACGATCGCTTCTCGGTTAATGCTATGGAAATGACCACCTCTGAAATTCTGGAAGTGTTGCATAAAAATGAAGAAACGAAAATCGTTAATCATAAATTGAAAGAAATTCTGGAAATGGCCGATTTTGTGAAATTTGCAAAATTGAGACCGATGCCCGAAGACAATGAAGCGGTGATGCGTAGTGCCGTATATTTTGTTGAAGAGACAAAACCGGCCGAAACGGTTGAAAATGAACCCGATTTGATTTCAGACGGAGAACCGGAGACCGAATAGTGGACAATTTAAAGATGAGAAAAAATGGTATTTGCTAATCCCTTATATTTGTTGTTGTTGCTTTGTCTGATACCGGCTGTCGTCTGGTACATTTTCAAGCAGAAAAAAGCACAGGCAGCCTTGCAGGTCTCTTCGACACAGGCATTCGATAAGATGCCGGATACCTATAAATATTATTTGCGTCACCTGCTGTTTGTCTTGAGAATGGCAGCCATAGCCTGTGTCATTGTGATGCTGGCCCGGCCGCAGGCGACCGACCGATGGGAGAATCAGACCAGAGAAGGAGTCGATATCGTTGTGGCGTTAGATATCTCCAGCAGTATGCTCGCCCGAGATTTCAAGCCCGATCGCATTCAGGCCGCCAAAGATGTGGCCGCTCAGTTTATCAGTGGCCGGGAAGATGACAATATCGGGCTGGTTATTTTTGCCGGAGAAAGTTTTACGATGTGTCCCATGACGACCGACCATGCCGTATTGTTGAATCTGATGAAAGAGGTGGAGTGCGGCATGATTGCCGACATGACCGCCATCGGAGACGGATTGGCAACCGCCATTAACCGCATTAAGGACGGCCCGGCCAAGTCAAAGACCATTATTCTGTTGACCGACGGTACCAACAACGCCGGAAATGTATCGCCCTCGACGGCAGCACAGATTGCCGCCACATTAGGAATAAGGGTCTACACCATCGGAGTGGGCACGCAGGGCGAAGCCCCCTATCCGGTACAGACCCCCTATGGCGTGATGTATCAGAATGTGCCGGTAGAGATAGATGAAGTTACATTGAAATCGATTGCCTCCGAAACCGGAGGAAAATATTTCAGGGCAACCAACAAAGGCGTCCTCGAAAATATATTTGAAGAGATTGACCAGCTGGAAAAGACGAAACTTTCGGTGAAAGAGTTCAGCCGCCGGGAAGAGCGATACCTGCCGTGGGCGTTGTGGGCGTTGCTGCTGCTGGGACTGGAGATGGTTTTAAGAAATACGGTTTTACGGAATATTCCATAGAAAAGATTGCTTATGTTTCGATTTGCACAACCACAATATTTATATCTTTTGCTCATTGTTCCGCTGATATGGGGAATCTACCTGTACAGTGTAT
>JAFLRV010000003.1:0-7458 GCA_022511245.1 Coprobacter sp.
TGTCCCAAGGTTTGCTTTGTTCGAGCGGTCCGAGAAACATTTCATACAATCTCAGCGTATCGGCACCGTAACGTTCCACGATATCGTCGGGATTCACCACGTTGAACATCGATTTCGACATTTTTTCCACCGCCCATCCGCAGATATATTTATTGTCTTCGAGGATAAATTCAGCCGTGTTGAATTCAGGTCTCCACTTTTTGAAGGCTTCTATATCCAGTACGTCGTTGCTTACGATATTTACATCTACATGGATAGGAGTTGTTTCGTAGTTGTCTTTCAGATTGAAAGAAACAAAGGTATTGGTATCTTTTATGCGGTATACAAAATTGGAACGACCCTGTATCATCCCTTGATTGATGAGTTTTTTGAAAGGCTCCTCTTCGCAGACGATACCGATGTCGAATAAAAATTTGTTCCAGAAACGGCTGTAAATAAGATGACCTGTAGCATGTTCGGTACCACCTATATACAGGTCTACGTTTCTCCAGTATTCGTTGATGTCTTTCGACACCAGAGCCGTATCATTATGGGGATCCATGTAACGGATATAATAAGCCGATGAACCGGCAAATCCCGGCATGGTACACAGCTCCAGCGGGAAATGTTCTTCGGTTTCCCAGTTTTTGGCCCGTCCCAGAGGAGGTTCTCCCTTTTCTGTCGGGAGGAATTTGTCTATTTCCGGCAGCAGCAAAGGCAGCTTGCTTTCGTCAAGCATATAGGGCATGTCCTCTTTGTAATATACAGGGAAAGGTTCTCCCCAATAACGCTGGCGGCTGAAAATGGCATCACGCAAACGATAGTTTACCTTTATTTTTCCTATTTTTTTCTCTTCGATGAACCGTTTGGTTTTGGCGATGGCTTCTTTTATTTCCAATCCGTTCAAGTCGAGCCCGTTTCCGCAGGAGTTCATCATTTTTCCCTCTTTGGCGTCGAAACTTTCGTTCGATACATCGCAACCTTCTATCAACGGGATAATGGGCAGATTAAAGTGTTTGGCAAAAGCGTAATCCCGGCTGTCGTGTGCCGGTACCGCCATTATGGCGCCTGTTCCGTATCCGGCCAGAACATAATCGCTTATCCAGATAGGTATTTTTTCATTGGTAAGCGGATTTATGGCATAAGCACCGGAAAATACACCGCTTACGCTTTTATCTATCATACGTTCTCTTTCGGTACGGTGCTTTATGCTTTGCAGATAAGCGTCGACAGCCTGTTGCTGTTCGGGGGTGGTCACCTGTTTTACATATTCGCTTTCAGGAGCCAGTACCATAAAGGTAACTCCGAATATCGTATCGGCACGGGTTGTGAATATGGTGAAATCGATATCCGAATCGGCTACTTTGAATTTCATTTCAGCACCTTCAGACCGGCCGATCCAGTTTTTTTGAGTCTCTTTCAGAGAGTCGGTCCAGTCGATGGTATTCAGTCCGTCCAGCAACCGTTGGGCATAGGCCGACACCCGCAGACACCATTGCCGCATCACTTTCTGTTCCACCGGATAACCGCCCCGTATAGACACGCCTTCGCTTACTTCATCGTTGGCCAATACGGTACCCAGTTGCGGACACCAGTTTACCATCGTATCGCCCAGATAAGCAATCCGGTAATTCAGCAGGATTTTCTGTTTTTCCTTGTCGTTCATAGCTTTCCATTCATCGGCTGTGAACGACAGTTCTTCGCTGCAGGCTGCCGAAATGCCTTCGGTACCTTTTTCTTCGAAATTTTTTATCAGTGCGTCGACGGGGACGGCTTTTTGCAGGGAATTGTCATAATAGTGGTTGAACATTTGGATGAATGCCCATTGGGTCCATTTGTAAAATTCAGGGTCACAAGTGCGCAATTCCCGGCTCCAGTCATAACAGAAGCCTATTTTATTGAGTTGTTCCCGGTAACGGCTGATGTTGTTCTGTGTAGTGATGGCCGGATGCTGTCCGGTTTGTATGGCATATTGTTCGGCCGGAAGACCGTAGGCATCATATCCCATCGGGTGCAGCACATTAAACCCGTTCAAACGCTTAAAACGGGAATAGATGTCCGAAGCGATATAACCGAGAGGGTGTCCTACATGAAGGCCTGCACCGGACGGGTAGGGGAACATATCCAGTACATAATATTTGGGTTTGCTTTTATCTTCGGATACTTTGTATGTATTATGGTCTATCCAGTATTTTTGCCACTTTTTTTCGATTTCTCTGAAATTGTAATCCATCTGTATATTAAAATTTAAGCGTTTTTGCGGGAATACTGTTCTCCCGTTGCAAAAGTAATAAAAAAAGATTATTTTTTCTTTTACATCTCACTGTAAATAATATATGGCCGCCGAATTGTAGGCGGGAGTTTGCCAATATGTAAAAAATAAAGTACGTTTGTATTGTAAAAAGCGCATGCAGATGAAAATAAGGAATATCGATTTAGGAGAAAAACCTGTATTGCTGGCCCCGATGGAAGATGTTACCGATTCATCTTTTCGTTTGATGTGCAAAGAGTTCGGCGCCGATATGGTGTATACCGAATTTGTTTCGAGCGATGCTCTTATACGGAGTGTAAACAAGACGCAGCAGAAACTGAACATTTCGGACAAGGAGCGTCCGGTAGCTATACAGATATATGGTCGGGAGGTGGATTCTATGGTCGAAGCTGCCCGCATCTGTGCCGATGCCCATCCCGATATTCTGGACTTGAATTTTGGCTGTCCGGTTAAAAAAGTGGCCGGAAAAGGCGCCGGCGCCGGTATGCTGAGGGATATCCCCCGTATGTTGCAGATAACCCGGTCGGTTGTTCAGGCAGTGGATATACCGGTAACCGTAAAAACACGTCTGGGATGGGACAATGATTCTAAAATTATTGTAGATTTGGCGGAACAGTTACAGGATTGCGGTATTGCTGCGCTGACCGTTCATGGCCGCACCCGGAGCCAGATGTATACGGGGGAGGCCGACTGGACGTTGATAGGAAAGATAAAGGAGAATAGCCGCATGCATATTCCCGTCATAGGGAATGGAGATGTTACCACTCCCCGTATAGCTTGGGAAAAGTTCGACAAATACGGTGTGGATGCCATTATGGTAGGCCGGGCCTCTATCGGTTGTCCCTGGATTTTTAAAGAGATAAAAGATTTTTTGACGACAGGAACCGTACAGCCGGTTTCTGTAAGCTGCAAAATGCGTATATTGCGGCGTCAATTGGAGGAGAGTATCCAACGGATAGATGAGCGCAGGGGCATACTGCATATACGTCGGCATTTGGCCGCTACGCCTTTGTTTAAAGGTATTCCCAATTTTCGGGAGATACGTATAGCGATGTTAAGGGCCGAAACGGCTCAGGAATTGACAGCGATTCTCGATCATATAGAATGTAATATTTTAAACGTGTAAGTGTATGAAAAAATTCATCATTTTATTTTGTGGTTTTCTGTTGCCGGCCGTTACGATTTGGGCCAAGAAACTGGAAGGAAGCAATAATTATGTAAACACATCTGTACGGACAGATGATTTTTACAAGGTAAAGACCAACGGCGCTTTTAATATCGTTTATCATCAGGACAAAGATTCGGCCGGGTTGGTAAAAATGTATGGTGAAGACAATATATTGAACGACATGAAAATAGAGTCGAAAGAAGGTGTATTGAATATCAAATTCCAAACATCCTCGAAAAAAGATTTCGGAGTCGTGATTCTGCACATATATTCTTCGGCGCTGGATGAGGTGGAGTGTGATGCCGGTGCTGTTTTTGAAACGACCGGACCGGTATCGGGTTCGACACTTTCTCTGTTGCTGATGGGAAACGGGCAGATAAAATCATATAATCTGGATTACGGTATTGTGAAAGCTAAAATCCTCTCCGGTTCCGGCGATATATTTTTGGGCGGAAGTTGCCGGATTGCAGAATTGTCGATAACCGGTCGGGGCGAGATTCAGGCCCATGAACTGAAAGCCCGTGACGTCAAGTGTCAGATGACCGGAAATGCCAGTCTCGGCTGTTATGCCGAAAGCAAACTGGATGTGTATATTACCGGTCGGGGCCGGGTGTATTACAAAGGCGAACCCCAGATAACGAAAAAGATAGTAGGGCCGGGTAAAATACTCTCTTTGAAAGGGGTAGAGATAGAATGAAAAACGAAATTTGTGTATAAGAAAACGAGCCGGCAAATATCCTGCCGGCTCGTTTTTTTATTTGTATCGGATGGGTTTATTGAGGATGATATTCGACAAAAGCCTCGATAGCTTCATAAGAAGCCAGACCTAACTGGGTGTACAGGTTGGCTGTGGCCCGGTTGCGGTCTTCGGAGCGTTGCCAGAACAGCCGTTCATCGTCGCCGAGAAACGGAGCGTTTTCCATTTGAGACTGGTGTTTCAAGATAGAATTGCGTTTCTGGCGCAGTTCTTCGGGGCTGATAGGAACAGCCATTTCGATATGGTCGATTTCCCATTCGGCCCAAGCACCGCGATACATCCATACCCGGCACTCTTTCATCCACTGCTCGTTCTTTACATCGTCTATGGCAGCCAGTACGGCGTCGAGACATACCCGGTGCGTTCCGTGCGGGTCGGCCAGGTCACCGGCCACGAATATCTGATCGGGTTTTACATCCAGCAGCAGTTTTTTCACGATATCACGGTCTGCTTCAGACAAATCACCCTTCTTGATTGTACCTGTTTCATAGAACGGCAACTGCAGGAAATGGACGTTCTCGGGTTTCACACCGATGTAGTTGCACGCCGTGCGGGCTTCTCCCTGACGAATCATGCCTTTCAGATAACGAATTACTTTCAGGTCGATGTCTCCGTCTTTTTTCTGTTTTACGAATTCGCTGATTTCAGCCAGTTTCGACATGGCTTCGGGCGTATCGAACTGCAACTCTTTGGCGATTCCCTGCATAAGCATTACATAACGCATCATGTCTTCGTCTCCGACAGCGATGTTACCCGATGTCTCGTAAGCGACATGAACATCGTGATGCTGGTCTACAAGGCGCTTGAGCGTACCTCCCATCGAGATGACATCATCATCGGGATGCGGACTGAATACGATGACTTTTTTGGGATACGGTTTGGCTCTTTCGGGACGGAACGTGTCGTCGGCATTGGGCTTTCCGCCGGGCCATCCGGTAATCGTGTGTTGTAAATCGTTGAAGATTTTGATATTCACGTTGTAAGCCGAACCGAAAAGTGCCAGCAGTTCGCTCAATCCGTTATCGTTGTAATCCTTATTGGTCAGTTTAAGTATGGGTTTTTCGGTTATTTTGCATAACCATACGATAGCCCGGCGAATCAGTTTGTCGTTCCATTCGCAGGAGGTTACCAGCCAGGGTGTGCTTATGCGGGTCAGGTTCTCGGCTGCCGACAAGTCCAGCACGATTTTGGTGTCTTTGTGGTATTGGAGATAGCTGGCCGGCAGGGTATCGGTGATATTTCCCTCTATGGCTTCCTTTACGATTGTGGCCTTGTTTTCTCCCCACGCCATGAGAATGAGTTTCTTGGCATCCAGTATCGTGGAAATACCCATTGTAATGGCGCTTCCCGGAACACTTTCGGTCGAGGTGAACATGCCCGATGCATTGTGGCGGGATTCACTTCCGATAAGCATGAGCCGGGTCAATGAGTTGGCTTGTGAGCCGGGTTCGTTGAATCCGAGATTGCCCAACGGACCTATTTCAAGGAGAGCCAGATCCAATCCGCCTTTTTCTTCTATATATTTTTCATATCGTTTGCACAAATCGGTTACCCCTTCATTGGGTGTGTTTTTTCTCGGAGTGAAGATATTTTGGGGGTCTATGTCTACTTGATTGAGCAGTGTTTCCTGCAATATGCGGGTAGTACCCGGAGCTTTTTCATCCAAAGGATAAAATTCGCTGATATTAAATACGATAACGTTGGAAAAACTCAACCCTTTTTCTTGGTGGAGTCGTACCAGCTCACTATATACCGAATGTGTACCGGGACCTGAACCCAAAGCCATCACAAAAGGGCGGCCTTCTTTCTGGCTGCTTTGTATCAATCCGGATACCTCCTGAGCGATTTGTACCGAACCCTCTTCTATTCCTTCGTAAATTTCGGTCTGAATTTTCTCAAAACGGGTAAGTGCAGTCCGTTCAAAAGCATTGGCCGGACGGTAATACTGTTTTGGAGTGCGGTCAAGCTTAATTTGAGAACTTAAATTAGCTTTCATATAAAGTGTATTTTTAAGATGAGTAACAAAGGTACATTTTTTTTATTTTTTTCAATGAAATAATAGGATTTATTTGTTCATTGGAAAATGACGATGCAAATTTTGTTTGTAAATTATAGGTTAAAATGATGTATGGTTCGTATAAAATGTGTACTTTTGGCATACACGATGAGGAGGATTTTTTCTGAAAGGAAAATTCATTGTGAATTGGATGAAACACTATAAAATTATACCATTATGAGATTGATTATTCAACCCGATTATGAGAATGTCTCCCGCTGGGCCGCCTGTTATGTGGCAGCACGTATTAATGAATTCAATCCTTCGGCAGACAAGCCTTTTGTTCTGGGACTTCCGACCGGTTCCTCTCCGCTGGGCATGTATAAGAACCTGATTGAACTGAATAAAAAAGGGGTCGTATCGTTCAAGCACGTAATAACGTTCAATATGGACGAATATGTAGGTTTGCCCAAAAACCACCCCGAAAGCTATCACTCCTTTATGTGGAACAACTTCTTCAACCATATCGATATCAACCCGGAAAATGTGAATATATTGAACGGAAATGCGGAAGATCCCGAAAAAGAGTGTGAACGTTACGAAGAAAAAATAAAAGCAGCCGGCGGTATCGATTTGTTTTTGGGCGGTATAGGCCCCGACGGTCATATTGCGTTCAATGAGCCGGGTTCGTCGCTGACCTCCCGCACCCGGATGAAAACACTGACACAGGACACGATTATCGCCAACTCCCGTTTCTTTAACAATGATGTGAATCTGGTGCCCAAGACGGCGTTGACGGTGGGCGTAGGTACGGTGATGGCCGCCAGAAGCGTGCTGATTATCGTAAACGGTCATAACAAGGCCCGTGCTTTGCAGCATGGAGTAGAGGGGGGTATCTCCCAAATGTGGACGATAAGCGCTTTACAGATGCACCAGAAGAGTATCATCGTTTGCGATGAGGCCGCTACAGCCGAATTGAAAGTACAGACATACAAATATTTCAAGGATATCGAAAAGGATAATATCGACCCGAATACCTTGCTGAAATAATTGAGATAATACCGTTAAAAAAAGACCGGTTCATTTTGTGAACCGGTCTTTTTTTAGCTAAAACACATTTGAATCATTCTTCTTTTTTGACCAGCATGAAGAAACTGCTGATTTCCTGCTGGTCGATGGCCTGCCGCACATTGAACCGTTTCACTTGAGGTTCGTAGCCGTTTTTCACAATTTTTATCTCGATTTGTACATCGCGGGAGTTTTCGTAGGTCAGACCCTGAATGTTG
>JAFLRV010000003.1:7558-44990 GCA_022511245.1 Coprobacter sp.
CCCGGTAGAAGATACGGGCACCCTGCGGGTCGGAGTCGAAGAACCAGCGGATAATGGTGCGCTCCAGGTCGGTCTGTCCGGCTCTGTCGCGGCTTACCCGGTTGGTAGCCTCTCCGGCCGGAATAGTCGGGTCTTCTGTATATACATTTTTAGTTTGAGGCTGCAGGTTTAAGGTGGGCTGCATGGAGAAATAATATATTTTGTCTTCGGGTTTTGTAATCGCTCCGCTTGCTGCGTCTATACCCCAACCGAGCAAGTTTGTTAAATTAATGACAGAAACCGGATTGAATTTTTTGTTTACCGTGATATGTGTGGGTTCATATCCTTTCGATTCGACATAAATATCGGTGGGGTGGTATCCGCGTTTTACTTTGATTTTTGCCGGCAGATTTACATTTTGTTTTTTATTGTCGTAAGATATGGTTACAGGGGTATACATTTCATCATTACGTAATGTTATTTTTGCTTTTGTTCCACAAAAAATAGATGCACATGATGAAAATAAAAAGACACAGGCTGTTGCTATAATTATATTTTTCATTATTGTTTTATTTTACTTGTTTTTATTTACAAATTGTATTCTCTATTTGATAATGTAATGAAATAGAAATATTTAAGAGTCTCGAATGTAGATAACCATAAGCATAATGTTTATATGTTTTTATTGTAGAAATCAAGAGAGTATGGTACCTCTCACCGAGAGATAACAATACATGATTTGATAATTAGATGATAGACAGGGGGCTGTGTAAGAAATAGAAATGATGCCCTGTTGCCGGTATAAAAGGATGGATACAGGCCGTTAAAGTTGCGGTGTCGGGTTTTCATAATGTTGCTTTTTAAGTTGTACCATATTGTCTTATCAAGCCAACATCATAAAAAAAGCATGAGTTGGCTGTATACGGATAGAGGTACTGCCATACCCACGCAACATATAAGCACAACCCACGCTATGCGCGGGCGTTTCGTGCCTATTGAGACTTGTTACGTTTGAAAATTGGCAGTTTTCTATCCAAGTTCAATAGCAAAAAACGCTATTTTATACAATAAAAGTGCATCTCCTATATGGAAATACGCTGCAAATATAAAGAAAATTTTTTATTTGTAATAGGTTACGATATATTTTAGCTAAATTGTAAAAATTAGTGCGCTTCCAGCCAGTTTTTGCCGACACCGGCTTCGGCAATGAGGGGAACACGCAGGGTGTAGGCGCTTTCCATCTCCTCTTTTACAATCTGTTTTACCGTTTCCAACTCTTCGGGATACACATTGAAATTGAGTTCGTCGTGTACCTGCAGAATCATGCGGGAGCGCAATCCCTCTTTTTCGAACCGGTCGAAAATGCGTATCATCGCTATTTTGATGATATCGGCCGCACTGCCCTGTATGGGTGCGTTAATCGCATTTCGTTCGGCATATCCCCGTACAACGGCATTCCGGGAGTTGATGTCCGGCAACACTCTTTTTCGGCCGCTGACCGTCTCCACATATCCTTTTTCACGGGCTATGTCGATGCTCTTGTTCATGTATTCCTTGATTTGGGGGTAGGTTTCGAAATAACCCTCTATCAACTCTTTGGCTTCGCTGCGGGGGATGTTCAGCCGGTCGGCCAGCCCGAATACCGAAATACCGTAAATAATGCCGAAATTGGCCGTTTTAGCCTTTCTCCGCATCTCTTTGCTGACTTCGGCAATGGGGATTTTGTAAATTTTGGCCGCCGTTGCGGCATGTATGTCTTCTCCCGAAGTGAACGCCTCTATCATATTGGCGTCGCCGCTGAGGTCGGCCATGATACGGAGTTCTATCTGGGAATAGTCGGCCGAGAAAAAAAGGCAGTCTTTGTCCGGAATGAATGCCCGGCGGATTTCCCGGCCCTCGTCGTCCCGTATGGGAATATTCTGGAGATTGGGATTGCTCGAACTCAATCGTCCGGTCGCTGTTACCGTCTGGTTGAAAGAGGTGTGTATTTTTCCGGTTTGAGGATTGATAAGTTCCGGCAAGGCATTGATGTAGGTGCTGAGCAGTTTTCGTATTCCCCGTTGCTCCAGTATTTTGCCTACGATAGGGTGTTTGGTGCGCAATTTCTCGAGCACCTCTTCGGTGGTGGAGTATTGACCGGTTTTTGTCTTTTTGGCTTTCTCGTCGATTTTAAGTTTGTCGAACAGAATCTCGCCGACCTGTTTGGCCGAACTGATATTGAACGTTGTTCCGGCCATTTCATAAATCTCTTTTTCCAGCGTTTCGGTTTTGGCCGAGAGCAGGAGAGAGTATTGATGAAGAGCTTCCGTATCTACGTTTACACCGGCCAGCTCCATTTCAGCCAGCACCCGGACAAGGGGCATCTCTATGGCATAGAAAAGATTTTCCAGTTTTTCTTTCCGGAGTTCTTTTTCAAATACATTCTTCAGTTTTAACGTGACGTCGGCATCTTCGGCTGCATAGTCGCATACTTTTTCGGGAGATACCGCCTGCATGGAGAGCTGGCCTTTTCCTTTGGGACCGATGAGCTCTTCAATGGAAATGGTCTTGTAGTGCAGATAAATTTCGGCAAGATAATCCATATTGTGCCTCTGTTCCGGCTGAAGCAGGTAGTGGGCAATCATGGTGTCGAAAAACGCACCTTTGACCGTGATACCGTAATTTTTCAATACGATGTAGTCGTATTTGATATTTTGGCCGATTTTCAAAGAAGCCGGGTTTTCCAACGCCGGTTTGAAAATATTCACGATTTCCTGTGCCTCTTCCCGATTTTCGGGAACGGGGATGTAGTAGGCCTCATTTTCCTGCAAAGAGAAGGAGATACCCACCAGTTGTACCTTCATCGGTTCAACACCGGTAGTTTCCGTGTCAAATGCGAATGAACCGGCAACCGTTAATTTTTGGGCCAATTTGGATAAATCTTCCTTATTATCAATCAGATAATAGTTGTGTGAGGTCGATTTTAAGTCCTCGAGAGTTGAATATTTTTTTTCTTCCGGTAAATGGTCTTCGAATATGTCAAAGAGAGAACCTTGAACAGGTGTTTTTGAAACGGTTGGTTTCGAAACGGTTTCTCCTAAAACCCGTTCGGCTAAATTTTTAAATTCGAGTTCTTCGAAAATGCGGCGCAGACAATCTTCATCGACCGGACACCGGCTGAGTTCTTTTTCATCGAACTCAATCGGAACGTCGGTTTTTATCGTAGCCAAAAATTTGGAGAAGCGGATTTGTTCGATATTGGCTTCCACTTTTTGCCGGAGGGCACCTTTCAGTTTATCGGTATTTTCCAGCAGTGTCTCGATATCGCCGAATTCCTGTACCAGTTTGGTCGCCGTTTTTTCGCCGACACCGGGACAGCCGGGTATGTTGTCCGAAGAGTCTCCCATCAGACCCAGTATGTCGATGACCTGTTCCGGCCGGTCGATTCCGAATTTTTGTTTGACCTCTTCCACTCCTCTCACTTCAAAACCGTTTCCGCCGTATTTGGGTTTATATATAAAAATGTGGTCGGTAACCAGTTGTCCGTAATCTTTGTCCGGAGTCATCATATAGGTGTCGTATCCCGCTTTCTCGGCCCGTTTTGCCATAGAACCGATAACATCATCGGCCTCGTATCCCGGAACTTCGATAATGGGAATACGGTATGCCTGTATAATCTCTTTGATAATGGGAACGGCTTTCCGTATGTCTTCGGGCGTCTCTTCCCGTTGCGCTTTGTACTGTTCGTAAGCCTCGTGGCGGAACGTCGGCCCGGCCGGGTCGAAACCGACGGCTATATGGGTCGGATTCTCTTTTTTCAGCACCTCTTCAAGGGTATTTACAAAGCCGAGAATGGCCGAAGTATTCATCCCTTTCGAATTGATGCGGGGATTCTTGATAAAAGCATAATAAGCCCGGTAAATGAGGGCATAAGCGTCTAAAAGGAACAGTTTTTTTTCTTGCATTTACGAACGTGTTTTGGTCTTTTCGGATTTAAATATCGGGTTTTTCTGCCGATATTTCGGGTAAATTTACAATAAATATACCGAATCTCTTCTTTTATTACTATTTTTGCACATCATTAATTGGGTATGGACAAGCTATCGACGATACAACAACCGGTTCAGAGAGAAATAGAGAGCCTTAACAGCACGATTCGTATGGCTTTGCAGACGAATAGCCAACTGATGAATTCGGTTGTGGATTATTATCTGGGGGCAAAGGGAAAACAGATAAGACCGCTGCTCGTTCTGCTTTCGGCCCGGTTGTGCGCTCCGGTAAACGAAGCGACCGTAAATGCCGCCGCCGCCATCGAATTGTTGCATAACGCCAGTCTTATCCATGATGATGTTGTCGATGAGTCGTTACAGCGTCGGGGACGGAAAACGGTGAACGGAATCTGGGACAATCGCATTGCGGTTCTGGTCGGCGATTATTTCGTTTCCTGTGCGTTGAAATGTGCCGTAAAAACCGGCCTTATTTCGATTGTCGATACGTTAGGAATGTTAGGACAGGAATTGGCGAAAGGGGAGATAGACCAAATCTCCAATGTAGAGGCCCATGTTATCGATGAATCGGCCTATTTTGAGGTGATTCGCCAGAAAACGGCATCCCTGTTTGTCTCCTGTATGCAGATGGGAGCGTTGTCGGTCGGTGCTTCGGAGGAGGTCATCTGTAAGTTGATGGCTTTTGGCGAGAAGTTGGGCCTTTGCTTCCAGATAAGAGACGATATTTTCGATTATTTCGGGGATTCGGCAATAGGAAAGCCCACCGGAAATGATATCCGGGAGGGGAAAGTCACCTTGCCGTTGCTTTATGCTTTGCAACATGGAAAAGAGGAGGAGGTTCTTCAAATGAAAGCATTGCTGGCAAAGAAAATATTGTCTGTAGAGGAGATCGAAACATTGACCCGTTTTGCCCGGAATAACGGAGGTATAGAATATGCCGTACAGGTCATGGAGCATCTTCGGGAAGAAGGGTATCAGGTTTTGTCTGAATTTGAAACTTCTCCCGTAGTAGATTCATTAAAGCAGATTCTGGATTATACGATTGAAAGAAGCAAATAAAGTTGTTGATAATTTGAGGAATGAAAAAAGCCCGACATACAAAAATGTCGGGCTTTTTTCAGAAGCAAATCTGTGATTAGAAAAATTTCATCTCTTTTCCGGCAATGGAACTTAACAACTGGTTGGCCAACCGGCTCGCTCCGATACGGAAGTACTGTTTGTCGAGCCATTTTTCTCCCAGAACGGCCGATACGATGCAGTAATATTTGACGGCATCTTCTGTGGAGACAATCCCTCCGGCCGGTTTAATCCCTACGGTTCGGCCGGTTTTTTCATGATATTCTTTAATGGCTTCACACATGACATAGGCGGCTTCCCATGTCGCTGCCGGTTCTGTTTTCCCGGTCGAAGTTTTTATGAAATCGGCTCCGGAGTACATAGCCAGAATCGCCGCTTTTTTGATATTTGAGGCTGTTTTCAATGCCCCTGTCTCAAGAATGACTTTCAGTCGTGCCGTGCGGCAGGCGGCTTTTATTTCCTCTATTTCATCGCACATTTCGGCATATTCTCCCGCTAAAAAGTTTCCCACATTGAGTACGATGTCTATTTCATCGGCTCCGTCGGCAACCGCCATCGATGTTTCGGCGATTTTTATCTCGGTGAAGGTCTGGGCCGAAGGAAATCCGCCCGATACGGCCGCAATATTGACATCTGAAACCTCCAGATTCATTCGTACGGTCGATACAAAATTGGGATAAACACACAGAGCCGCCACGTTTTTCATATCGGGATGTTCATTCTCGAAATCATTTACCCGACGGGTAAAATCGGCCACAGTCCCGTTTGAATCGGTGGTGTTCAACGTGGTTAAATCGATGCAGCTGAACAAGAACTGGTATATCTCGCTCCGGCAATTCTTTTCCAGATTGTCACGCAGAATCTTTTCGACGTTCTGTTTTACCGTTTCATCGTTCAATCCGGTGGCATATTCTTTCAGCACTTCATTGTATCTGTCCATATCTCAATATAATTTAGGATTATCGATGTGTCTGTTTTTATCTCTTTGTGTTTTTTTGTCTATGTTTTTTTGCAGTGCTTCGGTCAGGTTTATTCCCGTTTGGTTGGCCAGACAGAGCAGAACCCAAAGCACATCGGCCATCTCATCGCCCAAATCGGCAGCCGATTCTCCCTTTTTGAAAGATTGGTCGCCGTATTGGCGGGCGATTATCCGGGCCATTTCTCCCACCTCTTCGGTGAGTATCGCCATGTTGGTCAGTTCGCTGAAATATCGAACGCCGTATTTTTTAATCCACTGGTCTACCGTGTTTTGTGCTTCCTGTATTGTCATAACCTTATTCTTTGTTTTTGGAATCAATCCAAATAGTGACCGGTCCGTCGTTGATTAATCCCACTTTCATGTCGGCACCGAATACGCCGGTTTGTATTTTATGGGAGCCGATTTCATCGGAAATATATTTACAGAATCCTTCGTACATGGGGATGGCATGCTCCGGCTTCGAGGCTTTGATGTAAGACGGCCGGTTCCCTTTTTTGGTAGAGGCTTGCAGCGTGAATTGGCTGACAACCAGAATTTCCCCGTCGATTTCCCGCACAGAGCAGTTCATAACCCCCTTTTCATCGTTAAATATCCGCAATCCGGTTACTTTTTTCGCTAACCAGAAAGCATCTTCCGACGTATCGGCGTCTTCGACCCCTGTCAGAACCAACAACCCTTGTCCTATGGATGCCCGAAGCTGACCGTCGATGTGTACCGATGCTTGCTGTACTCGTTGTATAAGAACTCTCATATCTTTTTTATCTCCATACGAAGGTACGGTTTATTTTCCAAAAAGAAAAAGGTTCCTATTCTTTCTTTGATAGTGTCGAGACCAGGAGGCGGGCTTTGGCGCTTCCGATAAGCGCTGCAAGTTCTTCAAAAGGTGCGTTCTGGATTCTTTTTACACTTTTGTAATGGGTCAGCAGTTTGTTTTTGGTCTGTGTTCCAATTCCTTTCACCGAGTCCAGTACAGACGCTGTTTGCGACTTGCTGCGTTTGTCCCGGTGAAATTGAATGGCAAAACGATGCACCTCATTTTGTATATGTTCCAGTAAATGGAACAGGGGAGTCTGTTGTTTGATGCCGATAACGAGCGGCGGAAATCCGAAAAGAAGCTCCGATGTTCGATGCCGGCTGTCTTTAGCCAGTCCGGCGATAGGAATGGATAAATGAAGTTCATCTTCGACAATCTGGCGTACGACCTCCATCTGACCTTTTCCACCGTCGGTAATAATCAGGTCCGGAAGGCCGCTCCCTTCGTTCAGCAGTCGTTGATACCGACGGCGGACAACCTCCTGCATCGAAGCGTAATCGTCGGGACCTTCTACCGTTTTGATAATGTATTTTCGGTATTCTTTTTTCGATGGCTTCGCTTTTCTGAAGACAACGCAGGCCGCTACAGCATGGCTCCCTTGTATATTTGAATTGTCGAAACATTCGATGTGCATAGGCAGTTTATCCAAACCGAGTTCTTTTTGTATCTCTTTCATCAGACGGACGCTTTTTTGCTCCGGATTCATTTTCTCGGCATTTTTCAGTTTGTCTATTTTGTACTGCTTTACATTTTGTTCGGATATTTCGAGCAATTTTCGTTTGTCTCCTCTTTGCGGAACGATAAATGTTTTGTTCTCAAATTCAAGATTGGGAAGAAAAGGTACGATAATTTCTTTCGATTCGCTTTTGAAGCGGCTTTGCAGTTCTGCGATACCCAAGCCCAGAATGTACTCTTTTTCTTCCTCCAGCCGTTTTTTGTATTCTATGGTAAAACTTTGTACAATGGAGCCGTTGCGCACGTGCAGGTAGTTTACATATGCTGCATTTTCCTCTTCATCGTAGGAAAAAACATCGATATTGTGAATCGTCGAGCTGACAATAACCGATTTTGCCCGGTATTTTTCGATGAGAAGGAATTTCTCTTTAATGGTTTGGGCTTCCTCGAATTTTAATTCATCCGATAATTTTTTCATTTGCTCTACCAGATATTCGCACAACTGTTGTGTGTTTCCGTTCAATATCTGTCGTATCTGGGAGATGTATTCCATGTAATTTCCTTCGCATTCCAGCCCTTCGCAAGGCCCTTTGCAGTTTTTGATATGGTATTGGAGGCATACTTTGAATTTCTTTTTGCGGATATTTTCCGGCGTAAGGGCAAGGTGGCAGGTGCGTATCGGATAGAGGTTCCGGATGAGTTCAAGTACTGTTTTGGCCAGATGCACATTGGCGTAAGGCCCGTAATACTTGGAGCCGTCTTTGATGACTTTTCGGGTCAGAAATATGCGGGGAAAATGTTCGTTTCGTATCGTAATCCACGGATAGGTCTTATCATCTTTCAACAATACGTTGTATCGCGGTTTATATTCTTTGATGAGACTGTTTTCCAGATGTAATGCATCTTCTTCACTTTTTACGACGATATATTTTATATCGCAGATGTTTTTCACCAAAATATTCGTTTTGGCCGAGTCGTGGATTTTATTGAAATAGGAGGAGACCCGTCTCTTTAGGTTTTTGGCTTTCCCGACGTAGATGATTTTTCCCTCTTTGTCGAAATATTGGTACACTCCCGGCGTATCGGGCAGGAGGGAAAGAATGTTTTTTATATGTTCTTTTCTTTCGGTCAAGACAATCAGAATTTGATAAGGGCTTCCACGTCAACGCCCGGAGGAAAAATCTCCCGGCCTTTCAGAAATTCAAGTTCGGTAATGAAGTTGATGTATATTTTTCGGGGGTGAAATCGCTCTACCAGATGGTATGCGGCCAACATTGTCCCTCCGGTTGCCAGCAAATCATCGTGCAATACGACAATATCTTCGGATTGAATAGCGTCTTTATGTATTTCGATTGTATCTTTCCCGTACTCTTTGTCGTAACTTTCACTCCAGGTATCTGCCGGCAGTTTGCCGGGTTTCCGTATAGGAACAAATCCGGCTTCCAGTTGGTTCGCCAGAATGGCTCCCATTATGAACCCTCTGGATTCTATGCCGACCACTTTGGTAATGCCTTTTTCTTTATACAGATCGGTTAGATGTTTGCTCAGCTCCCGAAGGCATTCCGGCTCTTTGAATACAGTGGTCAAATCTTTGAATACAATTCCTTTTTGGGGAAAGTCATAGACGTCTCTTACCTTATTTTTAATCTCATCTAATGTCATATCTTTCTGTTTTTCTATGGGTTGTTATTTCTCTTGTTCCACGTGGAACATTATTTCCGGGCCAAGATAAGCAGGATGTTGATGTCGCTGGGCGATATACCCGGAATTCTCGATGCCTGTGCAATCGTTTCGGGGTTGATTCGTGCCAGTTTCTGCCGGGCTTCAATCGAAATTTGTTTAATACTATGGTAATCAAACCGGTCTTTGATTCGGATATTCTCAAGACGTCTTATCTTGTCTGCTATCAGCTGTTCCCGTTCGATATATCCCTTGTATTTTATCGAAATTTCAGCCGCCTCCATAATCTCTTCTTTCCGGTTGGGAATTTTGTCTATCTCCGTTTTAAAATCGGGAATGATATCGGCTACTGTTTTTACGTTTAATTGGGGGCGAAGGATTAAATCTATCAGTTTGATTCCCTGCTTTAACGGGGTTGTGCCGAATTGCTCCAGCTGTGTATTTACCTGTTGTGCTTTGACTGAATAGTTTTCCGCAAATTCGATTATTCGGTCACGATGCTCTTTTTTCTCGGTTAACAGGCGGTATCGCTCCGGAGTGGCCAGCCCGATTCGGTACGACTTTTCTGTTAATCGCATGTCGGCATCATCCTGCCGCAACAAAATTCTGTATTCGGCTCTTGAGGTAAACATCCGATAGGGTTCATCGACGCCTTTCGTAACCAAATCATCGATGAGTACACCAATATAGGCTTCGTCCCGTCCTAAAATAAATTCGCTGTTTCCGTGACATTTCAAGTGTGCATTTATTCCGGCGATAAGACCTTGTCCGGCGGCCTCTTCATATCCGGTGGTTCCGTTAACCTGTCCGGCGAAGAAGAGGCCCGAAATGGTTTTGGTCTCCAGCGTATGCCGAAGTTGTGTCGGGTCGAAATAATCGTATTCGATAGCATATCCCGGCCGATATATCTGTATGTTCCGGAATGCCGGAATTTTTTGCAGCGCATTTAATTGAACCTCGATGGGCAGGGAGGAGGAGAAACCGTTCAGGTAAAATTCGCGGGTGGTTTCACCTTCCGGCTCTAAAAATAATTGATGCTCTGTTTTATCGGGAAAAGTAACGATTTTGGTCTCGATGCTCGGACAATAGCGAGGTCCTATACTTTGTATTTGTCCGTTGAAAAGGGGAGAATCGGGCAGTCCTTTCCTTAAGATTTCATGAACTTCTTCATTGGTGTAGGTAATCCAGCAGCTTTGTTGCCGGAGTTTTCGGGGTTCGAAATCGAGGTAGGAAAATTTGTGGAAGTCATTTTCTCCGACTTGTTCTGTGGTCAGGCTGAAATCGATGCTCCGGCCGTCGATGCGTACCGGCGTACCGGTTTTCATCCGGCCGACAACAATCCCTTCTTCCCGCAATTGTTCGGATATCCCGTAAGACGCCGGTTCCGAGATGCGCCCTCCTGCCAGTTGTGTTTTACCGATATGCATCAGGCCGTTCATGAACGTTCCCGATGTAATAACGACCGATTTGGCGGTAAATGTCACATTCATTCCCGTGATGACACCGGTAACCGTATGATTCCTGATAATCAGTTGTTTGACAGTGTCCTGCCACATGAAAAGATTCGGCGTATTTTCGATGATTCCGCGCCAGGTCTCTATGAATTTAACCCGGTCGCTTTGGGCTCTCGGACTCCACATGGCCGGGCCTTTGGAGCGGTTCAGCATTCGGAACTGAATCGCCGATTTATCGGTCACGATACCGGTGAATCCGCCCAATGCATCGATTTCCCGAACAATCTGTCCTTTGGCAATTCCTCCGATAGCCGGATTGCAGCTCATTTGGGCGATTTTGTTCATATCCATAGTGACAAGGAGCGTTTGCGACCCCAGATTGGCGGCGGCACAGGCTGCTTCACAACCTGCATGTCCGGCTCCTATTACTATCACATCATAATCGAATTTCATATGGCTGATTTTTGTGGGGTATTTCTCATCTTCAACGCTTCATTTTCATGGATTGTCATGATTTCCCGTTCTCCTTCTCCTTTGTCGTTTATTCCGCATAGATGGAGAATCCCGTGTATGATAATCCGGTGAATTTCTTCCTCGAATGCAACGCCGTATTCTTTGGCATTGCTCGCTACCGTATCCGTGCTGATGAAAATGTCTCCGCTGATTCGATTTCCCTGTGTGTAATCGAATGTAATAATATCTGTGTAATAGTCATGCTGGAGATATTCCCGGTTTACGGCAAGAATTTTTTCGTCAGAACAGAAAATATAGGCTATATCTCCGCATCGGTTGCCATATTTCTCCGCCACCCGGCGAATCCATTCGCTGGTTTCTCTTTTTTTTATCGCCGGGAAATCGACCTCTTCGGCATAATAGCTGATTGCCATATGATGAAATTTTTTGTATTCCGTGCGTACAAAGATAGCAATCTTTTATGGAAAAGCGCAGTGCAGAAAAACAAATACTTTGGCCAAGAGATACGGGGAGTGTTCCGGGCTATTTCTTGTGCCGCTACCTGTTTATCTGAAGAAAACATAGGCGGTAAGTATCGCCGCTACGATTCCGATTAAATCGGCAAATAATCCGTATCCGGCGGCGTATCGGGTGTTTTTTATGCCTACGCTTCCGAAATAGACCGCTAAGATGTAAAAGGTGGTATCTGTGGCTCCTTGTATGGTAGAGGCGACCCGTGCAACAAAGGAGTCGGCTCCGTAGGTAGCCATAGCATCGACCATCATACCTCTGGCTCCGCTGCCGCTTAACGGTTTCATTAAAGCGGTCGGAAGGGCTCCTACAAACTCGGCATCGATGCCGCAGGCTTCGATAGCCGAAGTCATACCCGATATGATGATATTCATGGCTCCCGATGCCCGGAATATGGCGATAGCGACCAGCATGGCCACCAGATAGGGAATAATGGTGACAGCTGTTTTGAATCCCTCTTTGGCTCCTTCAATAAAGGCGTCGTAAATATTGATGCGTTTATATATTCCGGCTAAAATAAAGCCCGTAATAATGCTGAACAGAATGAAATTGGCTCCGAATCCGGAGTACAGAGAGACTTTTTCCTGCGGCAGTCCCATGAAAAACCAAATGATGCCGCCGATTACGGCTGTCAATCCGAAAAGTGATGAAAAAATGACTTTGTCGAATATATTGATTTTTTGTTTCAAACAGACGGCAATAAGTCCGATTAAGGTGGAAAAATAGGTGGCGATTAAAATGGGCAGGAACACATCCGACGGATTGGCGGCTCCCATCTGAGCCCGGTATACCATGACACTCAACGGTACGAGCGTAAGTCCGGTCGTGTTCAGTACCAGAAACATAATCATCGGATTGCTGGCCGTTTCTTTGTGCGGGTTGAGCTCCTGCAGCTCTTTCATGGCTTTCAGTCCCAGCGGGGTCGCCGCATTGTCCAGTCCGAGCATATTGGCCGATACGTTCATAAAAATGGAGCCGAAAGCGGGGTGTCCTTTGGGGATGTCCGGAAACAGTTTGCCAAACAGGGGGCTTATCAGCCGGGAAAAAAAGGCAATGACGCCTCCCCGTTCTCCGATTTTCATCAGGCCCAGCCACAATGACAATACGCCGGTGAGTCCCAAAGATATTTCAAACGCCGTTTTGGCCGATGAAAAAGAGGCGTTCATGATATCTGACCATATTTCGAGATTTCCTCCGCATACGGATTGGATTACCGCAACGACAAAGGCGATAAGAAAAAAGGCAATCCAGATGTAATTTAGTACCATGATATCTTGTTTTGGAACAGTCGAACAAATTTATGCAAATTTATCAGATTTTCCTTTTTTCGGGATTTAATCTTTGGTTTGGTGGGGGACAATGACTTTTCTCCTGATTGTTTCTGAAAAGTATTTTTATGTATAACTGTTTGTATTATAGTTGTTTATTGTGTTTTTGCGCACAGAGGAAAATTTATCGTTCATTTTCTGGTAAGCATATTTTTGCTAATTTTGTTTGCGTTAAAGAATAACGGTATGAAGAAAAAAGTTTTGATTACTTACAATATGTTGCGGCCGGGTTATGCCGACCTCATGGAAAAATACGATGTTACTTTTCCTCCTGAAGGCCGGGAAAGTTTTACTTACGATGAAGTGTTGGATATGATTTCGGAATACGATGCTTTGCAGTCGATGTTTAATTTTCCGGTGGACAAAAAACTGATGGATGCAGCTCCGAAACTGAAAATCATATCGAATTATGCTGTCGGGTATGACAATATAGATGTTTCGTATGCGACACAGAAAGGTATTCAGGTAACAAATACGCCGGATCCGGTAACGGAACCGACCGCTGATCAGGCGATGGGTTTGCTTTTGGCTCTTTGCCGCCGGATTTCGGAATTGGACCGCCGGTTGCGTATTCCCGGCGCCGTAAAAGTTGAGTTGCTGGCCAATCTGGGCCTTTCGTTGTACGGAAAAACTATCGGAATTATTGGTATGGGCCGCATCGGACAGGCATTGGCCCGACGGGCTAAGGCGGCCGGTATGCACATCGTTTATCATAACCGGCACCGGGTTGATTCGGCCATAGAAGAAAAATATCAGGCGGTATATCTCCCGTTGGATGAATTGCTTTCGGTATCGGATGTCGTCTCGTTAAATGCGCCGTATAATGAGGAAACATACCATTTAATCGGGAAAAGGGAATTGTCTTTGATGAAAGAACAGGCTGTTTTGATTAATACGGCCAGAGGGCCTTTGGTCGATGAACAGGCTTTGGTCGAGGCGTTGAGAGATAAAAAAATATGGGGTGCAGGTCTGGATGTTTTTGAATTCGGCGATTATCCGCTGCCGGCACTGCTGGAGTTTGACAATGTGGTCATGACACCTCATACCGGAACACAGACTATCGATGTCCGTCATGAAATGGCGGCTTATGTATCGCGCAATATTATCCATTTTTTTGAAGGAAACGGCCCGGTTTCCAAAGTAAATCTGAAATAGAAAAGCAATGACGGCACAACAGTTGAAAGAACATCTTTTTTCCCTTGCCGATGCAGAAAAGGCAAAAATATTGAGCGGATTTTTCAAGACCGGGCCGGGAGAATACGGTGAGGGCGATGTGTTCATCGGTGTTTCTGTACCGATGATACGCTCCCTTGTAAAACAATATAAAAACGAGATTCTTTTGTCCGATGCCGAGCTGCTGCTGGGCGATGCGGTACATGAATGCCGCCTGCTCGGTCTTTTGCTGATGGTTGCTTTGTTCGACAAGGCCGATGCCGCCGGGAAAAAAGAGATTTTTGAATCCTATCTTTCGCATACACAGGCTATAAATAACTGGGATTTGGTCGATTTAACGGCATACCGGATTGTCGGGACTTATTTGATGGATAAAGAACGCAGCCTGCTCTACTCCTTGTCGGAGAGCCGGAATCTGTGGGAACAGCGGATTTCGATTGTTTCGACCTGGATTTATATCCGCAAGGGAGAGTTCGGGGATACGTTGAGGTTGGCCGATATCCTGTTGCAGCACAAACATGATTTGATTCAGAAAGCGGTAGGCTGGATGCTGCGGGAAATAGGCAAACGGGACAAAAAGGTATTGATTGATTTTTTGGAACCGAGATACCGTAACATGCCCCGTACCATGCTGCGGTATGCCATAGAGAAATTTTCTCCGGAAGAGCGGGCCTATTTTATGAAGAAATAAAAGCGATTTTATGCGTTTTTACCGAATATTCTGGCAAATATAAACCGAAAAGCAAACCAGATATGCAGCGTAACGGTCGAGAATTTTCCATAATAATTCCCCATAATCGCAAACCGTTCCTTTAAAGATGCCTTCCGGTTTTGGGTGGTCATTCCTTCGTTCAGGTAATTGACCAGTATTAACCGGCTGTTGCAAAATGTCTTGGCTTTTTGCATACATCGTATGCACCAGTCGAAATCGGCGGAGAAACGGTATTGCAAATCGTAGTCGGGGGCGATGCTGCGTTTGGCGATAAACGCTTGGTGGCAGACCAGCATACCCATGCGAAACTTTTTCCAGGATAATTGTTCCGGTGCTTTTAGGCGGCGCATCCCGATAAAATTCCGGTTCGAGTCGACCAATGCCGTTTCTCCATAAATGATATCCGGACGGGAATAACCTATCGAACGGTAAATTTGTTCCAATGTTTCATCGGAATAGAGGGTGTCGCCGGCATTCAAGAACAGTACATATTCTCCCGTTGCCAGATGAAGCCCCTTGTTCATGGCATCGTAAATGCCGTTGTCCGGTTCGCTTATCCATTGGTTTATCCATGTCCGGTTTCGGTGGAGAAATTCTTTTGTCCCGTCTTGTGAATCGCCGTCAACGATGATGTATTCGAAGTTCGTATAAGTCTGTTCATGTACACTTTTCAAGGTGGTTTCCAGCGCTTCCCGTGCGTTTCGGGCTACGGTGATAATGGAGAATAAGGGTTGTATCATGATTGAGATCGGATATTCAGCAGTTCTTGATAGAGCGTTCTATATTGTGACGCAATAGTTTTTTCGCTGTACTTTTTTCTGGCATTTTCGATGCATTTTTCCTGTAACGGCCGATTCCCTTTGTGCTGATATGCCCATAAAATGCCGTTGCCCAAATCGTCGGCCGACGGATATCGGGCCAGATATCCTGTTTCCAGATGGTCTATGATGTCGGTTTGTCCGCCTTGGTTGAAGGCAACCGTCAGTGTGCCGCAGGCCATAGACTCTATCAGTGTCTGGCCGAATGTCTCATAATGAGACGATACGACGGTTACATCGGCGGCCGAATATAATCCGGCGATGTCGGACATGTCCGACATCGGGCCTAAATAGGTGTATTTGCAGGGAATGGATTCGAGGAAATGGGGTGCATTTTTTATATTTCCGAACAGGAGCAAATGTAATTTCCCGATTTTTCTGACGGGGGCCGTATGAAGTGCCCGGCAGAGCATGTCGAAGCCTTTTATCGGGTCATTCAGTTTGGCCGCTCCGAATAAAACGACGAATTCATCGGAAGATATGGATAATTTCTGTCGGATGGTCTCCGGCTCTTGCCGGTAAAAAATATCGGTATCCAACGTGTTGGGGATAATTGCATGAGACAAATCGCCGGTCAGGGCGCTTTGCCGGGCTTTTTGTTGCAGCCATCGGCTTACACTCACAAACGTAATGTTCGACTGTCTCAGAAATTTCTTGTTTTTCCATGTCCGGAACGATAAGTCCTGAGACGACGGGTGCTGTAATTGGGGGCAGTTTCCGCAGCGATGCAGGTAACGGGTACATGTTCCCGGATGATGACAGATACCGGTTATCGGCCATAAGTCGTGCAGGGTCCATACGACCGGTTTTCCCAAATCGCAAAGTTTTTGAATGTCGTTCAAGGACAAAAGCCCCTGGTTAATCCAATGCAGATGAATGATGTCGGCCTCTTGCACTTCCGGGCAGGAGGTCAGGTCGAATCCTGTGTTGGCGATGGAAACGGAAAAAAGATTTTTTCGGGAATAGCGGTTATGAAAGAATATGACGAACCGTTCCCATGCAAATCTGATAAACCCGATACAGCGGGTCCGGCGATTTTTTTCGACCGCTATAATGCGGGGATGATTCGAAGATTTCTTTTTGACCAGAAGTTTTACATCGATATCTGTTTTTTGAAGTGCCGACATGAGACGGAGACAGGCAATCGCCGCCCCGCCGGTAGTTTCGTTTGTATTGACAAGCAGTACTTTCATAAAAACAGAAATGTAATTACTTTACGAAGATACTATTTTTTCATCTCTTTAAAATAAAGACAGTTTGAAAAAATAGTTACATTTGCATATAGATATAACCTGAGTATATGAATTATTGTTTAAACAGGATTCAGAAGTGGCTGAACGAGGGTGGGCAGACGATAGCGAGTTTGCTTAAGATTGTTCTTTATTCCAAATGGTCGGTTCCGATGCCTGCGACAATTAATACTGTCGGAGAAATCGTCATTTTGGGGAACGGTCCCTCTTTGAATGTAACGGTTGAAGACTCACCGGCTTTTTTGCGAAACAAGATGTTGCTGGCGGTTAATTTCGCCGGTTCGACCGAATTGTTCCGGCAGTTGTGTCCCGGATTGTATGTTTTGGCTGACCCCTATTTTTTCGATGCTTCGAAAGATAAGTCGGTCGAGCTGTACCGGATGCTGGCCGACACAGTGACTTGGGAAATGTATCTTTTTGTTCCGGTAACCTCCCGGAAAAGAAAGTGGTGGCAAGAGATATTGAGCACCAATCCGCATATTCATATCGTTATGTACAATACCACTCCGGTGGAGGGATACAGGTGGTTTACCCGGCTGGCTTTTCGCAAAGGGTGGGGTTCGCCTCGTCCCCGCAATGTTTTGATTCCCTCCATTATGCTGGCGTTGCGTTTGGGATTCAAGAAGATATATCTGGCCGGAGCCGACCATTCGTGGCTTCCCGGCTTGTCGGTGAATGATGCCAATCAGGTGATTACCCGCCAGCCGCATTTTTATAAAGACAGCGAACAGCACAATAAGCAGGTCGATGCACAATATGCCCATATTCATTTGCATGAAGTTTTGTACAGCATGTATATTGCGTTCAGGTCATATTTTATTATCCGGGATTATGCCGAATATGTGGGGACTAAAATTGTAAATATTACGCCGGGTTCTTATATCGATGCTTTTGAGCGGGAAGTTCCCGAACGGAGTGAGCCGGGTCGCATTTTTTGATAGATTTATCAGGATAGGGTATGAATGAAAAAATGAAAATATTGTATGTTATTACCGCTCGTGGCGGAAGTCGGGGGATTCCCCGTAAGAATATCAAATCGCTGGGCGGTAAGCCGTTGATTGCCTATTCCGTCGAGCTGGCCCGCAGTTTGAGTGCCGATGAGGATATTTGCGTGTCGACCGATGATGAAGAGATTATTCGTGTGGTCGAAGGATTGGGGCTGCATGTCCCGTTCCGCAGACCGGCCGAGCTGTCGGGAGACCATTCCGGTTCATATGAAGTTTTGCTGCATGCCCTCGATTATTACGAAAGCATAGGCCGGCATTATGATGTCATGGTTTTGTTGCAGCCGACCTCTCCTTTTCGGAAAGAGTCTTTTGTTCGTGAAGCGCTGGAGTTGTATACGCCCGATATAGATATGGTCGTATCGGTTCGGGCGGCGGCATCGAATCCCTATTATCATTGCTATAAAGAGGGAAATGACAGTTTTCTGCAACCTGTCATGGGCGATGTGAGGTTTACCCGGCGGCAGGATGCGCCTCCGGTGTGGGAGCATAACGGTTCCATCTATGTCATTAATACCTCCTCTCTTCGAAAAATGAGTTTGGGTGAGTTTACCCGTTGCCGCAAATATGTGATGGACGACATGTATTCTGTCGATTTGGATACGCTTTTCGACTGGAAGGTGGCCGAACTGTTGTTGCGGGAGAAACTGGTGTCTCTTTAATCGCCGGGTGTCATCTCCACGAAATCTTACTTTGTGCGTATTTTTGTATGTCTTTTAAGATGCGGGAATTCATTTTTCTGTTGATAATGTAATACAACAGCAATCCGGTCGCACTTTGCAGGATGAGCAGCAGCCAGTCCGGACGGATGATGGCGGGCAGCAGCAGCATCGGAATCGATACGAGTACGGTGATGGCGAAATAGGGTATCATGTCCCGGATTTGTCGGATGACACTGTATTGTAGAATGTTGCCGCTGACGTAGGCCATCAGACAATAATGCAGTATGCTGACAATGACTTGCCCCCATACCAGTGCTGTAATTCCCATTTTCAGTGTAATCCAGATGGCGGCCAGAGAACACAGGTCTTTTATGATTTCGAGATAAAACATAATTTTGACTTTACCCACTCCTAAAATGCAGTTGTTGAGAAATACGGTTAAGGTGGTAAAGATTCCCCGAAATACAAGCAGTTGAAAGAGCAGTATGGCGGGGTCCCATTTATGTCCGAACAATGTTCTGAACAATGGTTCGGCGATGATAATAAGGAAGATGTATGCCGGAAATACGATGAACGAAGTGAATTTGTTCATTTTGCCGATTGTCCGGTGCAGCCGTTCCCGGTTGTCTTGCATATTGGACAGCACCGGAAGGAAAGAGGAGCCTATGATTTGCCCCAAAGCGGTAATCCCCATTTTGCTCCATTTGTCGGCCTGCGTATAGTAGCCCAATTGTTTCAGGTTGTAGCGGGCGCCGATAATGAAAGAATAGATGTTGAGGAACAGGGTATTGAGCAGCGATGTCAACATTACGCCCGAACCCACCTTAAATATTTCAGACAGGGCTTTTTTGCTGAATGTCCACGACGGTCTCCATGTCGTATATTTCCATAATATTGCCGATTTCACCGAAGAAAGTGCCAGTGCCTGAGCTACCATCGCCCACGCCCCGAATCCTTTCAGTGCCATGACCAGTGCTATGATTCCGGAGATAAACAGACCGGCTGTATTGGCAAATACGATGGGTTTGGCGTTCATGGCTCTCATCAGCTTGGCCGTTTGTACCATTCCCAATGCCAGTATGATAAAGTTCAGAAACATGATGCGGGAAATGGCAATCAGGCGGTTGTCGTGAAAAATATTGGCGATGAGAGGTGCAGAGAACCACAAAATGACATATAGAATGATGCTGACTCCGATGTTGAAAAAGAAAACCGTGCTGAAATCGGTTTGGGTCGCATGTTTTTTCTGAATGAGGGCCGATGAGAATCCGCTGTCGATAAATAAATTGGCAAAAGCCGAAAATACGGCAACGGCACCGATGAGACCGAAATCTTCAGGCATGAGGACTTGAGCCAGCACAATTCCGGTAATCGCATACAGGATTTGGGTGGCTATACGGTCTATGGTATTCCACATCAAAGTATCGGCCGTTTTTGTCTTTAGGTCGATATTCTCGCTATGAGGCTCTTTTTCCATCTGTTGCGCAAAATAACAATATATTTTTCAATCTTTTTCGAAAAATAGAATTAAAGTACATCTTTATATTATATATTTACCGTTAAAAAGAGCGATATATGAAAATTCTGGTCTCTACCCCGACGCTGTGCCATCCCGATTTCCCGCATTCGCCCAATACCGGTTTCGGGATTATGGTCTCCTGTATAGCTGAAGCTTTGGGAAAAGCCGGGCAAAAGGTATATGTCAACAACTCCTCTTTTTTCGGACCGTCATCGGAGCGGCTGGGATATCATCTGTTGCAGCGCAAACTGCGGGTCTTGCTGTTTTCATCCAGAATCAAAGACGTAGTACGGGGATTCCGGTATGCTTTTCTGGCACGGACGCAATCGTGGTGGACACGATACAATATTTTCAAATATTATGTGAGTATCGGTTATAACGAGCGGGTAATCCGGCAGATTGCCCCCGATCATATACATATAAACGGACTGACCTTGAGTACGCTGCCTTTTCTTGTAGCGGCTGTCAGAACGGGCTTCCCGTTTACCGTCACGCTGCACGGGTTAAATTCGTTGGATGATTCTGTCGCTCTGTCTCCCTTTTTGAAAGCGTATGAATTTCGGATGCTGCGCTTGCTGCTTGAAAATCAGGTGCAGGTTTCCATTGTCAGTTCCGGAGGATTCCGGAAGATTGTGAACCGGTTCGGCGGGAAACACTATCCGACATTGAGTGTCGTTTTAAATTCCGTTTCTCCGATTCGGCGCACTTATCCCGATGTGCCGAGAAAAAAACGGATTCTTTGCGTCGGGAATATAGACCGGCGAAAGAATCAGGCACAGCTGGTGCGGGCTGTTGCCCTGTTGAAAGACCGGACGGATTTTGATGTCTTTTTCATCGGGAATGATAATCTGAACGGGGAAGTGCAACTTTTAGCACAACGATTGGGGGTGAGTGACCGGTGTCATTTTACCGGAACGCTGCCGCATGAAGAGGTTTTTTCGATGATGAATGAGGCTTGGTGCACCTGTTTGTTGAGCAAAGACGAGGGTTTTGGACTTTCTTTTATCGAGGGTTATTGTTTTGGTCTTCCGGCCATCTGTTTTGCCGATATCGATGCCGTTTCCGATATTTCTGACGAACGGTGCACCCTATTGATAGAAGAACGAACCGATGAGGCTGTTTCCGGGTCGATTTCATCGGTTTTTGACCGGGACTGGGACCGGGACTATATCCGGCTCTTTTCCCGCCGGTTTTCGCCCGATATATTGTCTGACGCTTATCTCTCGTTGTTCAAGGCTGCTCCTGCTGCATCTTTGACAGAGCCGGAGATTTGCCGACTGATGGATGATTATATGGCGCTGGGGTGGAGTAAAAAGAATTTTGAAAAAGCCGAACCGGTTTGTTGAAAAATAAAAGGCACACATTTACATGCGTGCCCGTATAGAGAGGAATGTAAAATCGGTTATTTTACTTCAGAGCCGGGTTTTACTCCGTCGGAGGGTTCGATAACCACCAGCCGGCCGTCGGCATCTTCAGCCGACAGAATCATGCCTTGAGATTCTATCCCTTTCAGTTTGCGGGGGGCTAAATTGGCCACAAAACATACGTTTTTGCCGATTAAATCTTCCGGTGCGTAGTGTTTGGCGATTCCCGATACAATCGTGCGTCCGCCCAATCCGTCGTCGATTTTAAACTGCAACAGTTTGTCGGCTTTGGGGACTTTCTGACACTCCAGTACTTTCCCGACCCGGATATCCAGTTTCAGGAAATCGTCGAACCCGATGTTTTCCCGAATGGGTGCGGCCTGATGATTTTTCAGTTCGTTGGCCTTTTTGGTATCCAGCAGTTTTTGTACTTGAGCCTCAACGGCGCTGTCTTCTATTTTTTCGAAAAGAAGCTCCGCCGGATTCAATGAATCGCCTTCGGCCAATATGTCGGTGTGTCCGAGCAGAGACCATTCGGCGGCTTTCATTCCCAGCATATCCCGTAGTTTTTGGGCCGAGAACGGCAGGAACGGTTCGAATGCGATAGCCAGATTGGCTGCAATCTGCAACGAGAGATTCAATATTGTAGCGACCCGGTTCATATCTGTTTTGGCCAGCTTCCAAGGTTCTGTGTCGGCCAAATATTTGTTCCCGATACGGGCCAGGTTCATGGCTTCTTTAAGTGCATCTCTGAACCGGTAGTGTTCCAGATAAGTTTCCATTTCAGCCTTTACGCCGGCAAATTCGGCCAGTGTCTGCCTGTCGTAATCAGACAATGTTCCGCAAGCGGGCACTTTGCCTTCAAAATATTTGTGGGTCAGAACCATCGCCCGGTTTACGAAATTGCCCAATACGGCGACCAGCTCGTTGTTGTTGCGTGCTTGAAAGTCTTTCCACGTAAAATCGTTGTCTTTCGTTTCCGGAGCGTTCGCTGTCAGGACATATCGCAAAACATCCTGTTTTCCGGGAAAATCCTCCAGATATTCGTGCAACCATACCGCCCAGTTGCGGGAGGTGGATATTTTGTCACCTTCCAAATTGAGGAACTCGTTGGCCGGCACGTTGTCGGGCAGGATATAGCTTCCTTCGGCTTTCAACATGGCCGGGAATACAATGCAGTGAAATACGATGTTGTCTTTTCCGATGAAATGAACCATTTTTGTCTCTTCATCTTTCCAGTACAGCTCCCATTTGTCGGGCAACAGTTCTTTCGTATTCGAGATATATCCAATCGGGGCGTCGAACCACACATAGAGGACTTTGCCTTCGGCGCCTTCCACCGGAACCGGCACGCCCCAGTCGAGATCCCGGCTGACCGCACGGGGTTGCAATCCCATGTCAATCCATGATTTACATTGTCCGTATACGTTTGTTTTCCACTCTTTGTGGTCTTCCAGAATCCATTTTTTCAGAAATTCTTCGTGTTTGTCGAGAGGCAGATACCAGTGTTTGGTTTCACGCATGACCGGAGTGCTGCCGCTGATGGCCGATTTCGGATTTATCAAATCGGTTGCGTTCAGCGATGTTCCGCAGGCTTCGCACTGGTCGCCGTATGCTTTTTCGTTATGGCAGTGGGGGCATGTTCCGGTAATGTACCGGTCGGCCAAAAACTGCTGGGCCTCTTCATCGTAATATTGTTCCGATGTTTTTTCGATGAATTCGCCTTTTTCATACAATTTCCGGAAAAAGTCCGATGCCATTTTGTGGTGTATTTCGGAGGAAGTCCGGGAATAGATGTCGAACGATATGCCGAATTCTTCGAACGATTTTTTTATGATATTGTGGTAACGGTCGACAATGTCCTGCGGCGAAACTCCTTCGGCTTTGGCTTTCAGCGTAATGGGGACTCCATGTTCGTCCGAGCCGCCGATCATGATAACGTCTTCCCCTTTCAGCCGGAGGTATCTGGTGTATATATCGGCCGGGACATATACGCCGGCCAGATGTCCTATATGTACAGGTCCGTTTGCGTAAGGTAACGCTGTCGTGACCAAAGTTCGCTTAAATTTCTTTTCCATGCAGTCGTGATTGTTTTTAATGTAGTGGGGTCCGTTTCCGAACGATTATTTTATTCCTGTAAGTTTTCGGATGTTGTTGGGAATGTCCGTGTTGTCGAGCCGTCCCGAGAATTGCTCCTGCCCTGCTCCGATGGCATAGACGGGAACGACTACTCCGGTGTGGTTGCCCGATGTCCAGCCGATGCGGGCTTTTTGATTGACAAGGGTTACGACGGCGTTGGTCAAGGCATTTACTGTATTATAGAGACTGGTTACGTCCTGCGAGTTTCTGGCAATAAATGTCGATTCGAAAATTCTCATCAGATTGGCTTCTTCGCTGTAACTTACCGGAATGTATTCCCACAGACCCAGCTGCTCTTTCAGTACTGTTTTCATGTCGTCCCATGTCGTTGCAGGGGCATTTTTCAGGATGTTTGAAAGATTTTCTTCCGATGCTTTTTGATGTTGCAGAATACCGACAGGAAGACTCTTGTCGTGGATACCCAGTCCCATACCGCCGGTTTCATGGTCGGCTGTTACGATAATGAGGGTCTCTTTCGGGTGTTTCAGGTAAAAATCATAAGCCACTCTCACGGCGTCGTCAAGGCCAATCGTCTCTTTTATGGCTGTCGCCGCATCGTTGGAGTGTCCTGCAAAATCAATCGTTCCACCCTCTATCATCATGAAAAATCCCTGTTTCGGGTTTTGCATAAACCGGTTGATACAGGCTTCCGTCAGGTCTTTTAACGAGAGTTCTTCCGGTTTGCGGTCTATTTCGTAGGGTGTGTGGCGGGTTCCGACGGTGTCGTAGAGCAGTACCATTTTTCCGGTTGAAGCGGCCTTGCGGTAATCTTCCGGTCCGGCACATACCGTGTATCCGTTTTGTCTGAAATAGGTGTACAAGTCTGTATCTTCCGGGTTGCTGTTGTTTCGGGGCTGCAGGAGGGAGGAGCCGCCAAAGAAGTCGAAACCGCTTTCGGCAGCCTGTTTCCCGATGGCATAGTATAATTCCCGGTCGGGTTGGGAGGCATAGAATCCGGCCGGAGTAGCGTGGTCTATCGATACGGTCGTAATGATGCCGATTTGCCGTCCTTCGTTTTGAAGTTGTCTGCTTATTGCTGTAAGGGCGTGCGTTCTTGCCGAGTCCATCCCCGATGTTCCGTTCGAGGTTTTTATGCCGGTGGCCAATGCCGTTGCGGCGGCCGCGGAATCGGTAATGCGGGAATCGGCCGAATAGGTGGTCGCATGGCTGGTTACCGGAAAGTCCAAAAACAGAAGATTCCGGGCCGATTGGGTGGCTTCCAGATATAATTGGGTGGCTTCCACATGGCTGAAGCCCATACCGTCGCCAATAAAATAGAAAATATATTTGGGGCCTTTGCCGTGAGCCGGGAGGATTCCCCCTATAAAAAATGCGAAAAGAATAAGTTTGAAAATTTTGTTCATTGTATATTGATTTATATAATAGTTGTAAAGATACTTCTTTACAAGGAAAGCATTTTTTTGAAGATAAAAAAATGTAAAAGATTTTGTACTCTTTAACAATATTGATGGTTATCTCCCTTTTTTACCGATTCATGGCCAGCATTTCTTCGATCATTTCCCGTTGGTTCGACAGTCGGGGAATTTTATGTTGTCCTCCCAGTTTCCCTTTTTCTTTCAGCCAGTCGTGGAACAGATTTTTACGGGCGACAATGATTTCGAGCCGGTCCAAAGCAATACCTTTGTACCGTTTGGCTTCGTAATCGGAATTGAGGGACTGGAGTGTGGCATCCAGAATCTGGGCAAACTGTTCCAAAGAACAGGGCATTTTTTCAAATTCGATGAGCCATTGATGACGGCCTTTCCCTTTTCCGGACATATAGACGGGTGCCGCCGTGTAGTTGGAGATTTCGGCTCCGGTCTCGGCGCAGGTTCGAGCCAGTCCTTTTTCTGCGTTGTCGACCATCAGTTCTTCACCGAACGCATTTATAAAATGTTTGGTGCGTCCCGATACGATTACTTTTACCGGATGGGTCGATACTATTTTTACCGTATCGCCGGTCTGGTATCTCCATAATCCGCTGTTGGTGGTAATGACCAGTGCATAGTTTTTCCCTGTCTCGATTTCCCAAATCGGGAGCGTTCGGGGATACTCCTTGTTGATTTCTTCTATCGGAATAAATTCAAAAAATATGCCCAAGTCAAGCATCAGCAGCATACCGGGAGATGAATCGTTCTGTATGGCGAAAAATCCTTCGGACGCATTGTATGTCTCGACATAGTGCATCCGGGAAGAGGGGATGAGTTCTTGATATTGAGTCCGATACGGTTCAAAACTAATTCCTCCGTGAAAAAAGACTTCCAAATCGGGCCATATTTCGGTTAAGTATTTTTTTCCGCTTTTGTGAAGCAGTTGTTTGATTAAAACAAGAAACCATGAAGGAACTCCCGACAGGCTGGTGACGTGCGAATGGAGCGTCTTTTCACATATTGCATCCAGCTTCGCTTCCCATTCCGGCATCAGGGCAATTTTTTTGTCCGGGATGCGAATCAAGTCGGCCAACGGATTGATATTTTGGATAAGCACGGCCGACAAATCTCCGCAACGGCAACGGGCCGACAGGTTGCTGATATCGTGACTGCCGCCCAGAATCAACCCTTTGCCTGAAAAGAAGCGGCTTTCGGGGTTCATTTGCAGGTAAAGGGCAATGCAGTCTTTCCCTCCGCGATAGTGACACTCGTGCATCGCTTCGGTGCTGACGGGGATAAATTTACTTTTATCGTTCGTTGTGCCCGACGACTTGGCAAACCATCGTATTTTGGAGGGCCATGTCAGGTTTGTTTCTCCTTTCTGCAACCGCTCCACATAGGGTTTCAGCTCTTCGTATGTGATTAAAGGTACCTGTTCCGAAAATTGAGTATAATTGGAAATGTCCGCAAAACGAAATTGCTGTCCCAGTTCTGTATTTCGGGCTTTTTTCAATAGATTGTCGAGTTGCCGGGTCTGAAATTCCTGTCCGTATTGGCTATAAAGAGCAATCTCTTTTTGCCGGGCTGTAAAAATACGGGACAGAATTTTGGTTGTATTCATTTTGCTTAAAATGATTCGGTACTTTATGACAAAATTAGCGAATAATATGTGCCATTGCAACAGTTAACCTGTTTTTTTATGGTCATGCGATTTTCTTCTTTTTGTTTCCGGGAAAAAACAAGAGCCGATACCTGACGTATCGGCTCCGTATGGGGGAGTGGTTTTATTTTTTTCGTTTCGAAGAAAACTCTTTTTGATTTTTTCTTCTGTCTTTTTTCTCGTGACGGGGCTTTTCCCGGTATCCGGCCTCTTTTCTTTTCCGTTTGGGGGCCCGTTCCATTTTGTCGGCTTCTTCCACCGCAATGCGCTGTCCGAAGAAATTGACATTGCGCAGGCCTTCAATAACACTTCGGGCCCCTTTTTCTTCGATTTCGAAGAAAGAGAAATTGGAGAGCAAATCTATTTTCCCGATAATGACTCTCTTGCGCACATAGGTATTAATCAGATCGATGAGGGTATTGGGATAGAGTCCGTCTGTTTTCCCCAGATTGATAAACAGCCGTTTGAAGCCCGGTTCGGCTTGCCGGTTGCGTTTACTGCGGTCGCTGTCGTTATCTTTTTCCCGTTTTTTTTCGTCGGGGATGTCGAGTTCCCTTGCATCGGCGTAGTAGTCCAGCAGGCGGTTAAATTCGAGCGAAACGACCCGTTTTATCAAGTCTTCATTGCTGAGCCATTCCAGTTTGCGGAATATGGGTTGAAGGTAAGAGGCGATTTCTGCCTCATTTACCTGTACTTTTTCGATTTTATCGACCAGATTGAACAGCTGTTTTTCGCAAATCTGTTTTCCGTTGGGAATGGTCCCTTTCTCAAATTTTTTGCCGATGGTGCGTTCTATCTCTTTCATCCGACCTTTTTCCTTCGTATGGACGATTGCGATAGAGGTTCCGGTTTTTCCGGCCCGGCCGGTGCGTCCGCTGCGGTGCGTATAGGTCTCGATATCTTCGGGAAGCCCGTAATTGATGACATGCGTCAAGTTATCTACGTCGAGCCCCCGTGCCGCAACATCGGTAGCCACCAGCAGCTGCAAGTTCCGTATGCGGAATTTCTGCATTACGGCATCTCGCTGGGCTTGAGAGAGTTCTCCGTGCAATGAGTCGGCGTTGTAACCGTCCTGTATCAGCTGGTCGGCGATTTCCTGTGTTTCGCGCCGGGTACGACAGAAAATGATACCGTATATGTTGGGATAGTAATCGGCGATTCTTTTCAGGGCCAGATATTTATCCTTAGCATGCACCATATAGTAAACATGCTTGACGTTTTTAGCCCCTTCATTTTTGCCGCCGACGATGATTTCCTGCGGATGGTGCATATATTTCCGGGAGATGCGGGCGATTTCATCGGGCATGGTGGCCGAGAAAAGCAACATGTTGCGGTTATCGGGAACTTCTGCCAAAACGGCATCGATACTTTCGGCGAATCCCATATTCAGCATTTCATCGGCTTCGTCCAGAATAACGGTGTGGACCAGCTCCAGATTAACCATGCCCCGATTCATTAAGTCGAGCAGGCGTCCGGGTGTGGCTACAACGATGTGTACCCCTCTTTTCAAGGATTTTATTTGGCTTTCAATGCTGGAGCCTCCATAAACAGGCAGAATCCGCAATCCGTCGATATATTTGGAATAGTCGGTCAGGTCGCTGGCGATTTGCAGGCACAATTCCCGTGTCGGGCTCAAGACAAGCGCCTGAGGTTGATTCTTTTTTAAGTTGATTTTTTGGATGACCGGCAGTCCGAATGCGGCGGTTTTTCCCGTTCCGGTCTGTGCCAGAGCCACCATATCGGTTTTTTCATGCAACAAACGGGGAATGACCTCTTCCTGTACAGGCATCGGGTTTTCGTAACCCATTTCGGTGATTGCTTTTAAAATGGCCGGGCAAACACCTAACTCTTCGAATGTATTCATTTCATGTGATGTCGTTAGGGGTGCAAAGATAGCGATAAATATCGGTATCTGTCAATTTCTGAGGAGAATCTGTCTCAGTTTGCTGCGTTTTTCAGGGGTAACGCCGAGTTCTGTTTCGAGGTATTTGGCAACACTGCCGTATGTACGGATGATGTTGTCGATACCGCAGGAGAGATACCGTTCGTCGGCCGACAACAGGGTGGTTATGGCTTCCTGAACATGTACGGGATATTTGTCGCAGTTGGAATAAACCGTTCTTTTGTTGATGCAGGAGTTGGAGAGCAGATAGTCTCCCAAAATGACCTCTTCCGGCATTTCCAGTGCTTCCATAATCAAGGCAACGGCAAGACCTACATCGTCTTTTCCCAGATTGCTGCTGATAACGACCGGATAGTTATCCTCGACGATAAGTTGGTTAAACATGGAACGATAGGCATTTTGGGCTTTTTCGGACAGTCCTACGTTCATGTCCTGCATGAAAATGACCGCATCGCCCCGACGGAGTTCATTGTCTTTTATCTTCTGGCACAAGGCGGTTTCTCCGGGCAGAGAGATGGGCAGGTTGATAATGTTGTCCAGATGCCATGTTTGCGGCGGCATGCGGAATGTTTCGGGATTGCGGAAGTCGATTAATGTGCGCACTCCCATCGCATTGAGCCGTTTGATGCCGGATTCATCGGCGGTATTGAGTTGCCCCGAACGGTATATCATTCCCCAGCGGATGTATTTCTGGCTGCTGTTTCTGTACCCTCCTATGTCTCTGAAATTTTGGACGTTGCCCATTTTGGGGGTACGGGCTGCGGTAATGACATCGTATTTATCGAAAAAACGGACCAAGAAACAGGCCCGTTCGAGATTCCGACCTGTTTTTATCCGCAACGCCTGGTCTGAAACGGGACATTCTGCCAGCGGTTCGGCTGTCGTATCGAAATTGTCGGGATGGGTGGAGCGGTATATTTTTACCGTGCCGGTGGTTATCTTCGGGAAAAGCTCCCATTTGATAAGGTATTCGAAATCGCCGATTTCTTCACAGACCACTTCTATTTCGGGCTGTGAGGCGGAACAGGCGTACAGGAAAATAAGCAGCAGCGACAATGGGACATATTTCAGCATAAAACCTCTGGATGAATTGTTCTGTGCAAATATATACTACACGAGGTATAATGCGATGCCGAATTGTATTATTTTAAATATATCCCGAATTTTTTGTAAATAATTAATCGTTGGCGCTATACTTTTGGGCGAATTCCGGAGAGATATAGTTTTCGTAAGATTGGCACACCTCCGATGCGAACGAGATGCCTGTATCTATAATATCCTTCCATTCGTCGTCGTTGAGTTCTGCCAGCCGCTCCCGTGTAATGTCGTTTTTCAGCAATCCGAAGATGAATCCGGCGTTGAAGTTGTCGCCGGCTCCGATGGTGCTGACCGGAGTGATGTCGGCGGTTTTGCAACTCATCTGTTTCTGGCCCGAGTAAAGTTCCACATTTTTTTCTCCACCCGTGTAAATGAAATGGGGGCAGTAAAATTTAATGCGGTCTTTGTATATTTTTTCCCCGTCGTTCATTTGAAAAAGATTTTCAAAATCTTCGTCAGAGCCTTTCACCACATCGGCATACTCCAGGTTTTCAAGCACTGCGGGCATGACTTTCATGGCTTCGTGTGCATGCGATTTTCTGAAATTGATATCGTAATAGATAATGGCTTTCCGGGTTCTGGCGTATTCAAGAAATTCGATTATTCTCGGCCGCAGAACCGGATTTATAGCGTAATAGGAGCCGATAATGAGAATGTCATCGGCATCGATGCGCGGCCACACGACATTGAGCCGGCTTTCGGGATATTGGGTGTAAAACATGTATTCGGTGCGGTTGTCCTCTTTTAAAAATGCGAGCGATACCGGAGACTTGCCGTCATAAAATACGTCGATATAGTCTGTCGTTATGTTGTTTTCCCGCATGAAAGAGAGTATCGTATCGCCCACCTTGTCTTGACCCAGTTCCGAAATAAAACAGGCCGGGACGTGCAGCCGTCCCAAAGAAATCATGGTATTGAACACAGACCCTCCGGGCAATGCTTTGGTCGGTTGCCCGTTTTTGAAAATAATGTCAAGAATGGTTTCTCCTATCCCGATTACTTTGCGCATATTTTTATCGTTTATTCTGTTTCGTGACTTTGTTGTCGTGACAGTTGTCCCAAATATCCGCCGTGATGACGCAGTGCATATTGTTTGCTGTCGAATTTCGTAGCTTCCATCGTGCTGACCACCAGAATATCTCCGATAACGGTCATCATGGTGGTCGATGTCGTAGGGGTGAGGTTGAGGGGACATACCTCATCGGGGCCGCCGGTAAAAAGGCAGATATCGGCTTTACGGGCCAGTTCGCTGTCTTTGTTTCCGGTAATGACGATAAATTGCATTTCGGGTCTCAACCGGGCGGCCAGCGTCAGCAGTTCGAGTATTTCCCGTGTTTTGCCGGAATTGGAAATAACCAGCATGACATCGTTTTCCTGTAAAATTCCCAAATCTCCGTGTTGGGCTTCACTGGGATGCAGAAAAACCGCCGGAATACCGGTTGAGCAGAAAGTTGTCGCAATGTTCATGGCGATTTGTCCGGCTTTGCCCATACCGCTGGTAACCAATTTCCCCTTTTTCAAATGTACCTTGTCAACGATTAAAGCAACCGCTTTTTCAAAATCGTCGGTAACCGGAATATTTAAGATGGCATCGGCCTCCCTGCGTAAAATGGATTGAATATGTTCTTTTGTAGACATAGAGCGTTACGGTTTTGGTTCCAAATTTTCGATAACCGATATACAGTCTTCGATATTGTCGGCTATCCTATAATTAAGATGCTTTTTCGATGCGAAACGTTGCGTGTAAAAAACATCGAATTGGCGGAGCAAGTCGCTGTAAAAATTGGCTGTATTGCAGAAAATCACTTTTTTCCGGTGATATCCCAACCGGCCGGCGGCTATTATGGTGAACACTTCGTCCAATGTCCCGAATCCTCCCGGCAATGCAATAAAAATGTCCCCCAGTTCCAGCATCTTTTGCTTGCGTTCATGCAGGTCGTTTACTATAATCTGCCGGTTGGGCAGAGAACTTTTTTTTCCTGCGTCGCAGATTTTTTGCGGGATAACCCCGACAATCTTTCCGCCATGTTCCTGCACATGCAAGGCTGTCTCTTCCATCAGTCCGGAGCAGGAGCCGCCGTAAATCAGCGTGCGGCCGCTCTTTCCTATCCAGTTGCCCAGCGTTGCCGCTTCGTGGAAATATTTCCGGTCGATGGTATTTCCGGCCGAACAAAAGACACCGATATTGTTTAGCATTGATGTGATATTAAAAATGCAAGGCGAAGATATGTCTTTTATTTAAAAATAGAAAGTTCTGGGACGTTTTTCAAGAAATAAAGGCGGCGTATTCACAGAAGAAAGGCATACCGGCTGGTTTTTACCGGTATTTTTTCATTTTATTTTGCTGATTGCAGAGAAAAAAGACAGCAGCAATCCGGCAATATCCCAAAACAGGTATTTTTGGGAACAGAACTCTTTCGGTTCGCAATAAAATGACTACTTTTGGGCATTGAATATATATGATTAAGTTATGTCTTGTCTCTCTCTTGTACTGCCGAATGGACTTCGCATCGTTCACTTGCCTTCCTCTTCGCCTGTTTCGTATTGCGGGTTTTCCGTGAATGCCGGTACACGGGACGAGTCGGTCGGAGAGTTCGGATTGGCTCATTTTGTGGAGCATATGATATTCAAGGGAACGGCGCGTCGCCGCTCGATGCACATTCTGAACCGGATGGAGCATGTCGGGGGAGAATTGAATGCCTACACGGCCAAAGAAGAGACATTGATTTATGCCACTTTTTTGGAGGAGCATTTGGGGCGGGCTGTCGAGCTGCTGTCGGATTTGGTTTTGCATTCCTGTTTCCCTTTGGCGGAAATAGAGAAGGAGGTCGATGTCATATTGGATGAAATCAATTCGTACCGGGACAATCCGTCGGAGGCTATTTATGATGATTTTGAAAATTTACTTTTTGACGGCCATTCGCTGGGGCATAACATTTTGGGCGTAAAGTCCGATTTGCTTCGTTTCGATACCGCTTCGGGATGCAGTTTCCTTCACCGTTATTACCGTCCGGGCAACATGGTCTTTTTCTCTATGGGAAGAGCCTCATTCAAGCGGATTGTTACTTTGGTTACCAAATATTTCGGAGCGGTTCCCGACCGTCCCGATTGCAACCGGCGTTTTGCTCCGGCAGATTACCGCCCCTTTACCCGAACCGAACAGCTGGACACGTTTCAAGCCCATGCCCTTATCGGGAACCGGGCCTGTTCCATATACGATGACCGGCGCACGGCATTGTATCTGCTGAACAATATTCTGGGAGGGCCGGGAATGAACAGCCGGCTGAATATCTCTTTGCGGGAAAAGACAGGATATGTATATACGGTGGAGTCATTGCTGACCTCTTATACCGATACGGGTGTTTTTGCCGTCTATTTCGGAACCGACCATAAAAATACCGACCGGTGTCTCCGATTGGTATATAAAGAACTGAAAAAATGCAGGGACAATAAACTCACCTCGCTCCAGCTGTCGAGAGCCAAAAGACAGCTGATGGGGCAAATCGGAATCGGGACCGACAACCGGGAGAGTCTCGCTTTGGGGCTGGGTAAAACATTCCTGCATCGCAACCGGTACGACTCTATGGAAGAGGTCTATCATCGGCTGGAGCAGGTGACGGCCTCCGACATTTTGTCGGTGGCCAATGAAATATTCGATGAAAAGACCCTTTCGATGCTTGTTTATGATTGATTCGGGACCCGACCCATACAAATCATGCGGCATTTGTACGGTGGTTGCCGGATTTTCTCATCTGCCATATCCCGGCAACGGCCAGCAATACCAGAATCGCTATAATCGAAGCATAGGCGATGCCGGTAGTAACTGCAATGGAGCGGGGTTCGAACCGGAATACGATTTCGTGCTGTCCGGCCGGGATATCCAGTCCGCGCAATACATAATTGACCCTTGCCATAGACACTTCCTGCCCGTCAACAGTGATGTTCCATCCCCAAGGGAAGTAAATCTCGGAGAATACGGCGCTTCTTCCGTTTTTCGTATTGGCGTTATATCGCAGTTCGTTGGGTTGGTACGACGTCAGATATATCGTGTCTCCGGGAGCGGCCGAATCTGTATATTTGCCGAAAAGTTCCTGTTCCGATTTGTTGGCTATTGCCGTTGTTTTTTCGTTGAATTCGGTCAAAGCATTCATTTCTTCTCTGGGAGAATCCACCCATTTCACCGATGAAATGAACCAGGCATTGCCGGCAGCCTCCTCATTGAAAATTACCTGTGGCGTCTGCCTGTCTTCACCGTCTACGATAAAATATTTCGTATTGAGCATGTTCAGGACATGCAGGTTGTTTTTAATCAACTGATATTTTATCAAATCGTCGTACCGTTGCAGTTTGGCGGCATGGTATCCGCCAACCGATTTGTGATAATACGATGTTGCCGCATCGTTGAACGGGTCTTTTGTCAGGTTGTATACTCTGTAATGCGGGTCCGGGTCGGCCAGAATGGCGATATCGGCTTCGGTTTTCGGGAACGGATTTTCGATGGTTCGTTCGGGAACGAAATGGCGGGAGTTGAGGTATCGTTTGTTTATCGTGTACATGTCACCCAGCACGAGAATCCCGATAGCTGCCATCCATATTGTTTGGCCGATTTTTCCGATGGAATAGAGCCAGAGGAATATACAACCGGCAAGAATAAACAGAACACTTCTCCACGCATCTGCCGTGAATATCGATTGGCGCACGGCAATCAGATAAGAAAACAGCTCATTATATTCCGGGTTCTGTCGCAACAGTTCAGTTTCCTGGTTGCTTGTAAAGCTGAAGAATACCGAAGGAAACAGAGCGAACAGCAACGCCATTCCTCCCGTAAGTCCGAAAGCGATGTACGCATAATGGCGTTTTCGGGAAAGTGTTTCGGGGTTTTCCGTGATTTCTTTCAATGCGAGTATGGCCAACAGAGGGATGCAGAACTCGGCGATGACGAGAATACTGGATACGGTTCGGAATTTGTTGTACATGGGAAAATAGTCGATAAACCATTGGGTTACCGGCAGGAGATTATGCCCCCAAGACAATAAGACAGAGAAAATGGTTGCGCCTAAAAGAGCCCATTTCATCGACCCTTTGACTATCAGACAACCCAATACGAAAAAGAACATTATCAATGCCCCTGCGTAGACCGGTCCGGCAGTATAGGGCTGGTCTCCCCAGTAACGGTTCATCTGGACGATGTAGGGTTTCATATTGAAGGGGATATTCTCAAAGGCCTCCGAATCGGGGTTGTAACCGATAGGGCCGGAAGCTCCTCCTTTTGTGTCGGGAATGAGCAGCGTCCATGTTTCACCGATTCCGTAGCTCCACTGGGTGATGTATTCGGTCGATAGTCCGGCTTTCGATTTTTCGGTATTTTGTGCCCCCTGTTCCAATCCGGCCTGTCCGCGCATTGTTTCCTTTGAATACCGATAGGTGTGGTACAAGTTGGGCAGGTTGGCTCCGACAGCCAGCATTCCGGCAATGGCCAGTACGCCGGTCGCTTTGAAAAAACGGGAGAGTTGCTTTTGCCGGATGGCATCAATCAGGAACGCTGTTACGACAGCGGCAATCACAAACAGAAAGTAATATGTCATCTGAATATGATTCGAAACAATCTGCATCATCCCGAAAAAGGCGGTCAGCGCAGCTCCGGTCAGGTATTTCCCCCGATAGGCCAGCAGGATACCGGCAATTGTCGGCGGGATATAGGCCAGCGTAATGAATTTCCAGATGTGGCCGGCAGCGATGATGATAAAAAAGTAGGAAGAAAAGGCATATGCTATGGCTCCGGTCAGTGCCAGCGGCCATTTGACATGCAGCGTTATCAGCAGGATAAAGAATCCCAGCATCATGATGAAGACCAGAGAGGCCGGTGATTTTATCCATAAGCGGTACACATCGGAGATGCGGCTGATCCACGCATTGTTTCCGTAGCTCGGCGATATCTGGAAATTGGGCATTCCCGAAAAAATGGAATTGGTCCACCGGGTTGTTTCACCAGTAAGTTCCTTAAATGCAACCCCTTCCTGTCCGATGGCAATGCCTTGCTGGACATCTCCCTGAAACAGCGTTCGCTGCTCGAAGATATCGGGTGCGAAATATACATAGGATAACAAAATCATAAACAGCACCGACCCGATGTAGGGGAGTGCCTTTTTTATCATCTGACTCTTCATGGCGATGTATAGGGTTAATAACGGTAGTGTTCCGGTTTGAATGGCCCGTCAGGGTTCACCCCGATGTAAGCCGCCTGTTTGTCGGTGAGTTGCGTCAGTTTGACACCCAGTTTGCCCAGATGCAGGCGGGCGACCTCCTCATCGAGTTTTTTGGGCAGCCGGTATACGCCTGCTTCGTACGGGGTGGTGTACAGTTCGATTTGTGCCAGTGTCTGGTTGGTAAACGAGTTGCTCATCACAAATGACGGGTGTCCGGTGGCGCAGCCCAAGTTTACCAGCCGGCCGTCGGCCAGCAGGATGATGGAATGTCCCTCCGGGAAGAAATAGCGGTCAACCTGCGGTTTGATGTTCCGACACGTTATTCCGGGATAGCTTTTGAGCTTGTCTACCTGTATTTCGTTGTCGAAATGGCCGATGTTGCATACGATGGCACAATCTTTCATCCGAGCCATGTGTTCGATGCGTATAATATCGCAGTTGCCGGTAGTAGTTACATAAATGTCGCCTTCGGGGAGAGCATCTTCGACGGTGGTCACTTCATATCCCTCCATAGCGGCCTGCAAAGCGCAAATCGGGTCTATTTCCGTGACAAGAACCCGAGCTCCGTATGACCGCATCGACTGGGCGCAACCTTTGCCCACATCACCGTATCCGCATACCACGACGACTTTTCCGGCCACCATGATGTCGGTGGCCCGTTTTATGCCGTCGGCCAGCGATTCCCGGCAGCCGTAATGGTTGTCGAATTTCGATTTGGTAACCGAGTCGTTTACGTTGAAGGCCGGGAACAGCAGTTCTCCCTGCTGCATCATCTGATACAACCGGTGAACTCCGGTGGTTGTTTCTTCGGAAACCCCTTTAATTTCGGGGAGTATCCGGCTCCAGAATCCGGCGTCTTCGGCCAGTACCGCTTTGAGTATTTTGACCAGTTCAACCCCGTCCTGCGTTTCGGGAGTATCTTCCAGTACCGACGGGTCTTTCTCGGCCCGATAGCCCATGTGCAGCATAAGAGTTGCATCGCCGCCGTCGTCGACAATCAGATTGGGGCCTTTACCGCCCGGAAACCGCAATGCCTGCAACGTACACCACCAGTACTCTTCAAGAGTCTCACCTTTCCAGGCAAATACGGGGACGCCCGATGCCGCTATTGCGGCGGCGGCATGGTCCTGTGTCGAATATATATTGCAGCTTACCCATTGTACTTCGGCACCCAGTTCGGCCAGCGTCTCTATCAATACCGCCGTTTGGATGGTCATATGCAGAGAACCCATGATGCGTGCTCCTTTCAACGGTTTTTCCTTCCGGTATTTTTCCCGGAGAGCCATCAAGCCGGGCATCTCTTTTTCAGCCAGTTCAATTTCTTTGCGGCCAAAGTCGGCCAAAGTCATGTCGGCGACTTTGTAAGGTAAGTCCGAAAACAATTTTTCTGCCATATCCGATACATTTTTGTCGGTACAAAAATAGGAGAAAAAAATGAGTTGGGGAAATAATCGGGGAATAATCGGGAAACGGAAGAGTCGGGAGATATAAAAACAAGTATATAATATTTTATTCGGATGTGTTTTTTTTCGGACGTGTCACGACACACAGCTGTCCCAAGAAAAAATTAACAAAAAGGGAAAAACATTTTAGCGCGT
>JAFLRV010000030.1 GCA_022511245.1 Coprobacter sp.
TGATAAAAGCGGCTCTGGCCATATATCCCGAATCCTCCATAAAAGAGATAAAGAAATAGAGTATCAATATGTTGGGCAGAAAAACGATAACGCCCCCCACTCCACCTATTATACCATTGATAATCAAATCTTTCAGAGGCCCTTCAAGCATAATCGAATTTATCCACTCCGATAACAGCCCTACTCCCGATTCAATCCAGCTCATCGGATATGCCCCGACCGTAAAAGTTGCTTCAAACATGAGCCACATAAGAAAAAGGAATATGGGAAATCCCAATACTTTGCTGGTTACCAGCGAATCTATCAGATGGGTGAGATGGGCTGTTTCCTTGTTTCCCCAAGTCAGCGTTTCTTTCAGAGCTCCGGATATAAAGCCATATTTTTCATTGGCCACCGCCGATTCAACATCCTCGCCCAGTGTTTTTTCAATTTTGCTTTTCTCTTTGTCCCGGAGAGTCATCCATGAACCGAAATTTTGTTCTTTCCGAAGCAGATTTTCAACCTCTCGGTCTCCTTCCAGTAATTTTATCGCCAAATAACGGGGCGAAAAATGTTTGATGATTCGGGGGTCGGTTTTTAAGGCATCTTTCAGCACCTTGATGCCTTGTTCTATGACGGGGCCATGATTTATGTGTATGTGTCTCACTTTCGGATTCTGATTTTCATACACATCGATAACCGTATCAAACAGGTTCTCGATGCCTCGTCCGCTTTTGGATACTGTCGGAATCACAGGCACCCCAATCATTCCGCCCAATGTATCGTAATCAAGAACATTCCCGCTGTTTTCCAGTTCATCGTACATGTTCAGGGCTATTACCATGCTCACATCCATGTCGATTAATTCCGTAGTAAGATACAGATTCCGCTCCAGATTGGATGCTACAACGACATTAACGATGACATCGGGTGTTTCTTCTCTCAGGTGGCGGCGAACATATATTTCTTCCGGTGTATATGCCGAAAGAGAATAGGTACCCGGCAGGTCGTAGATATTAAAATGATATCCCTTGTAAGTGAAATATCCTTTTTTGGCATCGACAGTGACCCCGCTGTAATTTCCCACATGCTCACGTGCTCCGGACGCCACATTAAACAAAGAGGTTTTTCCGCAATTCGGATTTCCGACCAAAGCGATATTAATGGTTTTTGCAGACCGGTCGACCATCTGTTTTACGGTCTCTTCTTCCAAAAAAGAGACGGAAGAACGGGCAGGCTCGCCGTCATTTGCCCGGTACACATCATCCAGACTTATCACTTCGACCATAGAAGCCTCACTCCTTCTCAAAGAGACTTCATACCCCATGATTTTATATTTTATGGGATCTTTTAACGGGGCATTCAACAAAACTTCTACTCGCTGCCCACGAATAAATCCCATTTCCATAATCCGTTTTCTAAAGGCTCCGTGCCCCAGCACCTTGACGATAACTGCTTTCTCGCCTGTTTGCAAATCAGATAAACGCATACGAAACAGATTTATTTATTCGGATGCAAAGATGCTTATTTATTCTGATTCTACATAATAAATCGGCATTTTTATTTATATTGAATTTAAATAATAAAGAGAATAAACAAAAAAAGGGACAATATGTCTGTCCCTTTCCATCTGTTTGAATATTTTTCTCTCAACGATTCTGCATAATCCACGCATCGCTAAACCGGGTCCCCGATTTTAAGCGATTCAAATATTCTTGTGCTTCTTTTTTCTGGTCAAAGGAGGCTACACACAGTCTATATTTCCCGTTCTTTTCCCAGATGCCGATTGGTTCCTCGACTCCGTCATTTTCTAAATGCAACCGTTGCTTTTCTGCTGCCGTCCGGGATGAGAATGTTGCTACTATAATAACATACTCCCTCCATTCGCATGTGTCATCAACGGGAGATTCAATACTGTAAGACAACGGGTTATCGCTCTCTTCTGCGACAGATTCTCCGGGAGTCTCCGCCGTATTGTCCAATGCAAAGTCCGGCCATAGTTCAGTATCGTCCGACGGTGGATTATTCAGCAGTTCTGCCGAGACGACCGAAGCATAATCTACGGCTTCATTTCCGTCGGAATACGGTATGGGGGTAGAAATGGTCATCATGATTAAAACAAGAACTGCAACAGCGGCGACATGACGGATAAACCGCCAGTTAACAGAAACCATACGGGCGGTTTTTTCTGTATCGGTGTCTGATAAATTGTTATCCGGCAAATATGCCTTTAACGGAAGCATATTCAATGTTGACAATCCAAAACATTCGGGATAAAAAGAACCGGTTTTACTGCCTGCAAATGAAATCTGTTCATCCGGATTCATGGAAATATGCCCCAATTCACCAAAAGCATACATCATGCCGGGAGTCTCGCCCAATCGGGCTTTCAACCGGGACACTTTTTCGGCAATAAAAGCCGAAGCCTGATTCCCGGAGAGGCGCTCTTTTTGCATAACGGTATTTACCAACAAACCGTCATCATGTTCCAGCAGGGCATTAAAAACAACCTCTTTCGACGGCGGCAGCATCTCGTTTTTTCCGGGAAGGAACGATGCGGAACGATATTGATTCACAAAACCGCCCAATCCGGGAACAATGACACAATCATGCTCCGTCAATAAGTATTCGATATAATCCGGTAATTCAAACACGTTGCAAAGATAGGTGTTTTGCTTTTTATATGAAAGTTACCGACCTAAAAACAACCGGTTCTTTCCTTTTTTAACACTCCGGAAGGCTTCTACTGGGAGTCTTTCAAAATTGCATCGGCGGTTTCGGGGTCGAACCCAAGCGATACCGCTTTCTTCAAATCTTTGGCCGCATCGTCTTTTTCGTACCGGGCCAGTTTCACTTTGGCTCTCAACACATACACCAGCGGATCTTGCGGGGCAAGTTCCAACGCTTTGGCAATGTCTTTATCTGCATCGTTCAGTTTTCGGCTGTAATAATATGCTTCTCCCCTTCCGATATACAATGATGCCTGATTGGGATTAAATTTTATTACCTGACTGTAGAGGTCAATCGCCTCTTTGTAATAATGCCGGCATTTCATTACCGCCGCCAGTCCCAACCGGGCATTGGAGCTGTTCGGATTTTGTTTGACCAGCTGTTCGAAATCTTTCCGGCTGGATGCCGTATCGCCCTTTTCCAACCAAATCAGTCCACGCAAATAGAGGACTTCTTCCTCCGTCTCATCCAACAGCAATATCCGGTTATAATCCTGAAGAGCATCATCGAGACGGTCCATTTCCGAATAGAGGGCGGCCCGGTTTTTTAACAATGTGACCGAACGGGGGGCAATCATCAGTCCATTGCTGTACGATTTCAACGCCTCGTCCTGTTTTCCCAGTTCCCGTTGTATCGTACCCAGATTGGACAGCAACAGGGCATTACGGGGATTGCCCGGCTCAACCCGCAACGCATTCAGCACAGCCGATTCGGCTCCCGCCCAATCATTTTGCCGTATGCACTCAAATGATTTGTCAATCCATCCGTCATAGGACTGGGCCCATAAACCGACAGAGAGCAGCACTCCCCAGAGTAAACATATTCTTCGCTTCATATTTTCTTCATTGCAGCTAAAAAAAATACTTTTCAAAAATAACCTTCGAATGTATAATAAAGTTTTTTTGAAAAGTATTCAGCCGTTATCGATGCAACGGTTATTCTGCGTTTTCTTCGGATTCTTCCGTCTTAAAATCGGTCATTCCTTTTTCAACCAGCAGGTTATACCAGCCAATCAGTTTCTTGATATCGGTCGTGTATACTCTTTCCCGGTCAAAATCGGGCAATATTTCAGCAAAATAATCCCGCAGGGCTTTATCTTCGGCTTTCGTACTTACCGATGCGACAGCTCCGTTTTCTTTCTCTTTCATCCGGTTCATTACATCGGGAAGCGGAATTTCACCATTTTCAGTAAAAATAGCGATGTCTCCCACCGAAATTACTTTATCGTGAGCATATGCCGGAGAGCGTTTTCCCGTCAGCAGAGACTCTACAATCAGCATATTTTTCCCTTGAGATATCAGCTTATATAATCCGGGTTTGCCGGATATGGACAAAATTTTCTTCAACATATCTATTTTTTTATGTTAATAATCGGGAACAAAAATAATATTGAATATTTAAATTATCAATCGGTGTTTACAATTTTAATAAATATTATTTTTCATATCGGGCAAGCAGAGCCTTCAGTTGCAAAAGCAAGGAACGGGAATCATCATTGTATATGATTTCATCGGATTTTTTCGCTATTTCTTCATCGGACATCTGTTTCGAAATGCGCTCCATCACCTCTTCTCTGGAGCAATGGTTCCGGGCCATTGTACGGGCGATGCGAATATCGGCAGGGGCTGCAACGCACCACACCGAAGAAAGTGCATCGGCCAAACCCGCCTCATACAAAATGGCCGACTCCAAAAATACCAGTTTCGAATCCTGTCGCTTTGCCCACTCGGTAAAATCCCGACGAACCGCCGGATGTACAATGGCATTGACCTGACTTAACACCTCTTTATCTTTAAACACAAGGGCTGCCATGCGTTTTCTATCGAGACCGGCTCCGGTATATATGTCCGGACCTAACAACGCCATCAATCGGGTGCGAATCCCGCCGGAGGTGTTCATCAATCTTTTTGCTTCGGAATCGGAATCATATACAGGATACCGCCACATGCGCAGAATCCGGCAAACAACAGATTTTCCACTGCCGATACCGCCTGTAATACCGATTGTCACCATAATCCGACCTTCTCTTCCAATATGTATTCCACACTATCCGGATTGACGGAGATATTATTGACAAACAGGGGTTTATTCAGCACCTGCACTTCAATCTTTTTCCCCAAGTCATCCTGTAATTGTTCATAGTCGACCCCTACGGCAAAATCTTCGGCCTGAATTTTCGAGAACTGACTGACCGGAATCATGCAGCTTACCTGTACGCTGGCCGGAAAGGTCAGCATGGATATGCCCACAGGCAGATTCTGCGGAACTACGGGTAAAGACAAGGTTTTGGTCGTTATTTCTTCGACCGGAACCATGACTTCCACTTTATCCGGAACTATTTTTGCCCCTTGTATTCCCGACAGGTTCAGACTTACCCGAACCGTATCGGACAATGCTGTCAGAACCAGCGAATCGGTCACAATTTCCTTTATATTCTTCAATACAGAAGACGGTGCATATACCATAACAGAGTCACTGCTCATCTCAATCTCGCCATATATTACACATTGGGGTTCGGACGAGAATGACCCTCTTAAGCGTACCCGATACTTTTTACCCGCATTGTCTGTATAGTAAACAGGGATGGAATCGGGCGTTACAGCCAACAGACCGGTTGTGTTTTTTAAACTTTTATGCAGCAGCGAAGACAATTGGGCCTGCGTAATGACAAACACACCGTTTTTATTTTCATAACGGCGAAAATCGATTTCAATGGCCGGAATACGGTTCATCAGATATCCCATCAGAACCGTTCCCTTGTCTCTCAGGCGAATATCGATTTTGTCCGGCAAATCGCTGGTAAAGACAACTCTTTCCGGAACATTTACATATTTTACATTAACCGTAAATGTGCCGTCTACATCTTCATCCAACGACTGTAATGCCCAAAATATAAATGACAGCAGAAGGAACAGCAAAAAGGTAAAAACCTCTTTGCTCCGGTCACTGCGAAGCAGCTTTCCCAACTTGGATTCCGTATTTTTCAGAGACTCTGCGTTATTATTCATCTTTCCATTCTGAACGAAAAGTTCTTCTCTCACAAATTTAAAAAACTCCTATTTCGTATCGATACAAAATAAGAGTTTTTACCCGCATATGGTATCTTAATATTATGCCTGTTGCTGGGTCGAATCGGCCGCCGTTGCGTAAATAGAGGATTTGGCCACCCGAATGCGAACATTATCGGCAATTTCAAGGATTACGTCTTCTTTGGTTTCGCCCTTGAAATCTTTTATCTTGCCATAAATGCCTCCGGCTGTTATTACCTTGTCTCCCACCGAAAGGGCATCCCGGAACTTTTGAATTTCTTTCTGTTTTTTAGACTGGGGACGAATCATGAAAAAGTAGAAAATAGCCACCAAAGCAGCCATCATCAATAAACTGCCCCACGGAGATTGCTGTGTGCCTTGTTGCAACAAAATAGTCTGTAATACCATAAATCGTTAATGTTAAATTTTAATTTCCGTTTTCAGAAAACGAGAGGTTCTTTCGATTACAAATATATAACAATTTAATTATTCTTTTGTTAGAACGCCCTCTTTTTTTAATTCTTCGGCAATGGCATCCAGCACGCCATTGATAAAATGGCCGCTTTTTATCGTACTGTATGACTTGGCGATTTCAATATATTCGTTTAACGTTACCCGTACCGGAATGGCCGGGAATGTTTCCAGTTCGGCTACTGCAACCAGCATAATGACAATGTCCATGAAAGCAACACGGTCGAGTTCCCAGTTTTGGGTGTGCCGGTCGATTAACTGCTTGTTTTTATCGGCATTCAGAATCGATTTCCGGAACAATGTCCGGGCAAATTCAAGATCTTCATCGTCTTTAAACATCGGCAGCAGCGGCTGACGGGATGACCGGGATTCATCGAACCGTTTAATCGACTTCAAAACGAATGTCGATATAATCTGCAAATCATCGTTCCAATACAGGCTCATCGATTCCAAAACATCGCCCAAATCATCGCTTTCGACAATGACAGATTTAAACAACCGGCGCCACAATTCCCGATCAGCCTCGTATGTGCTGTCGGCCGACTCCATATATTCTTTATAGATATCGGATTCTACAATTTTATCGAGCAGACTCCGAATAAAATCCGGCTCATTCACCCACGATATTTTATGGTCGTTCAGATAGCCCGCCAAATCTTCATTTGCCTTTAATTGGGCAATAAAACGGTTCTGAATAAATTTGGGATTGGGATTTTTCTCGGCCAACGTCGCCAAATGTTTCGCTTTGGCCATTTCTATCCTGGCACGCTGGGCATCGGTCAGCTGTACCATAAGCAGCAACAGCAGATGATACAACTCATAGGTCTTATCTAAACTGAAAAACAATTCTTTTTCGGTCAGATTCATATCTTTATCCTCTTTGAGAAAATAAGAATAAAGAATCTGTACGACTTTAATCCGGATTAAAATTCGATTTATCATTTTATTTCCTTAAATATGATTTGCCGGTGCAAATTTACCATATTTTTGCGGTTCTACCGCCATAAGCCGATTAAAAAATCAAAGATAACCTCATTTTATCTGCCCTTTTTACCGATAGTTTTTCAAATTCCTGTTTGTCACCGGCCCGGTTTTATTTTGATAATTTACAAAAAAAAGTTGCCTTTATATGCAAGTTTTTCAAAAAAATATACCATATTTGTGGTATTAGCTCTTGAATAATCCAAAACCAGAAACTATACACCATGGAAGATGTAATGAAAAACAACACTCCTGAAAGGAAAGAAAAAGATATTATTTTTTCCAAAGCTATCAAAGCCGGGAAAAGAATCTACTATCTGGATGTCAAGAAGAATAAAAAAGAGGAGTTATTTTTGGCCATAACCGAAAGTAAAAAAATAATATCGGGGACGTTTGAATCTCCGGTGGTACAATTTGAAAAACACAAAATATTTTTATACCGGGAAGATTTCGATAAATTTGTTTCCGGCCTGAATGAAACCTTGCAGTTCATAAAAGAAAATTCCTCCGCTTCCATCGAAGAAAATCCGGCTGAACCGGCCGATACTGCCGGTTACGAAATTGAAATTTAGGGTAAATCCATTAAGATATTTCCATAAAAAAGGATGAGATTTTATGAAAATCTCATCCTTTTTTATTTTATTTCTTCAAAGTATTGAATTCTATTTTTTTACTTTCAGTTCGTTTTTCAGATAACGGGTCGTATGTGTATTCTTCTTTTTACAAATTTCTTCGGGCGTACCTTCCACCAGAATTTCACCGCCTGACTGACCTCCTTCGGGTCCCATATCTATAATATAATCGGCACATTTTATCACATCCAGATTATGTTCGATTACCAATACGGTATTCCCTTTGTCCACCAGCCGGTTAAGAACGCCCAACAATACCCGTATATCTTCAAAATGCAATCCTGTAGTAGGTTCATCCAGCACATACAATGTTTTTCCGGTGTCTTTTTTAGACAGTTCGGTTGCCAGCTTAACCCGCTGGCTCTCTCCTCCGGACAATGTGGTAGAGGGCTGTCCCAATTTGATATAACCGAGACCGACATCCTGCAACACCTTGATTTTATTCAGAATCGCCGGCATACTGTCGAAAAACTCGACGGCCTGGTTGATGGTCATATCCAATACATCGGCAATCGATTTTCCTTTAAACCGAACCTCCAGCGTCTCCCGGTTATAGCGCTTGCCATGACACTCTTCACAGGGCACATATACGTCGGGCAAAAAATTCATTTCAATGGTTTTGTACCCGTTTCCTCCGCACACTTCACAGCGGCCTCCGGCGACATTGAAGGAAAAGCGTCCCGGCTTATATCCCCGTATTTTGGCTTCGGGCAAATCGACAAAGAGATTCCGTATATCGGAAAATACACCGGTATAGGTGGCCGGATTGGAACGCGGAGTGCGGCCCAACGGGGACTGGTCGACATTCACGATTTTATCGATATGCTCAAGGCCTTCAATCGCTTCATAAGGAAGAGGCTCGGCAACCGAACGATAAAACTTCTTGCTGATAATGGGTTGCAGGGTGGCATTAATCAAACTGGATTTTCCGCTACCCGATACGCCGGTAACACAGATAAAACAACCTAACGGAAAACGGGCGGTAACATTTTTCAGATTGTTTCCCGTTGCGCCCTTCAGCACGATATATTTCCCGTTTCCGGGCCGCCGTTTATCGGGGAGTGCAATCTCCCGCTTCCCGTTCAGATAGGCGGCTGTGAGGGTGTCGGATTTCAACATCTCACCGGGTGTCCCGGCAAATACGACATTTCCTCCCAACCGACCGGCCTGAGGGCCTAAATCGATTACATAATCGGCTTCGAGCATCATTTCTTTGTCGTGTTCGACGACAATAATCGAATTGCCCGTATCCCGGAGCTGTTTAAGCGATTGAATCAACCGGGTATTGTCCCGCTGATGCAATCCGATACTGGGTTCATCGAGAATATACAATACATTGACCAGCCGGGAACCAATCTGTGTCGCCAAGCGGATACGCTGGCTTTCGCCGCCCGATAGCGTCGCCGAAGCCCGGTTCAACGCAAGGTATTCCAGTCCGACATCGATTAAAAATTCCAGCCGGGAACGGATTTCCTTTAATATTTCTGTTGCAATCTGCGCCTGTTTGGATGACATCCGGGTCTCAATCCCGGACAACCATTTATACAACTCCGAAATATCCATTGCCGCCAAATCGGCAATATTTTTCCCGTCGATGTAATAATGCAACGCTTCTTTATTGAGTCGTTTGCCGGAACATTCGGGGCAAATTTCGGTTTTAACGAACTGCCCGGCCCATTTCTGGGCCTGTGAGGAGGCCTCGCTCTGCTGCTGCATCTCGATATAGCGTATCAATCCGGCAAAGGACATGCTGTAACTGGAATATCCGAGCGTTTCGTTTTTTATATTCAACCGTTCATCGGTCCCGTTGAGAATATCATCCAGCACCTCATCGGGGACCTCTTTCAACGGGGTCTTTATCGTCACGCCATATTTATCGCAAATCGCCTCGATTTGCCAAAATATCATCGTATTTTTATATTTCCCCAACGGAACAATCCCGCCCTGATATATCGACAAATCGGGATTGGGTATAATCCGTTCCCGGTCTATTACATTGACATAGCCCAACCCTTTACATTTCGGGCAGGCGCCTTGCGGCGAATTGAACGAGAAATTGTGCGGAGCCGGTTCGCTGTAAGACAATCCGGTCGCCGGGTCCATCAACGTACGGCTAAAATGACGGACCTCTCCGGTATCGGCATCCTGCACCATAATCAGTCCGTTTCCCTGTTTCATGGCAACCCGGACACTCTCTTTCAGCCGCCGCTCGTCTTTTTCGGAAACGACGAGCTTATCGACAACCAGTTCGATACTGTGGTTTTTATACCGGTCCAGTTTCATTCCCCGCAGAATCTCCCGCAGTTCTCCGTCGACCCGCACGGTAAGATACCCTTTTTTGCGGACTTGCTCGAACAGGTCTTTGTAGTGGCCTTTTCTATTGCGCACCAACGGAGACAAGATATAGGTCTTTTTCCCCCGATAACGGTCCAGAATCAAATCCAGAATCTGGTCTTCGGTATATTTTACCATTTTTTCGCCTGACAGATAGGAATATGCCTCGCCGGCTCTCGCATAGAGCAGCCGAAAAAAATCATATATTTCAGTCGTTGTTCCGACTGTTGAACGGGGATTTTTATTCGTTGTCTTCTGCTCGATAGAGATAACCGGACTCAATCCGGTTATCTTATCTACATCGGGGCGCTCCATATTCCCCAGAAAATTGCGGGCATACGAAGAAAATGTCTCGATATACCGTCGTTGTCCTTCGGCAAAAATCGTGTCGAAAGCCAACGAAGATTTGCCGCTTCCGCTCAATCCCGTAATCACGGTAAAGCAATTGCGGGGTATTTCTACGTCGATATTCTTCAAATTATGTACACGGGCTCCGTATACCTCTATTTTATTTTCTTTTTCTGTCATCTCGGTCTAAAAAGCATCCTACGGATTAATCTACCGTCCAACTCTTCTGGTAGGTTTCCATTTTTCGGGATGTGTAATACAAATCGTCTCTTTCGGGTATGGCTATCTGATATTCACGACCGGTTTTATTCGGCAATGAACGGTCCCGAAGCCATAAATTGTATTCTTTTAACTGGGCATATGTAATACCGTTATCTCTGGCAAACTGCGCCAAATCATCGATGGGAGTGGTCACTGTAACCATACGGGTCCTGACCGGCTGGTAAAGCTGTTTCTTTTTAACGGCAAAGCCATACCGGTAGGGGTCGGACAAAACGGCTTTCATCGCCATAAGGCGGAAAACATACCGGGAGGTCTCGTCGTTTAACCACAAATCAAAGACATTCTGGGCCTGCTGTTTTTTCAGTTCGGTCGAAATGCGGCCCCGCCCGGCGTTATATGATGCGGCGGCGGCCATCCAATCGCCATATTCGGCATACGCCGATTTCAAATAACGGCAGGCGGCTTCCGTCGACTTCTCCACATGATAGCGTTCGTCAACATATTCATTCACTTCCAACCCCAGCTGTTGGGCCGTTGACGGCATCAACTGCCAGAGACCCGCCGCCTTGACCGGAGATAGAGCCTTCGGATTGAAAGAGCTTTCAATGGCGGCCAAATATACAAAATCGGCGGGAATACCGTTTTTCTCCAATACAGGTACAATCATCGAGAAATAACGGTTTGCCCGTTTCAACACCAACAGCGTCGTGGAATGGTTATAACAAAATCCGGTCAACTCCCGGTCATAACGTTCATACATGTCAAGCCGGTCAAGCGAAATATTCTCTCCGGCAAACTCGACCTGTGAGGGCACTTCGGGCACTACTGCCATCAAATGAATCAATGAGGTTCTGTCCGGCTGCTCCGAACGGGTCGAGCTCATCAAAAAAACAGAGATACCCACAACCAACAATACCGATAATGATATCTTCACACTTTTTTGCATCATAATACTAACCGTTTTTATTTACTCTCTGGCTCTTAAAATATTAATATGACCTTTCAAATTATGACTGCGCCCGTCTGCTCCTTTGGCCCGAATCACATAAAAATAGACTCCCGGCTCCACAAGACGACCCCGATAACGCCCGTCCCAACCTTTTGCCGGATCTTCGAAATGGAACATCTCGACACCCCATCGGTTGTATATCCAGCATTTGAAATCGACAATGGATTTATAGGCCACTTTCCATTCGTCATTTACTCCGGGTGTGCTTCCCGGTGAAAAAATATTGGGGGCTTCAAGCCGGGATTCGCCTATCGTAATCCGGAACACACCGGTAGAGTCCTGACAGGTTCCGGTACTCACCACCAGACGGACATAGGTCGTCCCCTCCCGGTCAAAGGTATACTGAAAATCGTCTGTATTATAATAATGGGCATCAATGACATTAAAATTTTCATCGGCCGAGAATTGCCAGTCGCTGTGTGTGACGACATCATTATAATAGGCTTTAAAGGTGATTTCTGCCGGAGCCGACCCTCCGAATGACCCGTCTGAAGGAATCGACCTGTCCCATTCGTTCCTGTTGTCCCGCGTATACTGTTCTACGACTGCCTGACAAACCGGACGGGCAGAATAATACCATTCAGATTGCACAGGGGGCTCTATCCCCCACTCTTTCAAATATTTATCGGTCAAGGAAAACTCCGTGTCACAAGTCGGTGCCGGAACAGAAATCTGATTGGCATTGGTTATCTGCTCCTCAACGGCCACCGGATTAAACGATAAATCATCTTTATTCCATTCCAACGTATTGTATGCCACAAAAAAACGGGAGGGAAGGGTCATTCCTATTCCGGACACCGTATAATAAGGCAGTGAAACGGCCGGAGGTGTCAATCGCAAACGGACATAATTACAGGCGTCTGTTTCATCTGCTTCAACGGTCATTTGCCGACCGACCAACGAATAGTTCAAATAATTCACTATCCAGAAAGTATAGGTCTCTGCCCCTTGCTGACGCATATAGCCGCAGTCGCCCTCTACATTTCTTAAATTATTGGATTCTTTACCGACCAGAAGCGAGGGGGTTCCGGTTTTGTCTATCTTGTACCATTTTATCGGCGAGCCGTCATCGTAAAGGGGGGTATAATCGATATTGACTCCGGCATATCCGTCGGCCTGATAAACGACATATACCGCATTCAATCCGGTAGCATCAGACACGGTTTCCCGGATACCCGGCCAGCCGCCGCAACCAACATCGACCTGCTGGCCGAAAGCGCACATCGCAACGATGCAATACAGCGAGACAAATAGAATTTTTCTCATCGAACTTCACGTTATAACCGTCAAAGGTAATGCATTTTAAACAAATAACGAAAAACAATCGCATCAATTGCCCAACAAAAATTACAAAAGAGATTAAAATCTGCAACCCGGAAAAAGGGATTGTCTCCGAAAAATTTTTTTTATAACTTTGTCCCGTTAAGAAAATGCAACATCATGAAATCGACCCATACATTATATTTCGGGATTCTCGTGTTTCTTTTCTGCTCTTTTCAGGCAATCATGGCCCAGAACAGCACAGAGAATACCGAATTTTACCGATATACGGTCAACAATGCGGAAGGATTTTATTCTGTCTGCCGAAAATTCAATGTCACTCAGGAGGAAATAATCCGATACAATCCGGCGGCTAAGGACGGATTAAAAAGCGGACAGGAACTGCTCATTCCCGTAAAAGGGGTTTCTTCGCCCCAAGAACGGCAGAACACCGGAGCCTTCCGGCACATCGTATCGGCCGGAGAAACTTTATATTCCATATCGAAGGCGTACAATGTATCCCAGCAGGATATCATCGCCCTGAATCCGAAGAGCAAAAACGGTATCAAAACCGGAGAATCGCTGCTTATCCCTCAGGTTGCTCCGGCGGCATCGACCGATAAATACATATACCATACCATTGCCCCTCAAGAGACGCTATATGCACTGGCCCGGCAATACAATACCGACATCGCCTCCATCCTGAATGAAAATCCGGGATTGTCTGCCGAGAATTTCACGATAGGAAAAGTCGTTCGCATCATATCTCCTGACCAAGACGGGACGGCGCCAACTACCGCAGCCAGCCCTACCGGTTCGGAGTCCGGGTCAATCAACCGGCCGGGAGAAATCAATGTCGCCGTTCTGCTGCCTTTCATGTTAAATGAGGCCGAAGATGTGAAATCATCGTTATACACCGAATTTTATCAAGGATTTTTATTGGCGGTCGACAGTGTGCGCAAACAAGGGGCCAACCTCAACATATACGCCTACGACACTCAAAACTCAAGCAGCCGCATAAATCAGATTATCGCCCGACCGGAACTGCAATCTATGGATTTGATTATCGGGCCGGTGAACGATACTTATCTGAGCACAATCGCCGATTTCGCCCAAAGAAACGATATCAATCTGGTGAATGTATTCTCGTTGAAAAACGAGGATGTAAACACAAATCCGAAAATATTCCAAACCAATATTCCCCACGACAATATGTATGCCGAAGCTATCGGGGAATTTATCCGGCGATTTAAAAACAGACAAATCATCTTTATAAACGGGACCAAAGACTCGGACGACAAGATAGATTTCACTACGGAATTAAAGAACGAACTGAACCGGCAGCATATCTCTTATTCAGAGACCGGAATAGCCGATGTAAGCTCGCCCGCAGAGAACAGCATCCCTACGGACGCAAATGTCGTATTCGTTCCCTCCAGCGGTTCCCGAAACGTGTTAAACTCCATTACGGCACCATTGTGCAAACTGGCCGAAACCCGCGCCGATATTCATATAACGCTGTTCGGATATCCCGAATGGCAGACCTATACCAAAGAATTTTTAAACAGTTATTATAAACTCGATACGTATATTTTCACCCGATTTTATTCCACGCCGACCGATTCCCGGCTGAGAAATTTCGAGCAGAATTTCCGTTTCTGGTATAACAAGGACATGATTAACGCCAGTCCCAAATACGGGTTGCTGGGATTCGATATCGGCATCTACTTTCTGAACGCCCTGAACCGATATGGCAAAAATTTTGAGAACAGCATCTCATATGTGCCATCGTCCAGCCTGCAGACCGATTTCAAATTCGACCGCATTTATAACTGGGGCGGCTTTATAAACAAGAATTTATATTTCGTCCACTTTACTCCGTTGTACACGATAGAACGGATTTCTGTCAAATAATGATGCTTACCGAAATGAAAAAACAGCTCATCAAAGGACTTCTGCTCTTTTTATGTATGTTATACATACCGGCGGCTTTTTCCCAAAAGCATTACAGACCGGAAATATCAATCGGGGCGAAATTCGGCACCAATTTGTCGAACACGACTTTCGTGCCTAAAGTAAAAGAGAGTCTTTTGCTGGGTTATATGGGCGGCCTTTCTTTCCGATATATCGAAGAGAAATATTTCGGATTTATACTGGAAGCCAACTTTTCACAGCAAGGATGGAAAGAGAATTTCGAAACGGAGCCTTACAGCTATACCCGGAGAATGAACTACGTAGAAATCCCGTTTATGAGCCATATCTTTTTCGGGAAAAAGGCTGTCCGGGTATTCTTTAATATAGGTCCCCAAGTCGGATTTTTCGTATCGGACTCCTACAAAAGCAATTTCGATATTACGGCGCCTCCACCGGATATCGAACTGAGCCGCAGTGTCGAACAATATACGCTTCCGATAACCCGCAAGGTGGATTACGGAATCGACGGTGGTGCCGGACTTGAAATCAGAGCGGGAAGAAACAGTTTCATGCTGGAAGGACGGTATTATTTCGGATTGGGTGACTTCTTCAACAACCGGAAGAAAGACTATTTCGCCACCTCGTCCAACAAAAATATTCTGATTGCCTTGTCGTATATGTTCCGGATAAAATAAAGGGGATTTGTCTGCAAACGGCAAGACCTATCCCCTATTTATTTATCGCCAAAAACGGACGACCCGTTCAACAAGCCTTAAAACTCATATCCAGCCCTTTGACCGAATGGGTCAAGGCCCCGACCGAAATAAAATCGACGCCGCATTCGGCATACTCCCGCAACGTATCGAATGTAATGCCGCCGGAAGATTCGGTTTCGTACTTTCCGCCGATACGCTCTACGGCTTTACGGGTAAGCTCAGGCGTAAAATTATCGAGCATGATGCGGTCGACACCGCCTACTCTCATCACCTCTTCCAGTTCATCCAGATTGCGGACTTCTATTTCGATTTTCAAATCTTTTCCTTTTTCTTTCAGATACGCATGCGCCCGATGGATGGCATTCTCAATGCCTCCGGCAAAATCGACATGGTTATCTTTCAACAAAATCATATCGAAAAGGCCGATACGGTGATTGACTCCGCCTCCTATTTTTACGGCGGCTTTCTCCAGCATGCGCAATCCCGGTGTCGTCTTGCGGGTATCCAGCACTCTGGTGTGCAAGCCTTCCAGTTGTTTCACATATTTGCGGG
>JAFLRV010000031.1 GCA_022511245.1 Coprobacter sp.
CAACTCTCTTTCGTATGCTTTTTTCAGTACATAATCTACCGAACAATTACCGGGTCCCAGCATCAGAATCACCAGAAAAACCACCAAATAGAGCAACGGCAGTTCTATTCCGGACAAAGTAACTACCGGTGCGGTAAAAAAAGCGGCGACACTCATACCGAAAATCAGCGGCAAAAGGGCCAGTCGGGTCATCAACCCCACAATAAGCAGTATCGAACAGCCTACTTCGGCCAGAATAATCAGCACCAGCGATACGACGGGCCCCCATCCCAGCGGGTCGGGGAACGTATGGGTCAGAAAATTGAAATTCTCGATCTTCGCAATGCCGTGCGACAGCATGAGAATACCGATACACACCCGCAAAAACAACCGGGCGAAATGGGAACACCGCTCCGAGAGCATGATATCCATAAACAGGACTCCTCCTTTATTCATAAACAATATCTTTTATATTTATATTATAATAATCTCCCCTAATAAACAACCCGGCAGGCGGTTTGTTCCGAACTGTGTTCCGAAATTATGCGTTCGGACCCGATTGTCCCGACTGACCTCCGGAACGTTTCCGGGAACGGCGGCGATGCCGGCCGTCACCTCCGGAGCGGGAACGGGAACGGTTCTGCGCCTTGTCTCCCCCGCCCGATTTACTCCGCCGGTTTCGTTTTCCGGAAGAAAAGCCCGGACGGTAAGCCGGAGCGTCTCCGAGTTCAGGCGAAAGAGGCACTTTGGTTATCTCTTTCTCCAAAAAGCGTTCGATACGGTCGAATTTGCCCTGCTCCGTCTCCGAGACCAGCGTAATGGCAGCTCCTTCGGCACTGGCACGGGCCGTCCGGCCGATACGGTGAATGTAATCTTCGGGATCACGGGGCACATCGTAATTGATGACCAGCACAATATCGGTAATATCAATACCTCTGGCCACAATATCGGTCGCCACCAGTATATCTATTTTCCCGTTCTTGAAATCGAGCATCACCTCCTCCCGCTGACTCTGCTCCAAATCGGAATGCATGGCGGCAGTCCGGTATTTCATCCGTTTCAGCGTGTGGGCCAGATCTTTTACTTTCTGCTTGTAGGAGGAGAATATAATAATTTTGCCGGAGGCGACATTCTGACTGAACAACTCCTTGACAATCGCCATTTTCTGCGCTTCATAACAGATATAGGCCGATTGCGAAATGGCTTCGTTCGGCTTGGATATGGCGATGTTTATCTCGGCCGGGTCGTGCAGAATGCCTTTGGCCAGTTTGCGTATCTTGGGCGGCATCGTAGCGGAGAAAAGAATGGTCTGCCGCTTTTCAGGTAGCTGTTTGCTGATTTGGATAATGTCGTCGTAGAATCCCATATCCAGCATGCGGTCGGCCTCATCGAGAATGAAATACTCTACTCCCGACAAATCGATGCCGCTGTGCATCAGATGGGCAATCAACCGGCCCGGCGTAGCGATAATCACATCGGTTCCCATCTCTACACTGCGCTTTTGCTGCTCCCACAGTGCACCGTCGCCCCCGCCGTAGACCACCATCGTGGAAATGGGCAGAAAATAGGAAAATCCGTCGAACTGCATGTCTATCTGCTGGGCCAGTTCCCTCGTAGGAGCGATAATCAACGTTCTCACCTTGCTGCTGGTTCCGGACTCGTTATACAACAGATTCAACAAGGGGAGTATATATGCCGCCGTTTTTCCGGTTCCGGTCTGGGCGCAGGCAATCAAATCCTTGCCTTCCAATATGACGGGAATAGTCTTCTCCTGTACAGGGGTCATCTCTTCGAAATTCATCGCTTCCAGTCCCTGCAACACTTTCTCGTCCAAGTCTAATTCATTAAATTTCATATCGTGAAAATGTATAATGCTCAAAAGTACGACAAAATTACGGATTTGACATAAGAAACGTTATCAAAAATTCACTATCGGCACGTTCTGTCTCCGGAAAACCGGAAATTACTGACAGAAAACCGGAAGATTTAGACCATATATTCGGCAAAATGCCCTATATTTGTTATTACTTACAAGCAGGTTATAAGCATGGCTGATATTGAATTGAATATTTTGGGATGCGGTTCGGCTCTGCCGACTACGCACCATTTGCCCTCATCGCAAGTGCTGCGGGTGCGGAACAAGCTGTTCATGATTGATTGCGGCGAAGGGGCACAGTTGCAGTTCCGCCGCCAAAAGTTACGGTTTACCCAATTGCAGCATATCTTTATCTCCCACCTGCACGGCGACCACTGCTTCGGATTGCCCGGACTTATTTCGACGTTGGATTTGATAGGGCAAACCCGGGAAATGGTTATCCATGCTCATGCAGACGCTGAAAAAACGCTGAAACCCATGCTCGACTACTTCTGCCGGGAGCAGCCGTTTAAACTGAGATTCAATGCGATTGTTCCGGGTGAGTGCATTTATGAAGACCGTACCCTCACCGTAAAGACACTGCCGCTGAAACATCGGGTGCCCACCTGCGGTTTCCTGTTCGAGGAGAAAGAGAAACAGCGGCATCTCATCGGCGAAATGGTTGCCTTTTACAACATCCCGGTCAAACAGATACCGGACATCAAGGCCGGAGCCGATTTCATAACGCCCGACGGGGAGGTCATCCCCAACAACCGGCTCACCCGTGAAGCGGACAAACCGGTACGGTATGCCTACTGCTCGGACACCCTTTACCACGAAAAACTGATTCCTTATATCGAAGGGGTCGATTTGCTGTACCACGAATCGACTTTTACGGAAGGATTGGCAGAACGGGCCCGAGAGACGTTCCACTCGACCGCCTTACAGGCGGCGAAGATAGCCCAAAAAGCACAGGTCAAGCAATTGTTGTTGGGGCACTACTCGGCCCGGTATACCGATGATCATGTATTCCTGCAAGAGGCTCGAACCGTTTTCCCTCATACGCTGCTGGCCAATGAGGGCATGGTGCTTCCGATAACGGGCAAGTGAATCACAAACAAAGATAATTGTAATTGACTGAAACGCCAACAACAGCGACTTAGCCTTCTGTTTCTTTTAACAGCAATTTAATAAAGTTCTCCACTTTATGAAGATAAAAATCTCCATTATGGAGATTGTCTATATAATATTTCGGGATAAAGGAATATCCATATTTAGCCCCCAATATGGCACAGGCGATAGCTGCATTCGTGTCGGCATCGCCTCCTTCGTTGACGATTGTAATCAGACCTTTTTCAAAATCGGGAGCATGAAAATAACACCATAAAGCTACAGCAAGCGAGCGCAGTGTATAACCGATAGAATAGGTTTCATCCAACTGTAAAGCAGAGATATCTTCTGCCGAATAGGCTAAATCTATCCATTCTTTTATCCTATCATCGTATAGATTGCCAATTTCAATAATCTCATTTACAGAAAGCTCTTTTTTCTTCCATATCAAATTATGGATAATGGAGGTCATTATCACGCAAGAACCTACACATCTCGAATCATAGTGAGTTAAAAGACATACTTTTTCAGTTATGTCTACATAATCGTTCTGCAACAGACCTATTACCGATGTTCTCATCAAGGCTCCGTTTGCAGCGGCTTGTTTACCTGATAACTCCCATATTAATCTTGAAAATTGTTCGGGATATTTTTCATAGTCAACTGGCAAATTTTCGGGATTGTATCATCCGGACATCAATACCATTGCAGGCGGTCGTAGGAGTTGCCTCGTTTGTCGTATTTCAGGTCGCTCAACAGCGAGGATTTGACGCTGATGTGGAAATTATACGACTTATAGGGTCCTACGGGTATGAAGTTGGCCGACATGGTCCAGCAGTGCAGGTCACGGGTGATGCCACAGTTCATATAAGCGATTTTCTTTGTGTCGAAATTGTAGCTGGTCGAGAAATTGAACGACCAGTTTTTGGTCGGACTGATGTTGCCGGAGAAACTCAGGTTCTGCGTAATCTTTCCGTTGTACTCCATCTTCTTGTAGTTGAAATCGCCATACCCGTAATTGATAGAGTAGTTGACCGAAAGGCTCCAGGGCACTTTCCAGTCCATATAACCGTCTTTCCGGAAGGTCATGTCGGAATTGGAACTGCTTCCCGGTCCGGTATCTTCATTCTCATAATCCAGCGCACTCTGGCTGTTGTCGACCATCGTATTGGCAGGTCCGACATCGTCGTCGCTCTCTTTCTTGTTTTTGGTTTTGTCTTTTTTCTTAAAGGTATCGTTGTTGAAGGTATAGGAGAACGAGGTTCCGGTGCTGGACAAACGACCCAGCCCTTTACCGGCTTTCCAGCGGGGGATATTCACCCGTACCGGCCGGCCGGCCGAGTTAAGCTGATAGGTATAGGTGTCCCACGTGGCACTCATCTGGAGATTGAACCGCTTGGTCAGCTTAATCAGTATGGAGGAGTTGATATTGCTCCATTTCATCGAGTCGGCCGCCATATTGTAGCTGATACCGGCGGAAAGATTTTCGATAAGCGATATTTTACGTACTCCGGTCGTATCCCTGTCAGACTTGACTTTCATTTCGATATTGTTGCTCATGTTGAATGAAACTACGCCTTGCTTGCCTCGTGGCGCCGTACCGAACATTCCTCCGGAAAAAGGCGAATACTGGACGTCTTCCCGACGGCCCTTGCTGTCGAGCCGGGTATAGGTTTTCCAGAATCCGTAACGGGGATTGGAAAAGTCGGGGGCTCCGCTCAAACTGACATTCGGGGTAAAGACATGGCGTATCATTTCTATCTTCTTCCCTAAAAACGGCAGCGGTTTATAAAACCCGTACAGTTTGGTCTGTGCACTTACGCTGAAATTGTAATTGAACACATTGTAAAAGCCGTAGGTCGTGTCCTGCACCTCACGGGACGACTGCGGGTCCCACTGCCGCAAAACCCGATTGGTGTACATGCGGTCGGTAAAAGAGAACGAAGGCGAAATGTTGATGTATTTCAGCACACTGAAAGTCGCCGAAACGGGAACCGAATGCTGCATCCCATTGCGCCAGTCCCGTATAAGGTTCGATTTGAAAAAGAGATTCTGTTTGGTCTCCAACGAGTTGCGGAATATTCCGGTGTAGTTGAGGCTTATTTTTTCGTACCACCGCTCTTTTCCGACGGGATTTTTCCGCTTAAAGGGATAGACCCGGCTCATATTGAGTGTAAAATCGGGAAAGGAAACAGCCAGCGTAGAGTCTTTGGAACGCTGGGTTACACTGGCGGTCGTAGAGATACTGAACGGCGAATTGGGGAAATTATAGGTCATGTTCACCGTCGAACTTTTCGTATTCTCGGTAAAGGATGAGGCGTTGTAATAGCTGTTGAGGTTGTTCCGGTTATACCCGCTGGTGGTAAAATTGACATTGGCCGAAAAACTCATGTTGGGATTGGCTTTGGAATCCTGCGAATGGTTCCATATCAGCCGGAAGTTTTTCTGTTTCTGGTAATCGGGCATGCCCTTGTCGCCCAGCACCGTCACCAGATAGCCGATATTGAACGCTCCTGAAAATTTGTACCGTTTGACATAATTGGACTGTGCATTGAGCCCCCACGAGCCTTTGGTGTAAATCTCACCGGTCAGCGCCAGATCGATGTAATCGCTGAGGGCAAAATAGTATCCGCCGTCCCGCAAATAGAATCCGCGCGCATTCTCATCACCGAAGGTTGGCATGATGATACCCGAAGAATATTTGTCGGTAAAGGGAAAGAACCCGAACGGTATGGCCAGCGGCAACGGCACATCGGCCAGCACCAGATAGGCGGGCCCGGTAACGATGTTCTTTTTCGGCCGGACTTTGGCTTTGGTCAGCTGCAAATAGAAATGGGGATGTTCATGGTCGTCGCAGGTGGAATATTTGCCGTCGACCATGTAAAACTCGTCGTTGTCCATCTTTTTGGTGCGTCCGCCGGTAAGGTAGCCTTCGCCCTGCTGGGTCACGATATTGGTAATGTAACCTTTTCTCGTTTTGAAATTATACTGCATGGTCTCGGATTCATACTCTCCGCCTTTATCTCTGTAGACCGGATTGCCGATAATCTCTCCGGAGGTGTCGGGACGTCCTACGGCATATACCAGACTGCTGTCCATATTCATCCGTATCTCATCGGCATCGAGCTGTATATCCTGATAATTGACTACGCCCTGTCCGTACATATAGGCCGTGTTATTCCCGAAAAAGACGATAGAGTCTTTGGCGGTGTATTTGACCACATCGTCCAGTCCCGATTTTTTGGGCGCCTTTACCGTGTCGACCGTCGCAACAACGGAATCGGCCGCTACCGAATCAAGAGCCTGTACATGCCGGGAATCGGGGCGATGCACCGACAGGGAGTCGGTCGTCTGACGCAAAGAATCGATTATATCATCCAACGTATCCAGCGAATCGGCCGGGAGGGTATCGGACATAAACCAGGCTGCCTCCGGGTCGAACGCATAAGAAATATTCCGTTTAGATTGCGCACTTAAACCGATTACCAGCCATGTGCAGAAAAAAACGGCAATAATGGATATATAAATCTTATTTTTTGGCGACATCAGCAAGCCTATAGTTTACCAAGTTGCAAAAATACACAATTTAACTCAATCTATAAGGAATTGAGGTGGTTTTAATAAATTTTAGAGAAGAAAAAGACGACACCATTCATCGAACCGGCAAACCGAGTCCTCACCATATTTGGCCATACTCTTGCGTATCCGGTCGATGATTCTTTCTTTTAGCGGCTCCGATTTGGAATAGAATTTATCGGCAAAACAGACAATCTGCTCCTCGATACTTACAGGGAGCATATCCCGGTGAGGGATAGGCAGATTCTGTGCAATAATCTCATTCAGGGAGAGTCCGGCTCCGGTATGCCGTTCGCACACCAGCGCATGCCGGAACAGCCCTTCTTTTTTCAATAATTCACTGCCCAGCGTACCGTGACAGATATAGGGCCGTATGCCATGACACTCGATATCGGGAGCATCGGTCAGGAAGATGCCGATATCGTGCAGCATGGCGGCTTCGGCGACAAACTGCCGGTCGGCATTCAAGCCGGGATTGCGGTCGACGACATACAAGGCTTTTTCGGTAACCCGACGGCTGTGGTCGACCAGTATATCATAAAGCCGGGTTCCGGGAGTATAATATTTTTCAATTAAAACCAACGGTTCCATATATCCTCTTTTTCGTTTGTGCAATAATACGAAATCTTTCTGAAAAGAAAAGATGTAAAATCCCAAATAAATCAAGCGTCTGTTAATTTCGGCAAACTCAAAAAAATACGGGAGTTACACGAATGCAACTCCCGTATGACAATGAATTATAACCTGACCGGATTAATTTTCACCCGATTCGAGTTTTTCTTTCAGTGCGGCCAACTCTTCGATATCGCCCAACGTAGTTTTTTCTACATTGTTGTTAATCGTAACCGACTCTTCGGCCTTAGCGGCTTTCTTGGCGGCTTTCTTGGCGGCAGCTTCTTTCTTGGCTTCGGCTTTGGCTTCATCTTCGAAAATGCGGCTGTGAGAGAGGATGATGCGTTTGGCATCTTTGTTGAACTCTATCACTTTGAACTGCAATTTCTCTTCTACCTGAGCCTGCGTTCCGTCTTCTTTTACGAGATGTTTCGGAGTAGCAAATCCTTCCACACCGTAAGGAAGAGCGATAACAGCGCCTTTGTCAAGCATTTCGATAATCGTACCTTCGTGTACTGAATCTACGGTGAATACGGTTTCGAATACATCCCAAGGATTTTCTTCGAGCTGTTTGTGGCCGAGACTCAAACGACGGTTTTCTTTGTCGATTTCGAGAACTTGCACTTCGATTTCGGCACCAATCTGGGTAAATTCAGACGGATGTTTGATTTTCTTCGTCCAGGAGAGGTCGGAGATGTGAATCAGACCGTCTACTCCTTCTTCGATTTCTACGAATACGCCGAAGTTGGTGAAATTGCGAACCTTAGCCATGTGGCGGGAACCAACGGCATATTTGGTTTCGATATTTTCCCAGGGATCGGGTTTGAGCTGTTTGATACCCAGCGACATTTTGCGTTCTTCCCGGTCGAGAGTAAGTACGACAGCTTCCACCTCGTCACCCACTTTCATGAAATCTTGTGCGCTGCGCAGGTGTTGCGACCAAGACATTTCGGATACATGGATAAGTCCTTCTACACCCGGAGCAATTTCGATGAATGCACCGTAGTCGGCCATAACAACCACTTTACCGGTAACTTTGTCACCCACTTTGAGGTCTTCGCTGAGGGCATTCCAAGGATGAGGCATCAGCTGTTTCAGACCCAAAGCAATACGTTTCTTCTCGTCATCGAAGTCGAGAATAACGACATTGAGTTTCTGATCGAGAGAAACCACTTCTTCGGGATGACTTACACGGCCCCAAGAGAGGTCGGTAATGTGGATCAGACCGTCTACACCGCCCAAGTCGATAAATACTCCGTAAGAGGTGATATTCTTGACAGTACCTTCGAGTACCTGTCCTTTTTCGAGTTTGGCAATGATATCTTTCTTCTGCTGTTCCAGTTCGGCTTCGATAAGGGCCTTGTGGGAAACAACCACATTTTTGAATTCCTGGTTGATTTTAACCACCTTGAATTCCATCGTTTTTCCAACGAATACATCGTAGTCGCGGATGGGTTTAACATCGATTTGAGAACCCGGCAGGAAGGCTTCGATACCGAATACATCGACAATCATACCGCCTTTCGTGCGACATTTGATAAATCCTTTGATGATTTCGTCGTTTTCGAGAGCCGCATTGACACGGTCCCAAGAACGGGTAGTGCGGGCTTTCTTGTGAGACAAAACCAACTGTCCTTTTTTGTCTTCCTGACTTTCGATATATACCTCTACGGTATCGCCTACTTTCAAATCAGGATTGTAACGGAACTCGTTCATCGAGATGACACCGTCCGATTTGTAACCGATGTTTACGACTACTTCTCTCTTGTTCATCGAGATAACCGTACCTTCGATTACTTCTTTGTCTTTAACGGTATTCAGAGACTGATCGTAAGTCTCTACCAGTTCTTCACGGCTTTTACCCGTGAACACTTCGCCATTTTCATAGGCGTCCCAGTCAAAATTTTCGACCGGAGAGTTTTTTACTTCTTCTTCCATTTTTTTAATTAATTGATTTTCATTAATAAGTTAGACATTATGCGGTCTTACAAAATCGGTGCAAAGGTAAGTAATAATTCTCTATATTACAAAGAAAATTAAAATTCTCTTTCACTGTTTTTTTAAAAGCGTCACAAGCGGTCGTCCGCCCAATATTCGTCGACGATTTTGAAGCAGGCTTCTCCCAGCCGGCGGGTAGCCATATTCAGGTTCTCCCGGAACTGACTGGCCGTCGGTTTCTCGGCACCGACCAAATCGGTGATGGACTTTACACACAACAGCGGAGTATGATGCAGCTGGGCTACCCAAGCAATCGCCGCCGCTTCCATATCTTTTATTTCGCCGCCGGTCTGCTGCATCTGCACGGCATCTTCGGCAATCATGTCGAGCGAACTGCCGGTGGTGCAGATTCCTTGTTTGAAGCCGCCGGAACGGGCCAGGCTGTCAGAGTCGATACAGGGATAATAGCCCTTTCCCATCCGGTCCCATCCGGGTACACCGACCCGGCGGTCGTGGAACACGATGTATTTGTGACTTAAATATACATCTCCCACACAAGCGCCCTTCGAAGCAAATCCGCCGGCGGTTCCGGCGTTGACAACCAGGTCGGGACAGTAATGGGCAATGGCCAGCTGGGCTGTCAGCGTTGCGGCTTCACAGCCAACGTAATCCAATCCGGTTCCGTCGTCTTTTCCATTGGTTACCAATGTAATTTCCAAGTCTTTATAAATGCCTTGAAAAACATGGCAGGGAGCCGGAGAAAATACAGCTCCCAACGATTTCAGTCCGAAATGACCAATCAGTGGGTCAGCTTCAGCCTGCATCGCTACAATAAAACATATTTTTTTCATATCGGTCATCGTTTTTTCTTAAAAAAGTCTTTCAGCAGTGCCGCACATTCGTCCTGCATAACGCCGCCCGTCACGACGGTTTTGGGATGTATCGCATCGGGGGCATATTTGCGGAATCCCCGTTTTTCGTCCGAAGCGCCGTAGACGACAGCGTCTATCTGCGACCAGCCCAACGCTCCGGCGCACATGACACAGGGTTCCAGCGTCACATAAAGGGTGCATCCCGTCAAATATTTTCCGCCCAGCACATTGGCCGCCGCCGTTATGGCCTGCATCTCGGCATGGGCCGTCACATCGGTCAGCGTCTCGGTCAGGTTATGGGCACGGGCAATAATCCGGTCGTTGCACACAATAACGGCCCCCACCGGTATCTCATCCCGGTCTCGGGCCACCTCCGCCTCCCGAAGGGCCAGTTTCATGTAATATTCGTGCGATTGGGGCATCAGTCCTTGAGATAATAATCGACCGTAGTCACAATTCGTATTTTCTTGATATAAGGGGTGTTCGCATCCCGGTCATCGATAGAGAACTGCCCCTGATAGGCTTTTTTGATTTTGCCCAGCCGGCTGTCGGAATCCTCCGCAAATTTATCGGCTGCATTGCGGGCGTTTTTCGTGGCCTCCTCTATCATTTCGGGTTTGATATCGTTAAGCCGGGTAAACATAAATTGCGGCCGGTACTGGTACTCCCCGACCGAAATGGCGATTCCCTGTTTCAGCAAATCGGTCTGTTCATACATCAATTCCCGTACCTTGTCGACCTGTCCGGAGGTTACGGTCACCACCGATGTCACGTTATAACGGTACGGAGAGCGGCTGCTCGAATAGCGTTCGGCCTCCATATCGATAATCTGTGGAGCCGAAACGGTAATCTCACTGTCAGTAATACCATTTTTCTTTAAAAAAGAGATAATCGTCTCGTTCTTCCGGTTGACCGTAGTATAAATAGAGACCAAATCATCGCCTATCTCCTTGTAAGTCAGCGGCCAGATAACCATGTCGGCCGGCATTTCCCGTTCGGCCAGTCCCTTTACACTGACCACCCTGTCTCTGTTTTTTACCTCAATAATGGCATGACCCAGCGCCCATCCGCTCAAATAAAGCCCGACGGCGATAACGGCTGCCGAAGCAATCATTTTTCCTTTTTCCATAATCTCAATCATTTATTAAAACAGTCCGTATATCCAACGGATAATACAAATGTAGCGAACAATCACCGATATTTTAGCACCCGAACGGAATTTTTTAACATAAAAAAACCGCCGGACGAACAGCCCGGCGGCACACTCGGAACAAATCCGATTAATCATTCAATCTTTCCAGCCACGACACAACCGATTTGCGGGCCTGGTCACCCGAATGCTGGGCTGTCGTTCCTTTTACAGCCAATCCTTTGCCGACTGCCGCACCCTTGCATACACCGGCCACCCGTTTTTCGGTGCCGGACAACCCGCTTCCTTCATGGGTGCAGAAAGGTATCACCGTTTTTCCGGCCCAGTCATGTTTTTCCAGAAAAGTGTAGACCGGCATGGGCATATCGCCCCACCAGTTGGGATAACCTAAAAATATCACATCGTAATTCTCGACATCGACATCGCCTTTAACTGCGGGCCGGGCTTGGGCAGCCTGCTCTTTCTTGGCAACATCTATACATTCATTATAAGCTGCCGGATAGGCTTTTTCGGGAACAATCTCAAAAAGTTTGCCGCCGGTTTCATCGGCAATCATCTCGGCGATGATATGCGTATTTCCCTTTTCAATATGGCCTACAGCATAATTTTCTCCGGTGTGGGAGAAAAATACGACCAAAACTTTCTTTTCTGCATTCATGTCACTATCGTTATTTATGATTTTTATTTCCGGATTTTTGGCCCGGACACAGGAGATAACGCCGAAAAACGACAACAGGAAGAGTCCGAGTGATAAAAATGGTTTTCTTTTCATATTTATTTTTATTTCCGATGTTGATTCGGGAACAAAAATAGCTTGTTTTTCTCAAACGGGATGCAGACAAATTACGGACAAAACCGGACAAATTACAGATTTTTCATATCTTTGTACTATTACTTGACATCATATGGCCAAACACAATATACTGGGAAAAACAGGGGAGCAAATTGCCGCCGAATATCTTATCGAACACGGGTACGACATTCGGGAAACCAACTGGAGAAGCGGCCGGTTCGAAATAGACATTATCGCTACTCGGGAAACGACATTGGTCATTGTAGAGGTAAAAACCCGTCAGACAGATGTATTCGGGATGCCGGAGGATGCCGTCGACAACCGGAAAATACGGCATTTGATCAATGCCGCCGACGCTTACATCCGAATGACCGGCCTGCCGTTCGAAATCCGGTTCGATATCATATCGGTCATCTGCAACAACGACGGCTGCCAAATAGAACATATTGAAAACGCTTTTTATCCACCCATACAAAACAGCCGATATGGATATTGAATCCTTGCGTGAATATTGCCTGCAATTTCCCCAAACGACCGAATGTTTTCCGTTCGATGAAACGACATTGGTCTTCAAAGTGGCCGGAAAAATGTTTTTGTATACCGATATTTCCAGCGGCAACAAGAACCGGATGAATGTCAAATGCGACCCGGAACGGGCCATTGAACTGCGGGAGCAATATGAAGATGTGGAACCGGGTTACCACGCCAACAAAAAATATTGGAACACCATCCGGTACGACCGCATCAAAGAGAGCCTGCTGAAAGAATGGATACGCCATTCCTACCTCGAAGTCGTACAGAAATTTCCCCGTCGGCAGCGGGATGAGATTTTACAGCAGCTGGCCGGCATGGAAACTCAAAAAGAGAGCGTATGATGATACGACTGAAAGAGACCGAATCGACCAATACCTACCTGAAACAACTGCTCTCCCGGCAGGCTGTCGAAGAGTGGACGGTCGTTGTTACCGACAGCCAGACAGCCGGTCGGGGACAACGGGGCAACAACTGGGAGGCGGAACCGGGTAAAAATCTCACATTCAGTCTCGTTCTCTATCCCCGACACATTCCCCCATCCCGGCAATTTTGCCTCTCACAGATGATTGCGTTAGGAGTGACTGACGCCCTGCAAAAATTCGGCTCCGGATTTTCGGTCAAATGGCCCAATGACATTTACTGGAACGACCAGAAAATAGCCGGAATACTGATTGAAAATGAAATTATCGGGTCGACATTCGAATCGGCTGTCGCCGGTATCGGCCTGAATGTCAATCAGGAGATTTTCCGGTCTCCGGCACCCAATCCGGTATCGCTGAAACAGATTACCGGTATCGAGATTGACCTCTCCGCACTGCTGACCGATATAGTGGAATGTATCCGGAAACGCTATTACGAGGGAAATACAGAGGCATTGCACCGGAACTATTTGCAAATGCTTTTCCGAAAGGAGGGAATGTACCCGTATCGGGACCGAAACGGATTGTTTTACGCCTCCCTGTCCGGCATAGGCGAAGAGGGCCATCTGATACTCGAGACCGAGAATCATGAGATACGGAAATATGCATTTAAAGAAATATCATACATACTCAAATAAATATTTTTCGAAACAAGGTAACAGAAAATAGGTTAAAATCGCTATTTTTGACCCATAAACCCAAAACCGGATTTTAATATGGAAACAAAATACAAACGCATCTTACTGAAATTAAGCGGTGAATCGCTTATGGGTGCCAAACAGTACGGCATCGATGAAAAAAGACTGGCCGAATATGCCGGACAAATCAAGGAAATAGCCGACATGGGTATCGAAATCGGTATCGTTATCGGCGGCGGCAACATTTTTCGAGGGCTTAGCGGCGCTGCCAAAGGGTTCGACCGGGTAAAAGGTGACCAAATGGGCATGCTGGCCACCGTCATCAACAGTCTGGCATTGAGCTCGGCACTCGATTCCATCGGTCAAAAGGTGCGGGTATTTACGGCTATCAACATGTTTCCCATAGGGGAACATTACAGCAAATGGAAAGCGATAGAAGCCATGAAACAGGGTGAAATCGCCATCCTTTCGGGCGGCACGGGCAATCCGTTTTTCACTACCGACACCGGCTCGGCCCTGCGTGGCATCGAAATAGAGGCCGATGTGATGCTGAAAGGCACCCGTGTCGACGGTATATACACCGCCGACCCCGAAAAAGACCCGACGGCGGTAAAATTCGATAAAATCAGCTACGACGAAATCTACAATCGGGGATTGAAAGTGATGGACCTTACGGCGACTACGATGTGCAAGGAAAACCATCTCCCCATCATCGTATTCGACATGGATACGCCGGGCAATCTGAAAAAAGTCATGTCGGGCGAAAACATCGGGACGCTGGTCTATTGACACCACGAACCGGTGATACCATTTGGTATTTTAACGAAAGTACCGTATATTTGTTTTCAGAATCAAAAAAACATAGAAAAAGACAATTAAAATTATGGCAGAGGTAAAAGAATTTTTGGATGCAGCCGAAGAAAAAATGGATATGGCTGTGGCATTTCTGGATGAAGCGCTGGCCCACATACGGGCCGGAAAAGCCAATCCGCGCATACTCGACTCGGTACGGGTCGAATATTACGGCAGTGTAGTTCCTATCAGCAATGTAGCGACCATTTCCACGCCCGATGCCCGCACCATAACGATTCTTCCTTGGGAAAAATCGATGTTTAAGGAAATCGAAAAAGCCATTATCAACTCCGAAGTGGGTATTACGCCCGAAAACAACGGTGAAATTATCCGGCTGGGAATACCCCCGCTGACCGAAGAGCGCCGCAAAGCATTGGTAAAACAGGCCAAACAGGAGGCCGAAAATGCGAAAGTAAGCATACGCAACGCCCGCCGGGACGCCATCGAAGGACTTAAAAAAGCCGTTAAAGACGGCATGCCCGAAGATGTGGAAAAAGACGGAGAAGCCAGCGTTCAGAAACTGCATGACAGGTTCATCAAGAACATAGACGACATTTTTGCAGCCAAAGAAAAAGAGATTCTGACCGTATAAATCATAACACTTCTGGAAAAGATGTGTCAAAGAGAATAAGCACAAAACCGTTCTTTTTGGCCCATCTTTTTTCGTAAACAAAGATTCAAAGTAACGTCTCAAACAAGCAATGAACGGTCTTGTCATCAAAAATACAGGGAGCTGGTATCTGGTCAAAACCGGTGACGATTCGGTTATCGAATGCAAGATAAAAGGCAATTTCCGGCTGAAAGGGATTCGCAGTACCAATCCCATAGCCGTCGGAGACCGGGTAAAAATCGAAAAGAACAACGAGGGAACCGCTTTTATTTATGAAATAGAAGAGCGTAAAAACTATATTATACGGCGGTCGTCGAATCTGTCGAAGGAATCTCATATTCTGGCAGCCAACATCGATCAGGCTTTTCTGGTCATCACCGTCAACTACCCCGAAACACACACGACGTTTATCGACCGTTTTCTGGCTACCGCCGAAGCCTATCGCATCCCGACCCGGATTATCATCAATAAAACCGACCTGTACCATGACGAAGACCGGGAACTGGCCGAAGGCATCTGCCACCTGTACACCACCATCGGATACGACTGTTATCCGGTGTCGGCCCAAACCGGAGAAGGATTAGACCGGCTGAAAGAACTCCTGAAAGACAACATAACGCTCTTTTCCGGAAATTCGGGGGTAGGAAAATCGACCCTCATCAACCGTATTCTTCCCGGACTGAACCTGAAAACCGGAACCATATCGGCCTCCCACCACAAAGGGATGCACACGACGACATTTTCCGAAATGTTTCCGCTGCCCGAAGGCGGTTGGATAATCGACACACCGGGTGTGAAAGGGTTCGGAACCATCGACATGGATAAGCGGGAAGTCGACCACTTCTTCCCCGAAATTTTCCGATTGTCCCACGATTGCCGTTACGGCGACTGCAGCCACAC
>JAFLRV010000032.1 GCA_022511245.1 Coprobacter sp.
AAATAACGGCGTGTAGCCGCATTATTTCCGATTTTTTCGTTTAATGCACAAATGTGAATTGTTTTCATTTTGTATTTGTACATGATATCTCCCTTGTTTCAGATTTGAAAAATATTCCGGGCGATTCAGAATCTGCCTGTTTTGAATATTGAATTTAATTTGGAAAATATTTTCATCGTCATAATCTTTGTATACAAAACCCCTGATTTACTGCTATTAAATTTTTGTTATTTATTGATAGCCAGCAATTTAATGCGCTGTATGTAAATCTTTGCTTTAATATGATTGATGCTAAATCCCATTTTTGTCGGTTATTTCGTGCCATTATTGCGTATAAATGGTTTCATGTGTGTTGTAAATCAGATTTTTAGAATGTTTTATTTAAACTTTTGATTTATGCCTGTTGATGCCCTGAAAGCAGATGGTACAGGTGGATATACGAATATTCACCGAAAGAGCAGCAAATTAAATTTACAAATGAAATTTGCAAAACAGAATCAAATGTTGTATTTTTGTGAAGTGACGATTGTTTACATTTGTGAATTGAAAAGGGAATAATTCCCGATAAAATCGACAATATGATGAATGAAAGAATACGATTGCTGATAGAGAGTCTGGGATTAACGCAAGCAGAATTTGCCGAAAAGGTGGGAATACAGCCGTCGACCCTCTCCAATGCTTTAAGGGGGCGCAACGACGTTAGCAGTACCATTATAATAAAGATACATGAAACCTATCCCGAAATATCGATTAATTGGCTCATGTTCGGAGAAGGAGAATCCAATATCGAATCGGTTGCCGGAGCTAAACCGCGTGAAAATCTCATATTTTCGTCCGATTCATCGAATCTTTCCGAATATGGCCGGGATTTGGAGTTAAAAAACGAAGCGGAATCTTTTGTCAAAGGGAATGCCGGTGTGCTGGAAAGAGTAACTCAAATCCGGGAAGATGACAGACGGGTGGTGCGGATTATGGTATTTTATTCCGACAATACATTCGAGTCTTTTTCGTCTGACCAATACAAAACAGCCGGTAAGTTATCTTAATTTCTGAATCTTTCTGTAAATTCAGACACTTTGCGTATATTTGCAATCGTTAAGCAAATACTTCTCAAATGAAAAAATATGTTTTGGATTTAAAGGTAAAGGCCAACATACATTTGCATGAAAACTATGTGCTGTTGAAATTTACCACCTCTGACGGTACTCCGTTGCCGGATATGATGCCGGGACAATTTGTGGAAATCAGGATAGACGATTCCCCGTCTACCTTTTTGAGACGTCCCATATCTGTCAATAATGTAGACCGGGAGCTGAACGAATTGTGGCTGCTGGTGCAGCTGGTCGGCGCCGGAACCCGGAAATTGGCGGCCGTAAAACCGGAGGATACGGTAAATATGGTTTTGCCGTTGGGCAATACGTTTTCGATTCCGGAAAACAGGCAGGCCCGTATGCTGTTGATTGGCGGCGGTGTAGGAACGGCTCCGATGCTCTATTTGGGCAAGACTCTTTGGGAAAAAGGATACACGCCGGTTTTCCTGCTGGGCGCCCGCTCCGAAAAAGACCTTTTGCAACTGGATGAGTTCCGTCGTTTCGGAGAGGTCTATCTAACTACTGAAGACGGCTCGGTCGGAGAACAGGGGTATGTAACCCAACATTCCGTTTTGAGCCGGATATCGTTCGATTATATTTATACCTGCGGACCTAAACCGATGATGCAGGCGGTTGCCAAATATGCCGGAGCCCATCAGATTGCCTGCGAAGTCTCGCTGGAGAATACAATGGCCTGCGGCGTAGGCGCTTGCCTTTGCTGTGTGGAAAATACGGTCGAAGGGCACGTTTGCGTATGTAAAGAAGGTCCCATTTTTAATATAGACAGACTGTTATGGCAAATTTAAATGTTGAAATAGGGAATTTGAAATTGAAAAATCCCGTAATGACGGCTTCGGGTACGTTCGGTTATGGTGTCGAATTTGCCGATTTTATCGATTTGTCGAGATTGGGCGGAATATTGGTAAAAGGAACCACCCTGCACCACCGGGAAGGCAATCCGTATCCCCGTATGGCGGAAACACCCTCCGGTATGCTGAATGCCGTCGGGTTGCAGAACAAAGGCGTGGATTATTTTATTTCGTCCATATATCCGGAAATATCCCGGTTGGATACGAATATCATCGTTAATGTTTCCGGCTCTTCGGTGGAAGATTATGCGGCGACCGCCGAAAAGATAGCTCAGCTGTCGCATATTCCGGCCATTGAACTGAATATATCCTGCCCCAATGTGAAAGAGGGCGGAATGGCGTTCGGCACCTCCTGTCAGAGTGCGGCCGCAGTGGTCAAAGCCGTCCGTCGGGTATATCCGAAGACGTTAATTGTAAAATTGTCTCCCAATGTTACCGACATAACAGAAATCGCACGGGCGGTGGAAGCCGAAGGAGCCGACAGCGTTTCTTTGATAAATACGATGTTGGGAATGGCGATTAATGCCAAAACACGCCGTCCGGTTCTGTCGACGGTGACGGGTGGTCTGTCGGGTGCCTGTGTGAAGCCGGTTGCGTTGCGCATGGTCTGGCAGACATGCAAGGCAGTGAAAATTCCGGTAGTGGGCTTGGGCGGTATTATGAATGCCACCGATGCCGTTGAATTTTTATTGGCGGGAGCCACTGCCGTTGAAATCGGAACCGCCAATTTCATCGACCCGCAGATTACGGTAAAAGTTATCGACGGAATCGACGCCTACCTCGAACAGCAAGGATGTAAAGATGTCAAAGAAATCATTGGCGGACTGATTCTCTGACAGTAACCGGATTCCGTAAAAAACAGAGAGCGGCAGGTCACACATCGGACCGCCGCTCTCTGTTTTTATAGAAATGCTAATTATAACAGTTCTACCGAACGTTTTACAAATTTGCTCAGCGCCTCGCCTTTCAGCATGTTGTTCGACAACAGCGCCAAATCGATTAACTGACGGACCAGACTGTTCGACCCGGCGTATGTCGCCAGCAGGTTCTCTTCCTGTTTTCTCAGTTCATCCACTTTCGACTCTTTGGTCCGGATATCCTCTTTTTCAGTTACCGGAATCTCATCGTCTTTTTTGTTTTTGTGGCTGTCTCTCAGTTTCTCGATATCCTCCTGCAATGTCTTGATTTCGGCCTGTATGGGGGCGACGTCGGCATTGCAGGCACTCTCTGTTTCGCTGAGAATCCGTTTGGACAGGGGGTGTTCCGTATTGACAATCAGATTGAAGCTGTCGGGCAGTTCTCCGTAGAAATTCATGCCCGGCTGCATGGCCGACATATCTTTCATGCGCCGCATAAACTCATTCTGGGTAATGATGACCGGCTGGGCATTTTCTCCAATCGGTTCGAACATCACCAGAAAATCGGCTTTTTCTATGGCCGGAATCTGCGACTTGAAGACTGTCGTCATGATTTCCCGCTGCTCTGCCGACAATGCGTCGGCGTCCTTATTCTCTTTTTTTACCAGGTTTTCGACCACATCGCTGTCGACACGCACAAACCGGCATTTGTCCAGTTTTTGTTCCAGTTGCCCGATAAAATGGATATCCAGCTGTCCGTCCATCAGCAACACATCGTATCCTTTGGCCTGTGCCATTTCGATATAATTGTATTGGGCGGTCCGGTCAGTAGCGTAAATGTATATCAGTGTTTTGTCTTTGTCTGTCTGGTTGCTTTCGATGAGCGTTTTGTATTCGTCCAACGTGAAATATTTGCCCTCCGTGTTTTTCAACAGCGCAAATTTCTGCGCTTTGTCATAGAATTTTTCATCCGACAGCATGCCGTATTCGATAAACAGTTTGATATCGTCCCATTTTTCTTCGAACTGTTTCCTGTCGTTGTTGAAAATCTCCTGCAGCCGGTCGGCCACTTTTTTGGTAATGTAGGTCGATATTTTTTTGACGTTGGAGTCGCTTTGCAGATAGGAGCGGGATACGTTCAGCGGTATGTCCGGAGAGTCTATCACGCCCTGCAGCAGCATTAAGAATTCAGGTACGATACCTTCGACAGAATCGGTGACGAAAACCTGATTGCTGTACAGCTGGATTTTGTTCCGGTTCAGATCGAAATTCGATTTTATTTTGGGGAAATACAATATCCCGGTCAGTTTGAACGGATAATCCACATTCAGATGTATCCAGAACAGCGGTTCATCCGAAGCGGGATACAGTTCGGCGTAGAAATTTTTATAATCATCATCGGTCAGTTCAGTCGGCTTTTTGGTCCAGGCCGGTGCAGTGTCGTTGATGACTTTGTCTTTGTCGGTGTCGACATATTTGCCGTCTTTCCACTCTTGTTCCTTGCCGAATACAACCGGCACAGGCAGGAAGCGGCAATATTTTTTTAACAGCGATTCGATTTTGGACTCTTCCAAAAAGTCCTTGTTTTCATCGTCGATATACAGCACGATATCGGTGCCGCGCTCTTTTTTGTCGATGTCCGACATTTCGAATTCGGGCGAACCGTCACATGTCCACATCACGGCTTGGGCATCCTCTTTGTATGACCGTGTTCTGATTTCCACTTTTTTAGACACCATGAACGAGGAGTAGAATCCCAGTCCGAAATGTCCGATAATGGCATTGGCATCGTTTTTATATTTATTCAGGAACTCTTCGGCGCCGGAAAAGGCGATTTGATTGATGTACTTGTCAATCTCTTCTGCTGTCATACCGATGCCCCGGTCAGAAATGGTCAGGGTTCCCTCTTTTTTGTCGACGGCGACTTTTACGTTCATTTCGCCCAGTTCGCCTTTAAATTCTCCGAACGAGGACAAGGTTTTCAGTTTTTGGGTCGCATCAACGGCATTCGATACCAGTTCCCGCAGGAAAATTTCATGGTCGCTGTATAAAAATTTCTTGATGATGGGGAATATATTGTCTGTTGTTACCCCGATTTTTCCTTTCTGCATATTTATTTAATTTTAATTTATACTAAAAATGTATTCCGGAGAGGAAAGAGCAAAAAAAATGCCAGACCGGTGCCGGGCTGACATTTTGGCTTGTTTCGGGTTCTTCTGTCATTTTTCCACGTTCGCATTCTCTATCTGCGTAACGATTTGCTGACTTTGGGAATCGAATCCGACAATAATGGTGTTGCCCTCATTTACCGTTGCCCGGATAATCATTTCCGCCATTTCATCTTCAAGATATTTCTGAATGGCCCGTTTGAGCGGTCTGGCTCCGAACTGGGCATCATATCCTTTCGAGGCGATGAAATCTTTGGCTTCGTCGGTAATGACCATTTTGTAACCCATTGCCTCGACCCGCTGGTAAAACCCTTTGAGCTCCAGGTCGATAATCTGATATATGGCTTCTTTGGTCAGCTGGTCGAACATGATGATGTCGTCCACCCGGTTCAGAAATTCCGGAGAAAAAGTCCGGTTCAGCGCTTTTTGAATCACTCCCCGAGAGAAATCCTTGCTGTCTTTCGTCGCCGTAGAGAATCCTACGCCGTGACCGAAATCCTTCAGCTGTCGGGTGCCGATGTTCGATGTCATAATCAGAATCGTGTTTTTGAAATCGACACGCCGTCCCAAACTGTCGGTCAGCCGGCCTTCGTCCATGACCTGCAGAAGCAGGTTGAATACATCCGGATGCGCCTTTTCTATCTCGTCCAACAAGACGACAGAGTAGGGGTGACGGCGCACTTTCTCCGTCAGTTGTCCGCCTTCCTCATATCCTACATATCCGGGAGGCGATCCGATGAGCCGTGACACGGTGAACTTTTCCATAAATTCGCTCATATCCATCCGGATGAGAGCGTCTTTCGAATCGAATAAAAATTCGGCGAGAATCTTGGCCAGATGGGTTTTGCCGACCCCTGTCGGGCCCAGAAACATAAATGTGCCGATGGGTTTGTTCGGGTCTTTCAGTCCTACCCGGTTCCGCTGTATCGCTTTTACGATTTTGTCAACGGCCTCGTCTTGTCCGATAATGGCATGCTTGAGGACATCCGACATTTGCAGCAGTTTACTCCCTTCGGCCTGTGCGATGCGCTGTACGGGTACGCCTGACATCATGGCGACGACTTCGGCAATTTTCTCTTCGTCCACGATTTCCCGCTTTTCCTGTATTTGCTCTTCCCACCGGCGTTTGGTCGCTTCCAGTTCGGCCTGATACTCTTTGGTCTTGTCCCGGAAACTGGCGGCCAGTTCATAGTTCTGGGCCTTTACGGCCTTTATTTTGTCCTCGCTGGTTGCGGCAATTTTCTTTTCCAGTTCTTCAATCTCTTTCGGGACAACGATATTCGATATGTGTACCCTCGACCCGGCTTCGTCCAGTGCATCGATTGCCTTGTCCGGAAAATTCCGGTCGCTGATGTACCGGTCGGTCAGTTTCACGCAGGCCTCGAGAGCTTCGGGCGTATAAATTACATTGTGGTGGTCTTCATACCGTTCTTTGATATTTTTCAATATCTGCAAGGTCTCTTCGGGCGTAGTGGGGTCGACCATGATTTTCTGGAACCGGCGTTCCAATGCCCCGTCCTTTTCAATATTGCGGTATTCGTCCAGCGTGGTCGCTCCGATGCACTGTATTTCACCTCTGGCCAATGCCGGTTTCAGCATGTTGGCGGCATCCAGTGTTCCGGTGGAGCCTCCGGCGCCGACGATGGTATGTATCTCGTCGATAAACAGAATGACGTTCGGATTTTTGGCCAGTTCGTTCAGAATGGCTTTGATGCGCTCTTCAAACTGTCCCCGATATTTGGTTCCGGCCACGATGGAGGCCATATCCAGCGATACGACCCGTTTGTCGAAAAGCACTCTGGAGACCTTTCGCTGCACGATGCGGAGGGCCAGCCCCTCGACGATGGCCGATTTCCCCACGCCCGGCTCTCCGATAAGAACCGGATTGTTTTTCTTGCGGCGGCTCAATATCTGCGCCAGACGCTCAATCTCTTTTTCCCGGCCTACAACCGGGTCGAGCCGGTTCTCTTCGGCCGCCTTTGTCATATCGGTGCCGAAATTGTCGAGCACCGGAGTGTCGTTCGAACTTTGGGAAAAAGAACCCTCCGAAGCGGGCCGGTTTTGCTCGCTCCGGTAACTCTTTTCATCCTCTATGTCATCCTCGTCATCATCTGTAAAGTCTGCCCCCGCACGGGGCGAAAGATTTTCTTCCGGACTTTTCTTCAGGAAATTTAAAACATCGGCATATTCAACCTCGTTCGATTTCAATATGTTCGATGCCACAGTGCCCGGCTCTTTTAAAATCGCCAGCAGAAGATGCTCGGTATCTGTTTCGGCGCTTTTCAGCAGGCGTGCCTCCAGAATACTCATTTTCAGAACCTTGTCGGTGCTTTTGCTGATAATGAATTCTCCTCCGGCCGGTTGTTCGGGCATCTCTTTCAAAACCTCCTCGACAGCGAGTTTCAATGTCCGGGAGTTGACTCCCAGATGATGCAAGGCATCTATCGCCCGTCCGGTTCCGTCCCGTAAAATCCCCAATAAAAGGTGTTCCGGCCCGATATAGTGGCTCTGCAAACGTTCCGCTTCCTCCCGGCTGTATCCTAGGACATCTTTTATCCTTTGCGAAAAGTTTCTTTCCATATAATAACCATCTTTAATAAGTACAAATATACGATATAAAAATCGGTTCGTAGTTATTATACACAAATATTGTGCCGTTTTTGTTCACCCGGCTTCATGTCCTGTCAAAATGCGTCGGGAAAACCGCCGGAACGGGGAAATGCAGGATAAGGGTATAAAAACAGAGGTCATAATGCCTAAAAATACTTCAAAAAACTTTCGTAATCGGAATAAATGTCGTATTTTAGTGCAGTTTTTTGTAAAAAAGTTTAATGTGTAACCAATCTGTATGTAAATGATTGATCAGGATAGAATTATAAAGGTAGATATTAAAAACAAAATGAAGTCGGCCTACATCGACTATTCGATGTCGGTTATTGTTGCCCGTGCCCTTCCCGATGTCCGGGACGGATTCAAGCCGGTGCACCGGCGCGTTTTGTACGGGATGAACGAGTTGGGGAATACATCGGACAAGCCCTATAAGAAATCGGCCAGAATCGTGGGTGAGGTGTTGGGTAAATACCATCCGCACGGCGACTCCTCCGTCTATTTTGCAATGGTGCGTATGGCACAGGAATGGTCGCTGCGCTACCCGTTGGTAGACGGACAGGGAAACTTCGGGTCGATAGACGGAGACAGTCCCGCCGCCATGCGTTATACGGAGGCCCGTCTGGCCAAACTGGCAGAAGAAATGCTGCGGGATATCGATAAGGATACCGTCGATTTCAAAAATAATTTTGACGACACGCTGAAAGAGCCGGTTGTGCTGCCGACACGCATTCCCAATTTGCTGATAAACGGTTCGTCGGGTATTGCCGTCGGTATGGCCACCAACATGCCGCCTCACAATTTGTCGGAATCTATCGATGCCGCTATCGCCCTTATCGACAACCGGGAACTTGAAATTGCCGATTTGATGCATTACATCAAAGCTCCCGATTTCCCCACCGGCGGGTATATATATGGATATGCCGGTGTGAAAGAGGCTTTCGAAACGGGGCATGGACGTATTGTGGTACGCTCTAAGGCCGAAATCGAAACAGACAACAACAAGGAGAAAATCGTTGTTACCGAAATACCGTATGGCGTAAACAAAGCCGAGTTGATTAAAAATATCGCCGATTTGGTGGAAGAAAAACGGTTGGACGGCATTTCCAATATCAACGATGAATCCGACCGTTCGGGTATGCGCATCGTTATCGACATCAAGAAAGATGCCAATTCGAGCGTCGTCCTGAACAAGTTGTACAAAATGACGGCCTTGCAGTCCTCTTTCAGCGTGAACAACATCGCTTTGGTCGACGGCCGTCCCCAGATGCTGAACCTGAAACAGCTGCTGGAAGCCTTTATCGAACACCGGCACAGCGTTGTGCTCCGCCGCACCCGGTTCGAACTGGCCGAAGCCGAAAAGAAAGCCCACATTCTGGAGGGATTGATTATCGCATGCGACCATATCGACGAAGTGATACAGATTATCCGCTCTTCGAAAAGTCCGGACGAAGCCCGCGAACGGCTGAGCGAACGTTTCGGCTTGACAGAGGTGCAGTCGAGGGCAATCGTTGAAATGCGGTTGCGCCAGCTGACCGGTCTCGAACAGGACAAGTTGCGGGCCGATTACCAGAATATCATGGAGCAAATCGACTATTTCAACCGCATTTTGTCCGACGAGCAGATTTGTATGCAGGTCATCAAAGACGAATTGCTCGAAGTCAAGGAAAAATACGGCGACGAAAGACGTACCGAAATTATATACGCCTCCGAAGAGTTCAATGCCGAAGATTTTTATGCCGATGATGAGATGATTATCACCATCTCGCATATGGGCTACATCAAACGGACGCCGTTGACCGAATTCCGCACCCAGAACAGAGGCGGAGTAGGAGCGAAGGGCAGCGATACACGGGAAGAGGATTTCATCGAATACATCTATCCCGCCTCCATGCACAATTACATGCTGTTCTTTACCCAGAAAGGCCGCTGTTACTGGCTCAAGGTTTATGAAATTCCGGAAGGTGCCAAAAACACCAAAGGCCGGGCTATTCAAAATATGCTGAATATCGAGGCCGATGACAAAGTAAACGCATTTATCCGGATTAAACAGCTGCAGGATCCCGAATACAATACGACACACAATCTGATATTCTGCACCAAGAGAGGCGTAATCAAAAAGACGAAGCTCGAAGCCTATTCGAGACCGAGACAGAACGGTGTGAATGCGATTACTATCCGGGAAGATGATCAGGTAATCCAAGTCCGCTTGACTACGGGCGACAGTCAGATTATCATGGCCAACCGGAACGGACGGGCCATTCGGTTCCATGAAAGCACCGTGCGTGAAATGGGACGTGTCGCCACCGGTGTACGCGGTATGACCCTCGATGGACCCGACGATGAAGTCATCGGAATGATTTGCCTGCAAGATCAGGAAAAGGAATCGGTGATGGTGGTTTCGGAACAAGGATACGGAAAACGGTCCGAAATCGATGACTACCGCATTACCAATCGGGGCGGAAAAGGTGTGAAAACCTTGAATATTACCGATAAAACCGGTAAATTGGTGGCGATTAAGAGCGTTACCGACGAAAACGATTTGGTAATTATCAACAAGTCGGGAATTACCTTGCGGCTGAAAGTGTCCGATGTCCGGGTTATGGGGCGTGCCACACAGGGCGTGCGCTTAATCAATCTGGAAAAACGGAACGACGAAATCGCATCCGTATGCAAGGTGCTTTCAGAGAGCATAGACGAAGATATGCAGGATGAAAATATTACCGAAGTAGGAGAGTGATGAATTAATCTTAAATAAATGTTCATAAAAAAAACGGAAAAATGAAAAAGACGTTGTTTACCGCCGTATTTTGTCTGGTTGCCGCAGGAGCATTTGCCCAGACAAAATCAGTTAACCGGGCATTTAACGAAGCCAAAATGGAGAGCCCGAATTTTTCGGAAGCCCGTGAAAATATTCAAGGAGCTTTGACCAACCCCGAAACGCAGGATGTGGCCAAAACATGGTATGTCGCCGGATATATCGAGAATCGGGCGTTTGACAACAACTGGACGATGCGCCAGATGAACCAGTCTGTAGATGAAGGGGCGATGTACAATGCCTTGTACGATTGTTACGAATATTATCTGAAAGCTGCTGCTTTGGATACCTTGCCCGATGAAAAAGGGAAAGTGAAACCCAAATATCTGAAAGATATTCGCAATACGCTGAAAAAAAATCATGATTTCTTCCGGTATGCCGGCGGATACTATTTCAACGAAGGCGATTTTAATTCGGCCTGCAAAGTGTGGGGCGCCTATCTGGAGATTCCCAAAATCGGATTCATGGATGTCGCAAAACTCCCGATGGATACGCTGTATCAGGAAACAAAGTTTAACTCGGCCATTGCCGCCATGCGTGCCGAAAACAATAAACTGGCCATTCAGTATCTGGAAGATCTGAAAGATAGTGATTACGACCCCAAAGGCGTATATGATTTGTTGATTTACGGATACAATATGGAACGGGATACGGTTAATCTGATTAACACCCTGAAAGAAGCAGCCGACAAGATTGTGGCCACTGACGAAGATTTCCAATACATTCCGCAGTTAATCAATTTGTACATTACTTCCGGCAATTATGACGAAGCTATCGAGTATCTGAAGAAAGTGTTGGCTTCCGAACCGATGAATGCCGAATACTGGAAAGTGTTGGGTGGTCTCTATGGTACTTTGGAAAAAGAAGAGAAAGCCATCGAATGTCTGAACAAAGCGATAGAAATCAATCCGGAGTACGTGGATGCATTGGGCGAATTGGGCCGTATATACTATAACCGTGCCGTAAATTACAACGGTGAAATCAGTGCCATTTCCGACAACAATCTGTATCGTCAGGAAAAAGAAGCCAAAGTTATTCCGGCATTCAAACAGGCATTGCCTTATTACGAGAAAGCACACCAGCTGAATCCGGAAGAATATCAGTATAAAGTGGCTTTAAGAGGAATCTATTATAATCTGGGCGATGCCGAGAATCTGAAATTGATAGAATCTGAAATAGACGACTAAGAACCGCTGAAAAACAGATAACAAAGAAGAGTTGCAAAACTGCAACTCTTCTTTGTTATTGACGGGAGGGTATGTGTACTTTACATCGCTGAAAAATCTCTGCATTCTTAAACTCTATAACTCTCCAAAACTATAACTCTCCAAAAAAAAGAAATTTGTAAAAACGGAAAAACGAGATATATTTATATAAAGCCTAAAAATATTGAAAGAATAAAGGGGAAGAAAAAGAAAATTAATAAAGATAGAGAAATAACCCTTAATAGTAAGACATTTATGAACTACACCGATGAAATGAAAGAAGACCTTGAAAGAGAAATATCGTCATTACAAGATATTAAAAATTTAAAATGGGACCCTTCTAAATCAACAGAATCAAAATATTTAAAATTTAAAAAGGGCGAAGAAAGATTCAAAGTAAGAATCTCATCTCATACGACTTCTTCATTAAAAAACGAAGTATTATTCCCTGCGTATTATAATTACAAAAATGGGTTTTGGGTAATTGATGCGTGTCTTGGTAAATATAAACCAAAGGATGTTAAGCAATTAGTTGAAAACATTTGCAATAAATTATTGAAATATAATAATGAGGAACGGAGGCAAAAAATTAAAAAATTTGCAGAAGAAAAGGGTTTTAATCCAATAATAGACGACGATGCACTTGACTTATCTTTTAGTCTTGCAGAAAGATATATAAACGAACGGAATTTAAAAGACGACAAATATGGTTCAACGTTTCAGGTTCTTAAATATATCGGCGTTGATGTTCTTAACGACATTATCGATGAAGAACGATATATGATTGATTTATAGTTAAACAATAAACAAAATAGAAATAATGGAAAACAGTAAAACACTTCAAAACCCGCAATTCTCTATTTTACATAATATAAATTATAAAACAAAAGAAGATTGAGAAAAAAAGTTGTGTTTAAGTGGTATCTATTCCTGATATTTGGCTTATTAAGAGGTATCTGGCTCTGGGTTATCGGTATCAGACTTTTGTTAGCGGTATGCACATATCTCTTGTTCCGACAGTTTTTTTACCGTCGGCAAATCATTTCCGTTTGGGAGCTGTTTCCCGGAGATAAATTGGCTGCCGGTTGGATTGGGGGCTGAAATTGGTACGGATGTCGGGTCGTCTGGATGCTGGCTGGAGTCGGTTGGCTGGGCATGACGGGAAATTTGACTTCTTCAGATTCAAATATTTGCAAACTTTCCGGCCGTTGTACTGAAATATGCTGAAGAAATTGAATATATTTGTGAAAATATACGATTGTAGTAGATTATGAAACGATTTCTTTTACTGGCGGCGGGCCTGCTGTTCGGATTGGCGGTATCGGCACAATCTTTCGACGGACAGTCTCCGCTACGCATTGACCTGACTCCCGACGGCGCTGCACATATGCTTGTTTTTCTGCCGGAACAGCCGACCGGCCGTGCCGTTGTCTGCTGTCCGGGCGGCGGTTATACCTATCTTGCGACCGCACATGAAGGAACCGACTGGGTCGACTATTTTGTCCCTCGCGGGATTACTTTTGCCGTCGTAAATTACCGGATGCCGCACGGCGACCGGAACATTCCGGTTTCCGATGTGGAGAACGCCATGCGCACGATGCGGGACAGTGCCGCCGTGTGGCACCTCAATGTACGGGACATCGGCATCATGGGTTTTTCTGCCGGAGGTCATCTCGCTTCCACGATTGCCACGCAGTCGCCATACGAACTGCGTCCCGATTTCCAGATACTGTTCTACCCTGTCATTACGATGGGGCGCGGAACGCATGCCGGTTCTATGGAGAATTTTCTGGGTGAAGGCCGCACCGACAAGGACCTGGTCGAGCAATACAGCAACGAACGCCGGGTGCGGCGGAATCTGACCCCGCCCGCTATCCTGCTGCTCACCCATGACGATCGGGGCGTGCCGCCCGTTCCCAACGGCGTCGCCTATTACAGTGCCATGCGCAACGCCGGTAACAGCTGCTCCCTGCACATCTACCCTTCCGGCGGTCACGGATTCGGATACAATGCCGGATTCACTTACCGCCAGCAGATGCTGGATGACCTATCGGCCTGGCTGGACAATCTCCCGGCACCGAATCCGGATGCGATTCGGGTAGCCTGTATCGGCAACAGCATTACAGAGGGGTATGGAATCGACCTTTCCGGGTCATTCGGTTATCCGGCCCTGTTGCAGCAGATGCTCGGAGACCGGTACAACGTGCGTAATTTCGGCATCAGTGCCCGTACGCTGCTCCGCTCCGGAGATTATCCCTATATGCGGGAGCCGGTCTGGACAGATGCGCAGGCATTCCGGCCCGATATTGCCGTAATCAAGCTGGGAACCAACGACTCCAAAGATCACAACTGGGAGCACAAAGCCGATTTTGCCGGCGATTTGGAGACGATGATTCGCACGTTGCAGGCCTTGCCGAGTCATCCCCGAATTTATCTCTGTACCCCCATACCCGCATTCAAATCCACTTGGACCATCAACGACCGGGTGATTGCAGACGAGATGATTCCCATATTGAAAGAGGCCGTCTCCCGGTACGGACTGGCCGGTCTGATTGACCTGCACACCGCTTTTGCCGGAGACGGAATCCTGATGCAGGACGACGGTATCCATCCCAACGACGCCGGAGTCCGCAAAATAGCCGAAGTCATCGCCCGGAGCCTTTGCCCGGAGTGTCGCTGATACCGCCCCACCCTATGTTACGATTATGACGCTCAACGACGCATTTTATACCTATATACAGCAATATAAAGATGCCGATGTCAATACCTTGCGTCTGCAACAGAAAAAGGCGCAGGATTTTGACGTTTCGTTTGCCATCGACCAGATTGAGGCCCGGAAGAAAATCAAAAACAAACTGCCGGGCTGGGCGCAGCACCCCTGTTTGCTGTTCCCGTCGGTTCTTTCGGCCGAACAAGCCTCTTCGGAAGAAACCGCCGCATACAAAGCCGCTCTTTTGCCCGACGGTGTGACCCTGTGCGACCTGACCGGCGGTCTGGGTGTCGATACGTACTATTTTTCCCGAAAGGCATCGTCGGTGACCTATATCGAGCGCAATGCCCTCTATTGCGATGTGGCCCGGCACAACTATGCCCGGTTAGACCGGCCCAATATCACGGTCATTCATGCCGATTGTGTCGGTTTTGCCCGGCAAAACAACGGGCAGTTCGATGTCTGCTATATCGACCCGGCCCGTCGGGGCGAAAATAACAAACGGGTGTTCGCTTTCGAAGATTGCGAACCGGATATCCTTTCTTTACTGCCCGATTTGTTCCGGTTTACCCGTCGGGTCATGGTCAAGGCATCGCCTATGGTCGATATTGTGCTGGCTCAGAAACAGTTGCCCGGCCTTGCCGAGATTCATGTCGTTTCGGTGCGGAATGAATGTAAAGAGCTGCTGTTTGTCTTGCAGAAAGAGCTTCCGGAGACGGCAACACCCCAAACGATATGCGTCAACCTGCTGTCGGGCGAACAGGAGACGTTTACCTTCTCCGCCCGTCAGGAACAGGCCCTCTCCCGCCCTGCTTTCGCCGCCTCGCTTTCCACCTATCTGTACGAGCCGAACGCCTCGATTCTCAAAGCCGGAGCCTTCAAAGCTGTCGCTGCAGCGTATAATATAGGCAAACTTCACATAAACAGTCATTTATATACATCTGACCAATATATTTCCCGGTTTCCCGGACGGAAATTTCAGATTCTGGAAAGCGGAGACTTTTCCGCTAAAACGATGAAAGCGATGGCCGGAAAGTATCCCAAAGCCGCCATTTCGGCCCGGAATTTCCCGTTACGGCCGGAGGAGATTCGGAAACGGTGGAAAATAAAAGAGGGAGACGAATTTTTTTTGTTGGCCACTACCCTGTATCCCGATAAGAAAATTGTGATTGCCGCCCGCAAGGCATAACCCGGAGAGAATCCGGCCCGTCAACGCTTGAACGCCCTGTCGATGGCCCGTCTGTCTTCCCGCTCCTTGATTGATTCCCGCTTGTCGTAGGCTTTCTTCCCCCGTGCGGTGGCGACGACCACTTTGGCCAGCCCCTTTTCACTGATAAACACTTTTGTCGGGATAATGGAATAGCCGGCCTCTTTGGCCGTTTTGTGCATCTTCTGTAACTCTTTGGCTGTCAGCAGCAGTTTGCGGTCCCGGCGGGTATTGTGGTTGTTGTATGTGCCGTAAAAATATTCGGCGATA
>JAFLRV010000033.1 GCA_022511245.1 Coprobacter sp.
CATATTGAATCAGCTGTCGAAGGAGCTGCTGGCACAGTCGGTCGATAAGAGCAGCCCGGTGATTGTCGATGCCGAAAACGACAAACTGGTATTCAGAAATTAAAGACGCAGACAAAAAAAGGCTGTCAGGAACATCATCCTGACAGCCTTTTTTACAAAGATTCGTTCTATCGGTTATTGTTTGAACAGAGACTCGATAGTCAGTATCTGATAATCGTAGAAATCACGTGTGGCAGCGTCGGATGTGCTGGCCCGGTGCTGTTTGTACAGCGTTAATACTCGTTTGAGGGTTCCGGTCATCAGCGGAGACATATACATCGGGTTCAGGCTGGAACCGAGCAGAATGCGGGTGAACGACACATCATCGCTATCCTGATGCCGGGCGCATTTTTCGAGACTGCACGGCAGCGTGGCCGATTGGGCTTCGTGCATGAATATCTCGTAGGCGTTTTCCGCATCTAACGCTTTGGCTTTGGCTGCGGCGGGAGGAGTAAGTCCGCTCCCTTTTATCATCAGGGCAATGGCGTTGCTTTGCAGGCTCATCTCCGTTGCGTTCAACGGTTTGTTCTGGTACGTGTATTTGAACAGTTCGGCAACGACATCCTCCATATAGCCGTTCAGCGTATAGCTGTTTTTCGGATCGGCCCAGTTGGCTTCTTGAATGCGGTACAATGCACCGGAATTAAGCAGCGCGGAAGGTACCGATTTGATGATATTTCCGACAGAGGTATCGAAATTGCCCTCTATTTTGCGCAGGAGAGAGCTCGGAGCCAGCCACGATTCACAGGTGCGGGCCTGATTGAGAATCCATTTTATCGCCTCTTTCTGCTGTGCTTTGCTTACATAGCTGACCGCCGCCTGGCCGTCGCCCTGACGGGCTTCTTTGTAAATGACACCGCCCAGATAGGGATAAACATGGCGTAAATGACGTGAATACTGCGACAATATCTCCTTGTATACATTGGCAATATCGCTGTAATCATCACCTTGCTGATAATACCATTTCTCAAAATTGGCCATGATATATTTCAGATTGTTGACCGCCAATTCTCCGGCTTTCATGTGGTCGTTACCCAAATCTTCGGTCTGGTCGGTGGGGTCGAATGTCATCGGATATTGCTGTGCCCCGAATTCGAACATCGGGTCGTCGCTTTTTTCTGCAATCCACCGGTTTAACACCGCTTTTTCCTCTTGAGGCGTATTCGTTTCGGGAATGAGTCGGTATCCCCAGTTGACGGCATAAATGTCATATACACCCAAAACAGGCGGAATCAGCCGGACTCCCCGTTCGTAATCTCCGGGTTGGGCGATGAAGTTGTTGCGGGCATAGTCCATGATACTGGGGGTCGTGCCGTATTTCTGGGTAAACGACGGACTGCGCAGCGAGTCTATCGGGAAAGCATAACTGGCACCCATGTTGTGCATGAGGCCTACGGTGTGACCCACCTCGTGCGAGGTCACATAACGGAGCGATTCTCGCATGACATCGTCATCGAAGGTGGCTTTGCGCACACGGGGGTCGACTGCTCCGGTCTGTATCAGCCGCCAATTGTGCACTAGGGAAATAACGTTGTGATACCAGATGACGTCAGCTGTCAGAATCTCACCGCTGCGAGGGTCGACATAACTCGGCCCCATAGCATTGGCTACATTGGTAGTGGCATATTTGATGCAGCTGTACCGCATATCGTCCGGGTCAAAATCGGGGTCGTCTTTGGGATAGTCTTTGGCAATAATGGCATTCTTGAAACCTGCCGCTTCAAAAGCCTTTTGCCAGTCTTCTATGCCTTGACGGATGATGTCGCGCCATTTTTCAGGAAAAGCCGAGTCGACATAAAATACAATCGGTTTTACCGGTTCGGTCAACTCTCCGTTAAAATAGGCGGTACTGTCTTTTGGTTCCAGTCTCCAGCGGTGAATGAATGTCTCTTTTTCGATTTTGTCCGAGTTGCTGGTGTAGATGCTTCTTGACGAAGAGAAAAAGCCTACCCGGTTGTCCTGCAATCGGGGCCGCATCGGAACTTCAGGCAGCAGTACGATAGAGCGGTGTACCGTATAGGTGCTGGGGCCTTTGTCCGAATTGAAGTTCATGACCGTGCGTATCTCGATATTCTGCGGAAAGGATTTTACCTCTTTTATATAAGATGCGCTGCCGTCATACGTCCCTTTGGGAGCCGACAGCAAAGAGTTGCCCAACGGGGAAATGGCTTTTTCGTTCCCTCTGAAAAATTCGGTCATATTGATAACCGTATTTTTTCCGTTGCTGGCTTCGATTTTGAACGCTTTCAGTACCGGGTCGCTGAAATTTTTCTCGAAAGAGGCGGCAATGGGGTCGTTCTTATCTACGATATTGCTGTTTTGAACCAGATGGAGAAATACATTCTGTTCGTTTTTGCTGAACCGTATCATAAACGGCTGGGTAATCATTTGTCCGGCAACATAAGAACTGTTGTTGCTGGTTGAAGCCATACGGTTCGAAATCAGAAATGTCCGGTTCATCAGAGAGTCAGGTATCTCTATATACAGCACATTCTCTCGGCTCAGGTGTGTGGTGAAAAGCCCCTTTTGGCTTTTGGCTCCTTTAATCAGTTTGTCATACTTGGTCTCTTTGGCCGCTGTATCCTGCTGGGCTGTAGGAGCTTCCTTCTTTTTACTCTTCTTGTTTTTGGCAGATGTTTCCGGAGTAAATCCGCACAATGAGATTCCCACCATCAGTGCGAAAATCAAATTCCTTTTTTTCATTATATGATATTTTCAAGTTTTATTTTGGTGGGTAAATGTAGCCAGAACGCAGATAATGACCAAAAATAACAATATGTATAAACAAATTTTTACCTTTTTTAATCTGTCTGATACAGACTCGTTCTTTTTATCGGGGCCGATTTTTATTCTATGATTAAAAACAAAGCCTTTAAGGGGTTGTTTATTTATAAAAAAACAGCCTTGTTCGGAATGAAAAAATATCTATGGTTTTGGTTATTCTCTTTTCTGTTTCTTCCGGGACAGGCCCGGCCTTTGGACGATCCGGATGAATTTTCCCGCAGGCATGAACTTTCGTTGGCCTACGGATTTCTCCCCATTACCGGATGGATGGACTCTTTTGCCGGGTTATTTACCGACAAATCCGGCTTTGCATCTGGCAGGAGTCATACATCGGGGTGGGGAGCCGTGAGTATATGTTACAATTTCAGCATGAATAGGAAGGTGGCTTTCGGAGGGATGTACACCTGTTCCGGCATGAAAGAGGCTGTCGCATCCGGTAATAGGCCGACCGGAAAATTCAGTACCCGTTTTCATACCGTTATGCCGGTGTTGAAATTCAGTTGGTATTCCCGACCGAAAGTGCTTCTGTACACGAGGGCCGGCATCGGAATTGTCATTTCGACACAACAGGAGTCCGGTTTTGTTGAAAAAACATATTCCCGCAAAAACGCCTATCTGGCTTGGCAGTGCTCGCCGGTCGGTATCGAAGTCGGCACCGGATTCGCCGGATTTGCAGAAATAGGAATCGGTAATGCCGGACTGCTTTCCGCCGGATTGAGATATCGTTTTTGACAAGAGGCCGAGATGATAAAGTATCTTATTTTTTTCAGCATCCCTTGCAGGAATCGGCCGGTTTTCTTATTTTTACCCGATAAAACGTAAAATTATGAGCCAGCAAGAAGATTTGTTCGATTACGACGAAGACGATTCCGTAAAATTTATCCGAAACTATCTGCCCCAGGAATTGAAAGAAAAATTTTCAGATGACGATATCAACTACATCATCGATCTGATTTACGAGTTTTACGAAGAAAAAGGCTATATGGATGATGATTCCGATGAAGAGGTGGATATAGACGAAGATGAACTGATTGATTATGTGATAAAAAATGCCCGGAAAAACGGATTTGTCGATTTTGCCCCTGAAGAAATACAGTTTATCGTACAAGGCGAATTGGCATATTGTGAGTCGTTGGGCATGTTCGACTGAAAAGTTTTTTTTATATAGATAGAAAGAGGAAACCTGTTTTAGGGTGCGGATGATAAGTAGAAAAATAATACGGTTATTGTTGGTGGCCGGCTTTGTGTGGCTGTTGCCGGCAGAGCAGACTTTTTCTCAAAGTCAGGATGAGAAAGTGGCGGAACGGGAAGAAAAATCGGTTTTCTGGAAACGGCTCTTTAAAAAAGAACAGACACCGGGAGAAGCAGTTCATCCTGATTTACACGAATTTACACTGGAACAGAACAGAATTGTCCCGGCCATATCGTCAAAGGCTCTGCCGCAAATCCGCAAGGTGACCGCACAGGAGGTACGGCGGTTGAGCAAGGTGAAACAGATGAAAGTTTCTTCGGAACGGGACGGAGAAGTGATAAAAATCGAGATACCGATGTCACAGCTGTTTCTGCCGAATGACACCCTGCTTTGGAATCGGGCCGGACTGACGTTACAACCCTTAATCCGTTATTTGCAGATTCCCGACTATTACCATATCCTTGTCGTGGCCCATTCCGATGATAGCGGTTCGGCGGCTTATACCGAGAAACTGACGAGAGAGCGGGTGCTGGCCGTGAAAGACTGGCTGCTTGCATACGGAGCTTTGCCCGAATTTGTCATTGCCTATGCTGTGGGAAACCGTATGCCTGTTTCACCCAATACTTCGGAAAACAGCCGGGAACGGAATCGCCGCCTGGAGGTTTATTTGGTACCGGGCGAAGAGTTGATTCTGGATGCTGAAAAAGGCAAAATCTCGTTATAAATTCTCACATTCGGCTAACCATATCCGGCTGGAAGCATCGCTGGGCATGCGCCAGTCTCCTCGTGGAGAGAGACTTACAGACCCTACTTTTGGCCCGTCGGGCAGGCAGGAGCGTTTGAACTGCTGGCTGAAGAACCGGCGGAAAAAGATGCCGAGCCATTTTTGAATCGTCAGCTTGTCGTATTTCTCGCCGAATGCCTGTCGGGCAAGGAAAAATATCTTTCGGGGTCTGAATCCGAATCTCAGGAAATAATAAAGGAAAAAGTCGTGTAATTCGTACGGCCCGACCAAATCTTCGGTTTTCTGTCTTATGTTCCCTTGTTCATCGGCCGGAATCAGTTCGGGGCTGATAGGCGTATCGATAATGTCTGACAATGTATCGCGGGTCTTGCCGTCCGTTTCATGCAGGGCGACCCACCGGACCAGATATCGGACCAGTGTTTTGGGAATGCTTCCGTTGACCCCGTACATCGACATATGGTCGCCGTTGTACGTGGCCCATCCCAATGCCAGCTCCGACAAGTCTCCGGTTCCGATAACCAACCCGTTGACTTGATTGGCAATATCCATCAGCAACTGGGTGCGTTCTCGGGCTTGGGAATTTTCATAAGTGACATCGTGTGTTGAAATGTCGTGTCCGATATCCTGGAAATGTTGGATACAGGCCTCTTTTATAGAAATCTCCCGGATGGAGATTCCCAGTTCCTGCATCAGATTCAACGCATTGTGATAGGTGCGGTCGGTCGTTCCGAATCCCGGCATCGTAATGCCGTGTATATTTTTACGGGAAAGCCCCAGTTTGTCGAATGTCTTTACGCACACCAGCAGTGCCAGCGTAGAATCCAGTCCGCCGGAAATCCCGATAACCGCTGCCGGTGCCCCTGTGTGAAGTATCCGTTTGGCCAGTCCGGAGGTCTGAATGTTGAATATCTCTTCACATCTCTCCGACAATATCCGTTCGTCGGTGGGCACAAACGGGTGGGGCGCAATTTTTCTCGAAAGTTGAGTCGTTTCGCTGGCTGGCAAGTCGAACCGGATGTCTCGATACGGATTCCCGTCGTGTTTTCGGCCGGACATGAAACTGGTGCATGTCTGACGGTCATGCCGCAACCGTTCCATGTCTATTTCAGTACAGATAAGCTGTTCTTCCAGACAGAACCGCTCGCTCTCTGCCAGAATTTCGCCGTTTTCAGCGATAATGCCGTTTCCGCCGAATACGACATCGGTCGAGGATTCGCCCAACCCGGCCGAAGCATAGATGTAAGCTGTTATACACCGGGCCGATTGCTGTTTGATAAGTGATTTGAGGTAATCGTGCTTGCCGATGAGGTCATTGCTTGCCGACAGGTTGACAATGATGTCGGCTCCGTTCAGGCAATGGGTGGAGCTGGGCGGTATGGGAACCCACAGGTCTTCACACAACTCGATGCCGATAGTGGCGGTTTTGCAACGGAACAGCAACTGGCTTCCGAACGGGACTGTCTGTCCGCAGAGAGATATATCTTTCTGCTCGGTGTCGGCGGCAGAGGCGAACCACCGTTCCTCATAGAACTCGTGGTAGTTGGGTAAAAAAGTTTTGGGAACAACACCCAGAATTTTCCCCTGTTGGAAAATCACGGCCGTATTGAAAAGCTGATTGTCTGCCCGTAAAGGGAGTCCGATAACGGCCAGCACCGGACAATCCGAAGTCAGGTCGAGTATCTTTTGCAGACTTTTTTCGGCCTCGTCGAGCAATAGGTCCTGTCCGAACAAGTCGCCGCAGCTGTATCCCGTTATGCCCAGTTCGGGAAAAGCGACAATCTGCATCCCTTTGTCGGCGGCTTGTCGAATCATCTGTATCGTCTGCTCCGAATTGAAAATACAATCGGCAACTTTCACACGAGGTATGGCTGCTGCCACGTTTATAAAACCGTGATTCATATATTTGCATTTAAACCGTATGCAAATGTATGAATTTTAGTGGTGACGTTCATAAAAAAAACGATATTTTTATACGATGATTTTTTATTATGTGCGCTGATTATTTACCTTTGTAGGAAAATCTAAAGAATACGATGATGAAACGTATATGTTGTTTAGTAGCGGTTTTATGGGCCGGATGGCTGGCCGGTGTACAGGCGGCAGTTCCGGAACTGAAAGATATTGTCTCCGGGAAATACAGCCAGAAACATCCGGGAAGAGTCTCTCCGCTGAATGATGGAGTGCATTATCTGCAAAAAAGTGACGATGGTAAAAAGATTGTAAAATATGCCTACAGTACCGGAAAAGCCGTAGAAACGGTTTTTGATTCCGGTACGGCCAGAGAGTGTCCGTTTGAGACGTTCAGCGGATTTATCGTCAGCCCCGACGAAACGAAACTTTTGCTGTATACCGATGTGGAACCGATATACCGCCGGTCGTTCAAGGCCAATTATTACACCTTCGAAATCAAACGGAATTTGGTAAAACCGCTTTCCGACAAGGGAAAACAGCAAATCGCAACGTTCTCGCCCAATGGCCGTATGGTCGCCTTTGTCCGGGACAACAATATCTTTTTGAAAAAACTGGATTACGATACCGAGTCGGCGGTGACGACCGACGGCCTGCAGAATCGCATTATCAACGGTGCGACGGACTGGGTGTATGAGGAGGAGTTTTCCGAAACTTCAACCCTGTCGTGGTCTCCCGATGATAAAATATTGGCTTACATGCGTTTTGATGAAACCGATGTGCCCGAATATTCGATTCAGATGTTTGAAGGGTTATACCCCCGTATGTCCCAATATGTGTTGTATCCCGGAGAGTTTACCTATAAATATCCGGTAGCCGGACAGAAAAATTCGACGGTGGGTGTCTATACATATACTGTGGAAACACGGGCTGTTAAGAAAATGGATGTTCCGGTCGATGAGGACGGATATATACCCCGTATTTGTTTTACCCGCAATCCGGAACAATTGGCGGTAATGACATTTAACCGGCAGCAGAATTGTTTCCGGATATATGCGGCCAATCCCCGTTCAGGTATCAGCAAACTGTTGTTGCAGGAACAGAATGATGCATGGATTGAGGCGGATATTAAAGATTACGTTACTTTTTATCCCGATTTTTTTATTGTGGCATCGGAGAAGGACGGCTATCGCCATTTGTACCAGCACTCCCTGACCGGAGCACTTATCCGTCGTCTCACAAAAGGGGAGTGGGAGGTCACCGGCTATCTGGGATATGACAGCAAAGGGGAGTTCTATTTCGAGTCCGATGCCGAAGGCCCTCTTTACCGGGCGATATACAAAGTCGATACCAAAGGGAAAATAACCAAATTATCGTCTCATAAAGGAACGAATAATGCACAGTTCAATCCCTCCTGTACCTATTTCATCAATTCGTACAGCAATGCCGGCACGCCGGTAAAATATACGGTGAATGACCGGCAGGGAAAAGAGTTGCGCACATTGGAAGACAACAGTGCTTTGGCATCGTTGCTGTCGACAGTATCATATGCCCGAAAAGAGTTTTTTACCTTCAAAAACGATGTCGGCATCGAGTTGAACGGCTACATGATGAAGCCGCTCGGTTTCGACCCGGCTAAAAAGTATCCTCTGGTCATGGTTCAGTACAGCGGTCCCGGTTCGCAACTGGTCGTGGATGCGTGGGCGTTTAACTGGGAACAGGCGCTGGCGGCTGAAGGTTTTGTCGTGGCTTGTGTCGACGGACGAGGCACGGGAGGACGGGGCGAGTCCTTTATGAAATCGGTTTATATGAAGCTGGGCGTTTCTGAAGCCGAAGATCAGATTGCCGCCGCCCGTTATTTGTCGGCCCAAAGTTACATCGACGGAAAAAATATCGCCATATGGGGCTGGAGTTTCGGCGGATACATGACCTTGATGTCCATGTCGATGTCTTCCGGCGTCTTTAAAGCCGGTGTTGCCGTAGCTCCGGTGACCGACTGGCGCTATTATGATACGGTATACACAGAGCGATATATGCGTACTCCGGCTGAAAATATGGACGGATATTTGGCATCGTCACCGTTGGAAAAAGCGGGAAATCTTTCCGGCAATCTGTTGATTATTTCGGGTACGGCCGATGACAATGTCCATTATTTGAATACATTGCAATATAGTGAAGCATTGGTACAGGCCGGCAAACAGTTCGATATGCAGATATATGCCAATCGGGACCACAGTATTTTCGGCGGTAACACCCGATTGCATCTGTATACCAAAATTGTCGGTTTTTTGAAGACCCGATTGGCCGATTGATATAGAAAAAAAAGAGGAGAGCAGGGCTTTCCCGTCACATTAGTTAGGTTAAAGTGTTACATTGGATACATGAAATGTAGTATATACATACGCCTACGCCGTTTGTTGTCTTTGCAGACAATAGGGTTTCTGCCGGGCTATATAGTGATGCTGGCCGTAAACTGTATGGCGGATAAATATGTGATTGCATTGTCATTGGGGCTGGCGCTGTTTTCTTTTCTGATTTTGACAATACGCCAGGCAGGCAGATATATATCAACACATATGTTAGGTGTATCGGCCGTAACGTTATTGGCTTTTTGTACCGGAAAATGTATAGTCCCTCGCTTGGGCAGCGATACTGAAATAATACTTTTGGTCTTGTTGTACATCGTTGTATTGGGTTCGGTACAAGCCCGGTTGCTTCGGAATAAATCCTTTTTGCCGCAACGATTTTTTTCGAGTCTGGGGAATGAGTTTGAAATCGAAACTTTTGTTAAGTTCTCAAAAGCATACATATATGGATTCAGTTTTTACCTGACGATACTTGTCATCTATTATGCCGAAGGTCGGACATCCTATCCCGAAACATTCCGTTTTTTTTATTGTTATTTTAATCAGATTCTGATTTTGCTGTTTTTGGTATGGGATATCGTTAATGGTGTGATTATGATTGGAAATTCGATGGATAATGGGATATGGTTGCCTGTTCTTGATATCAATTTGAATATAAGTGAATATGTCACGGTCGAAGAGAGTCTTCGGGCAGGAAAGACATATTTACATCCGCATGTGCGTGTTATCGTGATGTGCGGTGACAAGATATATTTGCAGAAGAGCGATAATCCCGACACCGTTTCGGAAGCCGCTGTCGATACTCCGTTTTCCTGCGATATGAAATACAAGGAGACCATAGACAGCTGTATCGACCAGATGCTTTTGGGTTTTTCAGTTTTTCCTCATCGGGATGTACAAGCTTTATTGAAAACCCGTTTTGAGAACGATAAATTGCGTCGAGTGGTATATTTAAATGTTTTGAAGGTAGAAAAAGAAGAGGAGATAGACAGAATACCGGGATTGAAAGGGGTTTTCTGGACTGCCGGGCAAATTGAAGATAATCTGAAAGAGCAGATTTTCAGTACCTGCTTTGAGGAAGAATATGAATTTCTGAAAAATACAATATTGCTGGCCTATCGTTATGTCAACGGAGAGAAACTGAATTGAGTGATTATGTCGGATTTAGTAACTATACTGGGCCCTACTGCATCCGGAAAAACGACATTGGCCGTTGCGCTGGCTGCTGAATTGGACGCCGAAATCATCAGTGCCGATTCCCGGCAGATATACCGCCGTATGGATATCGGTACCGGAAAAGATTTGTCAGAATACACGTCGGGCAATACGGTTGTTCCCTATCATTTGATTGACATATGCGAACCGGGCTACAAATACAATCTTTACGAATATCAGCGGGATTTCAAAATCGCCTATGCCGACATTTGCCGCCGGAATAAACGGCCGATATTGTGTGGTGGCACGGGCCTCTATATAGAGACGGTGCTGAAAGGCTACAGCATGCCTCAGGTGCCGGAAAACAGAGCGTTGCGGGAAAGTCTCGGCCACAAGACCCTGCCTGAATTGGAAGCGATATTGAGAACGTACAAAACCTTGCACAATACGACCGATATCGATTCCTGCAAACGGGCCATTCGGGCCATTGAGATTGCCGAGTATTATCGCCGTCAGCCGCCGGAGATATTGGAAGATAACCCGGTCGACAGTTTTATCGTGGGCGTGGACATAGAGCGGGAAGAGCGGCGGCGTAAAATCTCACTTCGGTTACGCTCCCGGTTGGACGAAGGCATGATTGATGAAGTGCGGGCGTTGCTCAATGAAGGTATTCCTTCCGAAGATTTGATATATTACGGACTGGAGTATAAATACCTGACCGAATACATTATAGGCCGGCTGTCTTATGAAGAAATGGTCTCGAAACTGGAAATTGCCATACATCAGTTTGCCAAGCGGCAGATGACGTGGTTTCGGGGCATGGAACGTCGGGGATTCACGATTCATTGGCTCGATGCCCGCCTGCCGATAGCGGAGAAAGTCGGTACCATTCTGGAGTGGTTGAAAAAATAGGTACAGAGACATTCGGGCAATTCAGTAAAGAGAATGGAAAAGTCAATCGAAATAGTAAATGCCCCTGTACCTTTTTTTATTCCTTTTATTCATCGTTCGTCTTATATAACCGTTTTATTTACGGATAAGTTCATGAGTAAAAACAATAAAAATCTTTTCCGGACAAATCCCCTTTCTTATTTTTGAAGGATAAGTCGTATCTTTGCCCCGTTTTTGAAACTGAAACAGAGATGAACAGTTTTATCCGTCGGTATAAGTCGATATATGCAGCCCTCCTGAAATTAGGTATCCCCATTATCATCGGGCAGTTGGGTATTATTATTGTCGGATTCGCCGATAATATCATGGTGGGACACCACAGTGCCGACGAATTGGCCGCCGCCTCTTTCGTAAACAACCTGTTTCTGCTGTCTCTCATGTTCGGGATGGGTTTCTCTCTCGGATTGACACCCTTAATCGGGGCATTGACTGCCCGGAATCAGTTCGATGAGGTCGGCCGTAGCCTGCGGCACAGCCTTTGGGCCAATTTTGCGGTCGCCCTGTTTTTGATGGCGGTGATGTGGGTGGTCTATGGCAATATCGAATCTTTGGGACAGCCCGAAGAGTTGCTGCCGCTGATAAAACCCTATTATCTGATTCAGTGGTCCGGATTGATATTTGTGATGCTTTTCAACGCTTTCAAGCAGTTTGCCGACGGAATAACCGATACCCGGACATCCATGTATGTGCTGTTGGCGGGTAACCTGTTGAATATTGCCGGCAACTATTTCCTGATTTTTGGGAAAGGCGGATTTCCGGAATGGGGATTGCTCGGAGCCGGACTCTCCACCCTGTTTTCCCGGATAATGGTGTTACTGTTTTTTATGGCGATATTCTTTTTTTCATCCCGGTATCGCTGTTACAAGGCCGGTTTTCTGTCCCGAAAAGTTTATGACGGAAACATGTCTGTATTGATAAAAAATGGTTTGCCCATTGCATTTCAGATGGGCATGGAAACCGGAGCGTTCAGTCTGAGTGTGATTATGATGGGATGGTTCGGTGCGGCAGCATTGGCGGCCCACCAAGTGGTTACGACATTTGCGACAATCGGGTTCATGTTGTATTACGGCATAGGAGCGGCCATTACCATAGAGATTAGCCGGGTAAAGGGCGAAGGCCGTTGCAAAGACATAAAACCGGTGGGCGATGCCGGCTTTCACCTTATCGGTGTCATGTTGTTGTGCTGTGCTGTACTCATATTTATGTTGCGCAATTATATAGGCGGATGGTTTACCGACTCCGATGAGGTGTGCCGTATTGTCGTGCTGTTGATAATACCCACGATTGTCTATCAGTTAGGTGACGGATTGCAGATAGCCTATTCCGGAGCCTTGCGGGGTGTCGGCGATATGAAACCGATGGCTGTCATTGCATTTATCAGTTATTTCCTCGTCTGTCTGCCCTGCGGTTATCTGTTCGGGGTGATTTGCAACGGTGGCCCGGTAGGTATCTGGTGGGGCTTCCCGTTGGGCTTGACCACAGCGGGCGTGCTCTTTTATCTCCGGTTCTGCCGGGTGGTGAAAAAATTGATTCGATAGATATTATTTTAATTAAAAATTAATTATACCTTTGTACTGCATATCGCCTGTTGAAGCCCGATAGGTGATTAGTGGGTGGGTGTGTAGACATATTTTTGGAAAGCGTTTACTTCGCTTATTCTTGACTCATAGGAATCTCGCAAATTCTAATCGTGGTCAGGGATTAGCAACGGTAGATGCCTTCGTGGTGTGATTTGTAGACAGATGGAGTCCGTGAGGTTTCCATTACTTCATATCATACAAGCGTGGGCTTCGACGTTGCTCTTCTACCACGATGGGCAATGCGAGAGCCTCTATGAGTGTGAAGAGCAACAGTACAGACTCTCACGCTTTTTTTATGATATAACCCGCTCTATTCCGGAGAGACTGCAAGGGCATCGCAACATACATTATTATAATGCGATTTATACAAGGTTACAAAAGAGGAATAGTAGACAAGAAAGCCGCATTTTTGATTTTTATATTCGGTTTCCTCTCTTTATCTGTATATTCTCAAAATATGGCCATAGCCTCTTTTGAAATGGATGAAACAGACCAGACAGCCAATGTAAGTCCTACGATGAAAATGGACATCAATGGTGAAAAAAGTGCTCTCATAAAAATTGTAACCACACAAAAGAATTTTGGTTTCGATGTCGGTTCGTTGGGTGTGACGGCAACAGAATGGCAAAATTCTGAACATCCGGGAGAGATTTGGTTATATGTGCCCAATGGAGTCATGAAAATCAGCATTCAGCATCCGCAATTTGGTTCTATAAAAGACTATGATTTAGGGTCTCGGCTTCAAAAAGGACGCACTTATGTCATGGTATTGACATCTGACCAAGTAAATACATTGGTTGTCGATTATGATAACTTCCAGATACTTGATGTTAATATTACGCCTCATGATGCCGAGCTGTATATAAATGGCATCAAACAAAATCTTGATAAAGGGAGGACATCGGTTCGACTGCCGTTTGGAATACATACTTGGCGTGTCACTGCCGCTAATTATCACATGCAGGAGGGAAAAATAACGATTAATGACAAAGAACGACAGGAACTCCAAATACAACTTAAACCCGCTTTCGGCTACCTTACCCTCGAAGCGGCCGGAGAAATGGTCGGTGCTGAAGTATGGCTCGACGATATTCGCATCGGAACTGTTCCCATGCAGTCGCATCCCGTAGCCAGCGGAAAACACACCCTTCGGGTGAAACAGAAATACTATTCTCTCTGGCAGAAAACCATTACTGTTACTGATGAAGCTCCATTGCGTTTTAGTTTTACCCCAACCCAATTCTCTCCCGATTATGCTTCGGCCGAACTCTCTGTGGACGACCGAAATGTCCAAATCTATGACAACGATGAGTTGCTCTCTGCATCTGGCGGACGATGGAGCGGTCGGCTCGAAACCGGCACGCACCGTCTGGAGGTGCGCAAACCCAACCATACACCCTCTGTGCGCACAGTAACCGTTAGCAACGGACAGAAACTGACCTATACCCTTGATACTCCCCGTCCTATTCTCGGAAAACTCAATATTACCACAAGTCCCAATGGAGCCGAAGTTATTATCGACGGCAAAAATTTCGGTACTACACCTGTTGTTGACCGGGAACTCATTATCGGAGCTCACCGTATAGAACTCCGACATCCCGGTTGCCGTCCCGAAACTCGTGAAATTGTACTGCAAGAGGGAAAAACCCACATAGAAAACATCCGGTTAATCGACTACTGCTCGGCGGTTCTGAACACTACACCAACAGGAGCTACAGTAACCATTGACGGCCGCTACGCCGGTGAAACTCCTTATCAATTTAATCTTGAAGCCGGCCAATATAAAATAGAACTTAGCAAATCCCAGTATAGGAAGTATGCTAAAACTTTGAAACTTGACGGCAACACACAGGATATAAATATCAAATTGCGTCATGATTATGTAAGCGGCAATAAAATGTATATACAAGCTGGTTATAACTTTTTTCCCTTTTCAGGAATCTCGTTTGGAGCAGGAATATATATTAATAATATTAATGTCGAAGCCAATTACATACAAGGAATTGTCAAAAGTGAAATGGTTTATTGGTATGATACAAGAGATGATGGTTTTTATAAATTTGCTGCTACTTATTGTCCAGTTGGATTTAATCTTAAATTTGGTTACGGAGTTCACATGGGAGGTCGAGTATGCTTTACTCCGCAAGTTGGCGGACAGATGTTCTTGATGCTGGAAAATAATCAAACGAATATAATAATTGCTGAAGGTATCAGTAAGACCAGCATCACCTTCGGTGCCCGGCTGAGTGTGAACATAACATCTAAACTCGGTATTTCACTTACCCCCGATTATCTTCTTCATGTTCATACCTCTAAAGGCTATCGGTTACTCTCGGATATATCGCCTCGCATTAAAAACTTTGCTCGTCCTTTTGGGTGCAATGTCTCTGTTAATTTATTTTTTTGAAACCATGAAAAGAAAATATTTTATCTTTTTACCGACTTTCCTACTGCTTTTCCTATTTATTGGATGTGACGAAGAAGTAGAGAAATATAACAACCTTGTTCCTTCTCTTGATTCTCCATATCTTATCGTTAGTCAAGACTCACTTACCTTTGGTCCGACGGGAGGAAAACAGACAGTGGAAGTTACGGCCAATTGCAGTTGGTCGGCAAAATCCTCAGAGTCTTGGAT
>JAFLRV010000034.1 GCA_022511245.1 Coprobacter sp.
CAAAGATTATGTCTCGAAACCGGTCAATCCCGAAGAACTGCTGCAAAAAATCAATGAAGCTCTCTCCTTTACGGAAGAAAACAGCACAACGGAGCTTGCCGTAAAAAACAGCAGTCCGGCAGAAGATAAGGAAGCATATCTCGAAGGCGAAAGCGATGCGGCACAAGAGTTGTACCGGTATGTGAGACTGGTCGCCCCCACCCCCATGTCAGTCCTCATCAGCGGGGCCAGCGGCACCGGCAAAGAATATATCGCCCACCGCATCCATCAACTGAGCAACCGGGCCGACAAACCGTTTGTGGCCATCGACTGCGGCACCATTCCCCGAGAACTGGCTGCTTCTGAATTTTTCGGCCATCTCAAAGGCTCTTTCACCGGAGCCATTCAGGACAAAACCGGCGCTTTCCTCGAAGCAAACGGAGGTACGCTTTTTTTAGATGAAATCGGCAATCTCGGCTACGAAACCCAAGTACAGCTGCTTCGGGCGTTGCAGGAGAGAAAGATAAAACCTATCGGCTCCAACCGGGAAATATCCGTAGACATACGACTGATTACGGCCACCAACGAAAATCTCGAAAACGCCATTGCCAACGGGACATTCCGGGAAGATTTGTACCACCGCCTCAACGAATTTTCCATACACATGCCGCCACTCAAAGAGCGCAAAGAGGATATATTGCATTTTGCCAATTTCTTTCTTGACCAGGCCAACCGGGAACTGAACAAACAGCTTGTCGGATTCGACGACGAAGCGGGAGAACTGCTCCTGAAATACCATTGGCCGGGCAATCTGCGACAAATGAAAAACATCATCCGTCGGGCGACTCTGCTGGCCAGCCACCCTTACATTACCGCTGCCGAACTGAATCCTTATCTGGACGTGGCCGGCGATACCGGTTCCTGTGCCGCTCCGCATTCGTTCTCGCTCAAAAATCCGGAGGACGAACGGGAACGTATACTGGAAGCACTCCGGCAAACCCGAAACAACAAAAGTCAGGCAGCCCTCCTGCTCAACATCGACCGGAAAACGCTGTACAACAAACTGAAACTGTATCGCATCGAATAATCCCCGATTTGTAGAATTTATTCCCGCCATTGGGGAGAAAGTCCCCAGAATGTATCCGAAAAGAAACGGACGATTATTCTTATCGGCTTAAAAATCAGAATATTGATTTTCATCCAATGGTATGGCACACTTCTTGAAAAAAAATAAAAAGAAGGATATATTTCTCCATTGGGAAACCCAATGCCTTCATTTTTTCAATTCATAACTTTTGTGTTGTGTGTCGGCTAAAAGAAATTTTAACCGATTATCGAGAAATTGAATCAACAAAGGATTACGGCAGGCAAACCCGCAGAGGGCTAACCTGCCTTTTTTGTGTTCCGATATCCCGATAATTAAGCTATTTTTTATACATTTGTCCTGTAAATCCGAGATAATATGGAAAAAGGGAAAAAAGAGGTCATTATCGTAGCCGGCGGAAAAGGTTTGCGCATGGGAGGCGACATCCCGAAACAGTTTCGGGTCATCGGCGACTCTCCCGTATTGATGCATACCCTGAAGGCTTTTTACCGATACGACAACGATATACATATTATTTTGGTACTGCCCCGTGAACAACGGGAATACTGGAACGGGCTCTGCCGGCAATACCGGTTCACCATCCCCCATACACTGGTCGACGGAGGAGAGACCCGTTTTGCATCGGTGCGCAACGGGCTGGAGGCCGTCTCTCCCGCCGGACTGGTGGCCGTACACGACGGAGTGAGACCTTTTGTTTCACAAAAAGTCATTGCCGAAGCGTTTACCCGAGCGGCGGAAACCGGAGCCGCCATACCGGTTATCGAGGTGACCGATTCGCTACGGGAAATCCGGGCCGACGGAAACAGCCGGAGTGTTCCCCGTCAACAGTACAAATCGGTGCAAACGCCTCAGGTATTCCGCTCCGACCTCCTGAAAGAGGCTTACCGGCAGCCTTATTCCGAACAATTCACCGATGACGCTTCCGTTGCAGAAAGTGCCGGATATACCGTTTGTTTAGTTCCCGGAAACACCGAAAACATCAAAATAACCACCCCGCAAGATTTACTGCTGGCTGAATTTCTCGCAAACCATGCCTGATATATCCTCCCTCGACATAAAATATATTCCCGGAGTAGGGCCGCAAAGAGCCATCCTGCTTAACAAGGAGCTGAACATATTTTCTTGGGAAGATTTGCTTACCTATTATCCGTACAAATATATCGACCGGAGCCGCACCTATAAAATCAACGAAATTACCGGCAACATGCCTTATATCCAGCTGCGGGGATTCATTACTCATTTCGAAACGACCGGAGAAGGACGTGCCCGCAGGCTGACAGCCCGGTTTTCGGACGGTACGGGAGAAATCGAACTGGTATGGTTCAAAGGTATCAAATACATCGCCGAAAAGTATAAACTGCGCACCGAATATACCGTATTCGGGAAACCCACCGTGTTCAATTCCCGGCTGAACATCGCCCACCCCGAAATCGACCCGGCAGAAGCTATTGACAAAACACCCGGATTGCAGCCCTACTACAATACGACAGAGAAAATGAAAACTCATTCTCTGAATTCCAAAGTGATGCAGAAAATCATGCAAAATTTGTGGAATGGCATTCCGTTGCCACTGCCGGAAACCCTCCCGGCCTGGATTATCGCACGGGCTCATGTCATTTACAGAAACGAAGCCTTGCGGAACATACATTTCCCCCTGTCGCCCGATTTGCTGCGCAAAGCCCAGTTCCGGCTCAAATTCGAAGAGTTGTTTTACCTGCAACTGAACATTCTGCGGTTTACCAAACTCCAGCAGCATAAACTCGGAGGATTCCGGTTCGACACCATCGGAGAAAATTTCAACCGGTTTTACCGGGAATGTCTGCCGTTTGAACTGACCAACGCCCAAAAACGGGTGCTGCGGGAAATACGGGCCGATGTGGGTAGCGGAAAACAGATGAACAGACTGCTGCAAGGCGATGTAGGCAGCGGCAAAACACTGGTTGCCCTGATGAGCATGCTCATGGCTGTCGACAACGGTTTTCAGGCATGTCTGATGGCCCCTACCGAGATTCTGGCCTCCCAGCATTTCGAAACCATCAGCGAACTGGTCAAACCGCTCGGCCTGCGGGTCGACCTGCTGACCGGCTCTACCAAAAAGAAAGAACGGGAGATTATCCACGATGGTCTGCTGACAGGAGCTACCCACATCACCATAGGCACCCATGCCCTCATCGAAGACACGGTCGGATTTTCCAATCTGGGACTGGTAGTCATCGACGAACAGCATCGGTTCGGAGTGGCCCAGCGGGCCAAACTGTGGAAAAAGAACAGCCGTCCGCCTCACATACTGGTTATGACCGCCACCCCCATTCCCCGAACGCTGGCCATGACGGTATACGGCGATCTGGACGTCTCGGTCATCGACGAACTGCCGCCGGGCCGCAAACCCATACAGACCATGCACCAGTACGATAACCGGAGAGGTGCATTGTATGCTGCCATACGCAAACAGATAGAACAGGGCCGACAAATCTATATCGTATATCCGCTGATACAGGAAAGCGAAAAATCCGATTTGAAGAATCTGGAAGAGGGATTCGAACACATACAGGAAGTATTCCCCGAATACAAAGTCTGCATGGTGCACGGCAAGATGAAACCGGCCGAAAAAGATGCAGAAATGCAGAAATTCGCATCGGGACAGGCCCACATCATGGTAGCCACCACCGTTATCGAAGTGGGTGTAAACGTACCGAATGCCTCCGTTATGATTATCGAAAATGCCGAACGGTTCGGACTTTCCCAGCTGCACCAGCTGCGGGGACGTGTGGGACGGGGCGCCGACCAGTCGTACTGCATCCTGATGACCTCGCACAAATTATCGGAGGACACCCGCAAACGGCTGGATATCATGGTACAGACCAACGACGGATTCGAGATATCTGAAGCCGACCTGCAACTGAGAGGTCCCGGCGACATGGAAGGCACGCAGCAGAGCGGCATCGCCTTCGATTTGAAAATCGCCAACATCGCCAAAGACGGTCAAATATTGCAACTGGCCCGGAACATCGCATCGGAAGTACTCGAAAAAGACCCGAACCTTTCTGACAACGAGCATCATATACTCAACATCCAGTTGCAAAAAATATTCAAGAAAAAATACAACTGGAGCCTCATCAGTTAAGAAAAACCACCCGAACCGGTGTGGGTCATTAGCCGAATTCCGCTCTTTTTCAGGCAACTCAAAGAATATTAAAATATATAAATATGTTGTAAAACATATTTTTCAATTATAAACTAATAATCAACATTTTAAACTAAATATCCGACACATTTACATTCCTGTAATTTTAATTTATACTAATCGGAGAGGTGTTCTTCAGAAGATTTTTGCTATCTTTGAAGATGATGTTTTTACAGACACGCAAAATAAACACAGGGCATGGACCGTTACTATTTTAAAGCCGCTTTATGTTTAGGTGTTGTTGAGAAGAGAGGTTGAAAAACGGCGACGAGTACGACAGTGCGATACCAACAATTAAAACAAACGCATTCGATATAATGAATTTTACCAAACTGAAAACATGGCTTATAGCCGGACTGACAGCTTTATCGCCTCTTGCAGGTGCGATAGCGCAGACTGTCAATCCGGGCAGCATTCACAGCCAGCAGCATCAGGATTTATTGGCCAATCAACGCAATATCAAGAAAGAGATCAGTTTAATCGATTCGCTTACCTTCCAGCGCAAACTGCAACAGGAAGCCGAAGAATTTCCGGCTATCGACCTGTATGGAGACGACTGGAACAACGAATGGGTGAACCCGTACAAAACGACCCAGTTGCCCGACTCTTTCGCTATCGACGTATCGGACTATTGCATGCCGGTACCCGGTTACAAAACATCGGATTACGGATGGAGATGGAAAAGAATGCATCGGGGTGTCGACCTGAAATTGCAGGTCGGAGACTCGGTACGGGCCGCATTCTCCGGCAAAGTGCGCATTACGAAATACGATGCACGGGGATATGGCTATTATGTATTGCTGAGACACGAAAACGGATTGGAAACCATATACGGACATCTGTCGAAAATATTGGTTCGCCCCAATCAGATTGTGAAAAAAGGAGAAGTTATCGCATTGGGTGGCAATACCGGGCGCTCTACCGGACCGCACCTTCATTTTGAGACCCGCTTTTTGGGCATCGATTTGAATCCGAACGACATTTTCGATTTCACCAATCAAGTACCCCATACCGATATTTTCGTATATCGTCCCAACGGAAACCGGCATACGGCCAGCACCTCCGGCAGTGCAGCCGCAAAAACCGCATCTGCGTCCGGCAGCCATAAAAACGGAACGCAATATGCGACACACCGGGTGAAATCAGGAGATACGCTCTATGCTTTGGCGGCCAAATACCACACATCGGTCAACCAGCTATGCAAGTTGAACCGCATTACGCAGACCACCAAACTGAAACCGGGACAGGTTTTGAAAGTGAGATAGAATAAAAGAGGGTAAAAGAGTTGAATATTTGGCTTTCATCTCTTACCTTTGTAAAAAAAATAAAAAACAAAAAGAGATTAATGGATAATATGCACTCACCGGTAAAAGCAAAATACGCTTTTCTGTCGAAACCCGACAGCGAGTGCAACTCCTTTTTTCCTGACAAGATATTTATTTTTTATTCGATGCGTTGACTTTTTAGTCGACGCATTTTTTTATGCTGAAACAGAGAAGAGAAATATGAACTAAAAAATAAAACGACATGACGCAGAAATCTATCAAAAAAGTTTTGGTGTTAGGCTCCGGAGCTTTGAAAATCGGTCAGGCCGGCGAGTTTGACTATTCCGGCTCCCAAGCATTGAAAGCACTGAGAGAAGAGGGTATAAAAACGGTATTGGTAAATCCGAATATCGCTACGATACAAACCTCAGAAGGTATCGCTGACAAAGTATACTTCCTGCCCATTACCCCCTATTTTATCGAAGAGATTTTCAAAAAGGAAAATCCGGACGGCATCCTGCTGGCATTCGGCGGACAGACTGCGCTGAACTGCGGAACCGAGCTGTACAACAAGGGCGTATTGCAAAAATACGGCGTAGAAGTACTGGGAACCTCCGTCGAAGCGATTATGAGCACCGAAGACCGAGACCTGTTCGTTAAAAAACTGGACGAAATAGAAATCAAGACTCCTAAAAGCATTGCCGTAGAAAGTATGGACGATGCCTTTGCGGCAGCCGAAAAAATCGGATTCCCGCTGATTATCCGTTCGGCCTACGCACTGGGAGGTATGGGCAGCGGTTTCTGCAACAACAAACAGGAATTGAAAGATTTGGCGGAAAACGCCTTCTCCTATTCGAACCAGATTCTGGTCGAAGAGTCTTTGAAAGGATGGAAAGAAATTGAATTCGAGGTAATCCGTGACAAAAACGACCACTGTTTTACGGTAGCCAGCATGGAAAATTTCGACCCGCTGGGCATCCATACCGGTGAAAGTATCGTGGTGGCTCCGACCTGCTCGCTCGAACCGGAAGAACTGACCATGTTGCAGGAGCTGTCGAAAAAAATCATCCGTCATCTCGGCATCGTGGGAGAATGTAACATCCAGTACGCTTTCAATTCCGAAACCGACGACTACCGGGTTATCGAAGTAAACGCCCGGTTGAGCCGCTCTTCGGCGCTGGCGTCCAAAGCGACCGGTTATCCCCTCGCTTTTGTAGCCGCCAAATTAGCCTTAGGATATACCCTCGACCAAATCGGAGAAATGGGCACCCCCAATTCGGCCTATGTAGCTCCGAGCCTCGACTACCTGATATGCAAGATTCCCCGCTGGGACCTGAGCAAGTTCATCGGCGTATCCCGTGAAATCGGGTCGAGCATGAAATCGGTGGGCGAAATCATGTCTATCGGTAAAAGTTTTGAAGAAATCATGCAGAAAGGTCTCCGCATGATCGGACAGGGCATGCACGGATTCGTGGGCAATAACGACCTCGTATTCGACGACCTCGACAAAGAGCTGGCCAACCCCACCGACCTGCGTATTTTCGCCGTTGCCACAGCATTCGACAAAGGATACAGCATCGACCGGATTCACGACCTGACGAAAATCGACAAATGGTTCCTGAACAAACTGAAAAACATTCACGATTACAAACTCAAACTGGAATCTTATTCCAAAATCGAAGACATTCCGGCCGATGTGCTGCTCGAAGCCAAACGCATGGGATTTTCCGATTTCCAGATTGCCCGTCTGACCGAGAATCCGGAAGGAAACATGGAAAAAGAAAACCTGCGTGTGCGCAACTACCGGAAGAAAACGGGTATCCTGCCTTCGGTAAAACGAATCAACACCGTAGCTTCGGAACATCCCGAACTGACCAACTACCTCTACCTGACCTACGATGGCAGCGAACATGACATCCCCTACTACAAGAACGACAAATCGGTCGTTATTCTGGGGTCGGGAGCCTATCGCATCGGTAGCTCGGTAGAGTTTGACTGGTGTTCGGTCAACGCTGCTCAAACCGCCCGCAAACTGGGATACAAATCCATAATGATAAACTATAACCCCGAAACCGTATCGACCGACTACGACATTTGCGACCGGCTCTATTTCGACGAACTCTCCTACGAACGGGTGCTCGACGTTATCGATTTGGAATCGCCCAAAGGGGTCATCGTTTCGGTAGGCGGACAGATTCCCAATAACCTGGCCATGAAACTGCATCGCCAGAATGTACCCATTCTGGGAACCTCTCCGGTATCTATCGACCGGGCCGAAAACCGGCACAAATTCTCCAGCATGCTCGACCAGCTGGGCATAGACCAGCCGGCATGGAAAGAACTCACCAGCAAGGAAGAAATCGACGAATTTATCGACCGGGTAGGTTTCCCTGTATTGGTACGTCCCTCTTACGTATTGTCCGGAGCCGCCATGAACGTATGTTACGACAAAGACGGTCTCGAAAACTTCCTCAAACTGGCAGCCCACGTCTCCAAAGAGTACCCGGTAGTGGTATCGCAGTTCCTGCAGAATGCCAAAGAAATCGAATTTGACGCTGTGGCACAGAACGGAGAAGTGGTCGAATACGCCATTTCCGAACACATCGAGTTCGCCGGAGTTCACTCCGGAGACGCTACCCTCGTGTTCCCGGCTCAGAAAATCTATTTCGAAACCGCCCGCCGCATCAAGAAAATCAGTCGGCAGATTGCCAAAGAACTCAACATCAGCGGGCCGTTCAACATCCAGTTCCTCGCCAAGAACAACGAAGTCAAGGTTATCGAGTGCAACCTGCGGGCATCCCGCAGTTTCCCGTTCGTTTCCAAAGTGCTCAAACGCAACTTTATCGAAACAGCGACCCGCATCATGCTCGATGCTCCCTACGAAAAACCGGACAAGACAGCTTTCGACATCGACAACATCGGGGTAAAAGCTTCTCAATTCTCCTTTGCCCGGTTGCAGAACGCCGACCCGGTTCTGGGTGTGGATATGGCCTCTACCGGTGAAGTCGGATGCATCGGCGACGATTTCAACGAAGCATTGCTGACCGCCATGATTGCCGTAGGCTATCCGGCACCGAAGAAGAGCATCATGGTCTCTTCGGGTTCGGCCAAATCGAAAGTGGATTTGCTGGAGGCCTGCCGTACGTTGTCGGCCAAAGGATTCGACATCTACGCCACCTCCGGAACACAGAAATTCCTCTCCGACAACAATATCGAAGGCGTTAAGATTGTTTCGTGGCCCGATGAAAATGTGGGAGAAAACATCATGGAGATGATTGCCGACCACCAATTCGATTTGGTTATCAACATTCCCAAAAACCACACCAAACGGGAATTGACCAACGGATACAAAATCCGTCGGGCAGCTATCGACCACAATATTCCGCTCATCACCAACGCCCGGTTGGCCGGTGCCTTCATCGAGGCATTCTGCAACCTGAAAACAGAGGATATACAAATCAAGAGCTGGCAGGAATATAAATAATCTCCGGCACTGACCGGAAAATGACAACGGGTATCGAAACAAGGCAGGTGTACGCTCATGCACACAGCCGGAACGATACCCGTTGTTGTTTTCCTCCGGAAATTTGCATCTTTTTCGGCAAGTAAAATAAAAATATATTGTACTATATTTATTATCTTTGTGGGAAATAACCGACAAGACCCGAATGATTGAACGAGTTATTATTCTGGAGAACATCGACCCGGTGGTATTTTACGGCGTCAACAACTGTAACATACAGCTGGTAAAGACCTTGTTTCCGAAAATTAGACTTATTGCACGGGGGCATGTACTCAAAGTCATCGGCGACGAGAAAGAGACTACCCTGTTCGAGACTAAAATCCGGGAACTCGAAAAGTACTGCACCGAATACAACCAGCTCAACGAAGAGATTATTACAGATATCGTCAAAGGAAATGCACCGGTAGAGGTCAAACAGGATCATCTCATCATTTACGGGGTCAACGGCAAACCTATTGTCGGCCGTACCGAGAACCAGCAAAAACTGGTCAAATCATTCGAAACGAATGATCTGGTATTTGCTCTGGGACCTGCCGGGTCGGGCAAAACCTATGTCGCCATTGCGCTGGCCGTGCGGGCTCTCAAAAACAAAGAGGTAAAAAAAATCATCTTGAGCCGTCCGGCTGTAGAAGCCGGCGAGAAACTGGGATTTCTGCCCGGCGACATGAAAGACAAAATAGACCCCTACCTGCAACCGCTGTACGATGCCTTGCAGGACATGATTCCTGCCGCCAGGCTGAAAGAGTACATGGACAACAACATCATACAGATTGCCCCGCTGGCCTTTATGCGGGGACGCACCCTCAACGATGCGGTTATCATTCTGGATGAGGCGCAGAACACAACCACTCACCAGATTAAAATGTTTCTGACCCGGCTGGGACTGCATGCCAAAATGATTATTACCGGCGACATGACCCAAATCGACCTGCCCGCCTCCCAGATTTCGGGACTGGCTCAGGCGTTGCATATACTCAAAGGAGTACACGGTATCGGCCGGGTCGAGTTCACCAAAAAAGATATCGTCCGTCACCACCTTGTTCAAAAGATTGTGGAGGCCTACGAGAAGTACAGCGAAAAACAGTCGGCCAAACCGGAATCTCACCGACCCCAAAAGAGCGAACCTACAACAAACAATTAACGTATAATATAGTATAAAGAATTGCAGCAATGAAAAATGCTTTGGTAAAAACAGATTTCAATTTCCCCAATCAAAAAGGGGTATATCACGGAAAAGTGCGTGACGTTTACAATATCGACGACGAACTGCTGGTTATGGTTGCATCGGACCGCATCTCGGCTTTCGATGTCATCCTGCCCGAAGGAATTCCCTACAAAGGACAGGTATTGAACCAGATTGCCTCCAAGTTTCTCGACGCCACCGCCGACATCGTTCCCAACTGGAAAGTAGCCACTCCCGACCCGATGGTAACCGTCGGTGTACGCTGCGAGCCGTTCAAAGTGGAAATGGTCATTCGCGGTTATCTTACCGGCAGTGCCTGGCGGGCCTATAAAGCCGGTGAACGCACGTTGTGCGGTATCGAATTACCCGAAGGGATGATAGAGAACCAGAAATTCCCCACTCCCATTATCACCCCTACGACAAAGGCAGACGCAGGTCACGATGAAAATATTTCAAAAGAGGAAATCATCGCTCAGGGCATCGTATCGAAAGAGGATTACGAACAACTGGAGAAATATACACAGGCTCTCTTCCGTCGGGGTACCGAGATAGCTGCTGAAAAAGGGCTTATACTGGTCGATACCAAATACGAGTTCGGAAAGAAAGACGGAAAAATCATTCTTATCGATGAAATACACACGCCCGACTCCTCCCGCTATTTTTATGCCGAAGGATACGAAGAGAGACTGGCACGTGGAGAAGAACAGCGTCAGCTGTCAAAAGAATTTGTTCGCCAATGGCTTATCCAGAATGGTTTTCAGGGAAAAGAGGGCCAGCAGGTTCCCGAAATGACCGAAGCCTACTGCAACAGCGTAGCCGACCGGTATATCGAACTGTACGAACACATTGTCGGTGAGAAATTCGTTAAAGCCGACACCGGTAATCTGGCGGCCCGCATCGAAAAGAATGTAACCGACTTTCTCAACAGCCGGAAATAACAAAACGCACATGATACGGAGATGTATTCCTGAGCGGAGTACATCTCCTCTGTTTTTCAGCCGACAAGACAATGACCAAATACAAAGCCGAATCGATACTGCCCTACAACGGACAAGAGAAAAAAAGCGTACAGATACGTCAGATGTTCGACGCTATCGCCCCCTCTTATGACCTGCTCAACCGGACCATGACATGGGGAATCGACCGTCGCTGGCGCAAAACGGCGGTAAAGATGCTGCGTACACACGCACCGGAACAGATACTCGACATCGCTACCGGAACCGGTGATTTGGCATTTCTGATGCACCGCATGCTGCATCCCGAACGGATTACCGGAGCCGACCTGTCGGAGGGAATGCTGAAAATAGCGCAGGAAAAGGCAGCGGCTCTCGGTTTGCAGGAAGATATCGTTTTTGAAAACCAGGACTGCCTGCACCTCACCTACCCCGATGCGACTTTCGATGCCGTAACCGTAGCCTATGGCGTACGCAATTTCGAGGAACTCGACCGGGGATTCCAAGAAATGTACCGGGTATTGCGACCGGGCGGCATTCTGCAAGTTATCGAACTCTCCACACCCGAACAATTTCCGTTCCGGCAACTGTACAGATTCTATTCAGGAACCATTATTCCAGTCATGGGACGACTGCTTTCCAAAGACAAAAAAGCCTATTCCTATCTGCCCCAATCGATAGCCGGAGTACCTCAGGGAGAACAAATGCTCGACATCTTCCGGAGAGCCGGATTCCAAAATGCCCGCTGCACGAAACTCACGTTCGGGGTCTGCTCTGTCTATACGGGAGAAAAATAAAAACGAAATCTGCAATCGAAGTCTTGCTGCAATCGCACAAGATAACGATATGGCCACCGTTCACAAACATTTTAGCAGTCGGTTCAACAACGGGATTTTCTACACCGGCAACGCCAAAAGAGAACGTTTTTCCTGCCGGAAAAAACGACCCTTTTTCTTTCTGAGATTTTTTCTATATTTGTGCGTATATATTATACTGGTTTGAAAAAGATGCGAAAATTACATTATGGTATATTGTCGGCCTGCTTTCTGGCTATTGTTCTGTACTTGTCTTTTGTCTCCTATCCTTGTCACTATCCCGATAAAATGTGGCTGCACCGGGTCAACTCTTTGGAAAAATATGACGAACTCGGAGAAAAATATGCCGGCATAGAGGTCGATATTGTCCTGCGGGATTCGACAGGTCCCGATGTCACCCATGACGAAGAAGTTTCATTCGGACTCTCTCCGGAAGCCTATTTCCGGAAACTGCGCGCCAACCGACAGCACATCTGGCTCGATGTCAAGAACCTGACCGACGAGAATGCCGGAGAATGGATGGAGTGGTTAGAGGAGAACTGCCGCCAAAACGGCATCAGCAAAGAACGGATTATTGTGGAAAGCCGAAACTGGAAAACGCTGGAACAGTTTACCCGGTCCGGCTGGTATACCTCCTGCTATGTCGATTTGGACAAACCGAACCGATTGTCGGCTCATGAAATCCGGCACTATACAGATTCGCTCGAACACATCGCCGAAAGCGGCTGTGTCAAGGCACTTTCGTTTCCCTACTGGTGGTACCGGACCATGAAACAGAATCTTCACAGCCATATCGACCTGCTGACTTGGGCCCACCGTTCCACCCCGCTGGAGCTGATGGTTACGCCATTGGGCCGTCAGATGAGAAACGACCCGCAGCTGTCGGTTATTCTGGTAAAAGAGAAAGGTTCGTTTCACCGCTGAACCGATACAGCAACATGTCATAACCAAAATTAACGGACGTTCTTAGAGTTTGGCACAAAATTTGGACAGATTTACAGGGGAGAAAAAGAGAAAATCCCCGAATACTCATTACCGGAAAGCATGACGACAAAAGAAATAACCGATATCCAGAACAACATATACCGGCTCCTTTCGGAAAGGAGACTGAAAGAGGCTTTCGGGCTGCTGGGACAATTGATGACCGTATTGAAAGATTGGCAGATATCCGAATCGCTCAACGAAATGGAAACCTCCTACAAATACATGATCCGGTATATGCTCGACGGTTTCAATGACCCGGAACGGAAACGCATCTACGACAGTTTGGTGCTGTCGACCTATCAACTGACCGATAAAGCCGCAGAGAAACTGCTCGAACGGGAATGTTCCTCTCTTTACTACAACCGGAAAAGGTATATACAGACCCAGCCGGAGGGATTTTTCCGAAAAAGTATCTCCGATACCGAAACCGCTGTCGGGCGGCTGGCTCTCAACCTGTCGGTAACCGCCGACAGCGACCCGAATGAACGGAACCGGCTGAAACAGGAGGTGGAACGATACGGCAATGAACTTTTCCTCAACATCTGGACCAACTATCCGGCCACCGATGAAGACTGTCAGGCCATAGAGCGGGCCCTGACAGGAAACGAACTTTCAGAAGGTATTGTCTCTTTGGTTGTATCGGCCCTCACACTGAACCTGCTGCACCGGTACGACGAGCGAAAACTGTCGATGCTGCTGGAAACCTACAACTCCGGGAGCGCCGAAGTACGCCTGCGGGCCTTGTGCGGAGCACTCATGGTTATGGACAAATACAGCGAACGCATCGCCCTCTCTCCGGCCGTCGGCCGACAAATCGAGGCCTTGAAGGAAAACCCGGCTTTCTGTACCGACACCCGCAACATTTTCCTGCAATTTATCAAAAGCCGGGATACCGAACGCATCGCCCGCAAATTTACCGAAGAGCTGCTGCCGGAGATGATTAAAATCAGTCCGGCCCTCTATAAAAAAATAAAACCGGAAGAGCTGATGAACGACATCACGGCCGCCGACAAAAACCCGGAATGGCAGGAAATTCTCGACCAAGCCGGCATTACCGACAAACTCAAAGAGCTGACCCACCTGCAAATGGAGGGGGCCGATATCTTTATGAGCACATTCGCCAATCTGAAGCATTTCGCCTTTTTTCACGAAGCGGGCAACTGGCTGCTCCCGTTCACTACGGAACACACGGCGCTGAACGGTATTTTTGCTGCCGACGGAACCGACGAGTCGTTCAAAAAAATGATTCGGATGTCTCATTTTCTGTGCAACTCCGACAAATATTCGTTTTGCCTGAGCCTGACCCACATGCCCCAGCCCCAGCGGCAGATGATGATATCCCAGTTCAATACCGAAGGCATGGAGATGGAAAATCTCGAAAAAGAGGAGGCCGTTTTGAAAAAAAACCGGAAAAACGAACACATTTCCAACCAGTATATACAGGACTTGTACCGGTTCTTCCGGTTGCATCCCCGAAAAGATGAGTTTGAAAACCCGTTCTCTTCTCAACTGAACCTCTACCGCATCCCGATATTGAAATCGATATTCGACAACGATGAGAGTCTGCAACTCATCGGAGAGTTCTATTTCCGGAAAGAATACTACGACGATGCACTGGAAATATTCCGGGAACTGGCCACCAAACAACACTCCAACAGCGCACTCTATCAGAAAATAGGGTACTGCCTGCAAATGGAGGGAAATTATGAACGGGCACTGGAAGAGTATCTGAAAGCCGAAATGATTACACCCGAAAGTTTCTGGACGATTCGCCGCATCGCCCAATGCTACCGGCACCTGAAAAAGCCCGAAATGGCACTCGAATATTACCATCGGGCCGAGAAACTCCGCCCCGACAACCTCTCGATAGAGATGAACATCGGCCACTGCTATCTGGAACAGAAAGATTACGGAGCAGCCCTGCGACACTATTTCAAAGTCGATTACCTCGACCCGAAAAGTTCCAAGACATGGCGGTCGATTGCATGGTGTTCGTTCCTCATCGGGAAATGCGACCAGGCGCAGCGGTATTACGAAAAGATACTGGCCGAGAAACCTTCGGCCCTCGACTTTATGAACGCCGGACACACCGAGTTCGCACTGGGCAACATACGCCGGGCCATCGAACTCTACCGGCAGTCGGTAGCTGCCGACAGCAACAACATGGAAAAGTTCCTGAACAACTTCTCGCAAGATACGGATGACCTCATCCGGGCCGGCATATCGGCCAGCGACATCCCGATTCTGCTCGAC